>CAIWKO010000019.1 GCA_903913285.1 uncultured Bacteroidales bacterium | reverse complement strand
GCTTGCCCGACAAAAAGGCGGGCCTGCCCGCCCCCTGGCGGGGCGTTTACGTTTCTGCCGATAGGCAGACTACTTTTACTGATTTTCTTATTTTTTTCAGAGCGCGCTGAAGCTTCGTTTGGACTGTTCTTTTCCCTGCCTGCCGTCAACTGCCGTTTAGGCAGTCAGGCAGGTTTGGTTCGTTTCTTTTTAACAAGAAAAAGAAATGAACGAAGTGAGCTCAGCGAAGCTAAATGAACGAAGAAATCTCAGCGTAGCTAAAAGAATAATAAAAATGACACTTTTCCATTTCTATATGCACACGCTCAATTTCGCTATGCGCACGCACGATTTCGGTATGCGCACGCACAGTTTCGGTATGCGCACGCACGATTTCGGTATGCACACGCACAGTTTCGGTATACGCACGCTCATTTTCGGTATGCGCACGCACGATTTCGGTATGCACACGCACGATTTCGGTATGCACACGCACGGTTTCGGTATGCGCACGCTCAATTTCGCTATGCGCACGCTCAATTTCGGTATGCGCACGCTCAATTTCTTTATGTGCACGCTCCATTTCGGTATGCGCACGCACGATTTTCCTCACTTCCATGCTCGAGAAACCGAAATCTTCCAATATTTTGCGCAGGTGATACATCGTGCCGGCAACTTAATATTTGTCCGGGAAAGATGAATGGAAATAAGTAAAAACTCATTTCTATTTGTAGGGAAAAGATACGAATAGGTAAAAACTCATTTTTTTTGCAAGAAGAAAATGCTAAAGACAGTATGTGGTTCTATAAATGCACGTGGATTCAATAGAGTAAATAACAATGAATTTTTATGGTGAAATCATAGGTTTCAAGTGTTTTCTCGAGATGCCTCAATAATCAATGCTGTTATTTTATATGTTTTCTGAAACCCTTTTTTATCCGCTCCTGAAATTATTGATCAGTAAATGCTTTGTTAGAATTTTAGGGATTTTTTACCAGTAGTTTTACATTCACGGCATTTAATCCTTTATGACCCCTTTCTACCTGAAAAGTAACTTTGTCGTTTTCTTTTATGGGTTCGAGATGCCCGTTAACGTGGGTGAAAATGCTTTCCTGCGATTCGAGATCTTTTATAAACCCGAATCCTTTTGATGAATTATAAAATGTAACAACTCCGGTTCGGATAACGTCGACAGTTTCGGTATTTCTGTTTTTTGGAATGCCGATCTCAATATCTTCGGCATTAACTTGTATTTTTTTTGAAGGATCGGGTGGTGTTGAAGAGAGGTTCCCGTTTTCGTCCACATAAGCAATCATATCGTCGATGCCGCCGGTACCTGCATTGGCTTTGCGTTCTTCTTTTTTCTTTTCTTTGTCTTTTTTCTTCTTCTGTTTTATCTTTTCTTTTTCAATTTTGTTAAATCGTTCATTCGATTTGGCCATAGATTTTTTTGTTTTGAGGGATTATTACGAGTAAAAAATGAATTAATATGCCTTGTCTAAGTAAATAGTGATTGAATTTGCTGAGAGTTAGACCATATTGGTAACTTACAAAAGTAATTAAAAATATGGTTCTTTTTGATTTTAGTTGAGTTTTATTCTTAAATTGTTTGAAAAGTATATAAAAATGCATTTTTATTAGGATTTAGAATGCTGTTTCGCTGTTATTAGAATTAATGTTGTCGATTTATTTATCGATTTTACACGATATTTTGACTGATTTGTAGATTTTTGGGAAATATCTCTTCGGTTTATTATAAGTAATAGTAATTTTAGCAACAAATATTCGTGAAATTTAAATTTCGATGGTTGGAATTTATTTTTGTATTTTTGGTGAACCGAAATCTTTTGTGAAACAGAAATCCGTATAATTAAAATCAATAAACATGAAAAAACTTACATTTATGGTCATGGCTTCGTCCATCTTGTTTTTTTCGGCCTGCAACAACGGCAAAAAAGACACAAAGAACAATCCGTTTTTATCGGAGTATCAAACGCCTTTTCAGGTTCCGCCTTTCGATAAAATAGATACAACCCATTATATGCCTGCTTTTGAGGAAGGCATGAAACAACATGACGCGGAAATTCAGGCTATCATCAATTCGAAAGATGAGCCTACTTTTGAGAATACGATTTTGGCTTATGATAAATCGGGCTATTTGTTAACCAAGGTGAGTAATGTGTTTTTTAATGTTTCGCAGGCAAATACCGATGTAAATATTCAGGCAATTGAACGAAAAATAAGTCCGCTTTTATCGAAGCATAATGATGATATTTCGATGAACGAAAAGCTTTTTGCCCGTATAAAAACAATTTATGATAAACGCAATAATTTGAAATTAGATGATCAGCAGATCAGAGTTGTTGAGAAATATTACCGCGATTTTGTTCGTTTGGGAGCTAATTTGCCCAAGGATAAGCAGGATACTTTGAAAAAGATCAATGCTGATCTGTCAACGCTTTCGTTGAAATTTGGAGAAAATTTGCTTGCTGAAAACAAGGATTTTAAAATGGTGGTGGATAATAAAGCTGATCTTGACGGGTTGCCTCAATCTTCGATAGATGCTGCTGCCGAAGTTGCCAAAGAACGGAAACTGGATGGTAAATGGGTTTTTACGATCGATAAGCCCTGCATGATACCGTTTTTGCAGTATGCTAAAAACCGTGCTCTTCGCGAAAAGCTATATCGCGGATATTTTATGAAAGGTGATAACGGCGGCAAGAATGATAATAATGATATTATTACCAAAATTACCAACCTGAGATGCAGAAAGGCTCAGTTGTTGGGTTATAAGAGTTTTGCTGCTTACACTATTGACGATAATATGGCAAAGACTCCCGAAAAAGTGGATACTTTTTTGATGAATTTGTGGAACGCTGCTTTGCCGATGGCAAAAAATGAAGTGAAGGAAATGCAGAAAATTATTGATAAAGAAGGCGGCAAGTTTAAGCTGGCACCCTGGGATTGGTGGTATTATTCGGAAAAAGTGCGTAAAGAAAAATATGATCTTGATGAATCGCAGTTGAAACCATACTTCAAACTGGAAAATGTGAGAGACGGAATGTTTTATGTGGCCAATAAGATGTATGGTTTGACTTTTACGAAGCTGACAAATCTGCCGGTTTATCAGAAGGATGTTGAAACTTTTGAGGTGAAAGAGGCCGACGGAAAACATCTTGGGATCATTTATTTTGATTATTTTCCACGCGAATCGAAGAGCAGCGGGGCATGGTGCACCAGTTTTCAGAACGCAGGATGGCGCGACGGAAAAAAAGTTGATGCTATCGTGAGCATAGTTTATAATGTTACAAAACCAACCAAAGATACTCCATCGCTGCTAACCTGGGATGAAGTGGAAACGTTGTTCCATGAGTTCGGCCATGGTTTGCACGGATTGTTTTCAGACGGAAAATATAACCGCACAGCAGGAGTTGTTCCTCAGGATTATGTTGAAATGCCTTCGCAGTTCATGGAAAATTTTCCGGCTGAACCACAGGTGCTGAAAATATTTGCAAAACATTATAAAACCGGAGAAGTTATTCCCGACGAACTAATTGCAAAAATTCAGAAGAGCGGACAATTCAATCAGGGTTTTGAAACTTTGGAATATATTGCAGCTTCGATTTTGGATATGGACTATCACAATTTAACAACCCCGAATTTTAAAAACCCAAGAGACTTTGAAAAAGCACAAATGGATAAAATTGGTTTGATACCGGAAATATTACCCCGATATCGTTCGACCTATTTTGCTCATATTTGGAACGGTGGCTATGCAGCAGGTTATTATGTTTATTTATGGGCAGCCGTATTGGATGTTGATGCGTTCAGCGCTTTCAAAGAATCGGGCGATGTTTATAATAAAGAAATAGCTGCCAGGTTCCGCAAATATTGTTTGCAGGAAGTTGGCAACGGCGAAGGTATGGATCAGTATCGCAAATTCCGCGGAAAAGATCCTTCAATAGAACCGCTGCTGAAGAAAAGAGGATTGAAATAATAAAGTTGTTTAATACTGAAAAGGCTTCGAAATTATCGAAGCCTTTTTTATTGAACGAAATTTTTAGTAAAAGTTTTATCTTTGCCTTTTAGAATAAAGATTCGTGGAATCGGAACTGCAAAAAACTGATAAAGGTATGACCGTGTCGGAGTTTGAACTGCTGTTTAAAACGCATTTCAAAAGCTTGTGTTTTTTTGCACAACGTTATGTAAAAGATATTGAAACAGCAAAGGAAATAGTTCAGGATGCCTTTGTTGCACTATGGGAAAAGCGGGAAACAATTGACCCTTTTAAAGCTGTCCATTCGTATTTAAGCACAGCTGTTAATAATAAATCGTTGAACTATCTTCGCGACAGTAAGAAATTTGATAAAGATATTCTTATTGCCGAAAATCTATTTTCTGATTCCTGTTATAAAGATTTAGACCCTTTAGTTGCGAAAGAAATTGCGAAGCTTGTGGATTCGTCAATTCAGGAACTGCCCGAAAAATGCAGGGAAGTATTTTTGATGAACCGTTTTGAAAATCTGAAATATCAGGAAATTGCGGATAAATTAAGTATATCTGTGAAAACAGTTGAAACTCATATGTCGAAAGCATTACAACACATGAGGGTTCGTTTGGCAGAGTACATTACGATATTGTTGATAATTTTTGAATTGACTATAAATAAATAAAAGCAAAGCGTGAATAAGGGTAAATTTATAGTTCAGTGTATAATAGTTACAAAGTAAATGAAGAATAACGAAACATATAATATTGACTTGTTGAACAGGTATTTTGCCGGAGAAGCTTCCGGTGATGATATTCTTGCTTTGAAGGATTGGCTGAAGATTGATGCTGATAATAAGCAACAGTTCGATGATTACAATAAAGTATGGCAACAACTTGAAAAAGCGAAAATAGAAAGTTCGGTCGATATTGAAAAGGAATGGTTGAAAATTCACTCCAGAATAAATTCTGGAGTTGAAGAAGAAACCAAAGTTAAAGAATTATATCCTGGCACTAAGACCAATAGAAAACGCTTCATGAAGATCGTTAAAATAGCGGCTATCATTGTCTGGCTTGCGTTATCAACTTTTTTGATTATTCATTATGTGAATAGCAGTAAAGAACAAGTGCTCACTGCCAAAACAGAAATGGTACAGAAAGTTTTACCTGATGGGACTGATATTACTTTGGGTTCCGGTTCAACCATTGTGTATCCTGATAAATTTAAAGGTGATAAACGAAAAATTAAACTGAAAGGCGAAGCATACTTTAACATAAAACATGACGCAGAGCAACCCTTTGTCGTTATGGTTGGCGATGTGAGGATAGAAGACCTGGGAACCTCATTTTATGTCAATACCAATATTGGGAACAATAATGTTGAAGTTGTTCTGACTTCGGGAAAAGTTGCCGTTTACTATAAAGATAAGCCCGAAGAGAAAACGATACTTGAGCCTGGAGAAAAGGTTGTTGTTTCGCTTACCGATACAAAAATTACAAAATCTCAAAATGACGATAAAAATTATATTGCCTGGAAAACCCAAAAGCTGATCTTTGCTGATGATCCTCTTGAAAAGGTAATTCCGGTTTTAAACAAAGTTTATCGTTCCGAAATTAAACTTAAAACAAAATCTATTGCCGAGTGCAGAATAACTGCTACTTTTGATAAGCAATCTTTAGACGCAGTTCTCAATGTGCTGAAAGCGACATTAGACCTTGATATTGCTAAAAAAGGCAATACAATTGAGATCTCAGGAAAAGCTTGCAAATAAATTCTGTTGTATACCTTGAGTTGTTTGAAACTGACATATCGTTTTTCGATTTTTGCCCTGTGTTTTATGGTAACAACTATCGTTACTGCACAAAACATTGATCAAAAGATCAGTATTAAAGCTAAAGACAAACCTTTGGGTGAAGTGATAAAACAGATCAGTCAGGCGGCTCAAATCAATTTTTCGTACAGTTCACAAATTATCCCGGTCGAGAAAAAAGTCAGCATCAGGGCTTCCAACAAAACGGTTCGGTCAATTCTCGACGATCTGCTCAAGAAAAACGGGATCGATTATTTTCTTCTGGAGAATCAGGTTGTGCTCAAACTTACCCGAAAACCTATCGAGGTATTAATAAAACCAACAAAAGCTGAAGTTCCCCAATATACAATCAGCGGCTATTTAAAAGATCAGGCAACAGGTGAAGTGCTTATTGGTGCGTATGTTTATGCTAAAGGCACCAACATGGGAACTGCTGCCAACGAATATGGCTATTATTCGCTTACAATGCCTGCCGGAAATTATACTTTGATCTATTCCTTTATTGGTTATAAAAGCATACGTGAAGATATAGTACTTCGTGAAAATTTAAAGGTTTCGAAGGAACTGGAATTTTCCAAGACCGATATCAAACCCGTTGAAATTAATGCTAACACCGATAACAAACCGCTTGCTGTTTTACCTCTGAGTTGTATCAAACTTTCTCCAAAGGAACTTGCACTCTTGCCGGGTTTTGTCGGCGATATTGATATTATTAAGTCCTTGCAGTCAGTTCCGGGAATTAAAACCTATGGCGATGGTTCTGCATTGTTCTATGTGCGGGGAGGCAACAGCGATCAAAATTTGATTTTGGTTGACGATGCTCCAATATACAACCCCTCTCATTTGTTTGGTTTTTTCTCTGCTTTGGCGCCCGATGCAATTAATGATGCTGAAGTATATAAAGGCGATTTTCCTGACAAATATGGTGGCCGCCTTTCTTCCGTCATTGATATTAAGATCAAGGAAGGGAATATGAAAAAGTTTGGATTCGGTGGAAGCATTGGACCCTACACTTCTTATCTTTCATTTGAGGGCCCTATTAAAAAAGATCGTTGTTCGTTCTTTGTTTCTGGTCGTAAATCAACTTTGTTTTGGCTAACAGATATCTTTTATAAAAACAGAAAAGTTAAACTGAATTTCTTTGATGTAAATGCCAAAATAAATTTCAAACTCAACGATAACAATCGTTTTTATTTATCTTTTTATGCCGGACAGGATAATTACAGTCAGCTGATGCAATCTTCGGTTAGCACCTATGGCCTTTCGTGGAATAATATTTTGGGAACCTTTCGTTGGAATCATATTTTTAACGCTAAGTTATTTTCAAACACTACTGCATACTACAGCCAATACAATTACTTCCTGTATTTATCAAGAGAAGATAAAAACTACTGGAAATCGGCTATTTCGGAACTTGCACTAAAAACGGATTTTTCCTGGTTTCTGAATGCGAATAATACGATTCGCTCAGGTTTGTTGGTCAGTGCTCATAGTTCAAACCCGGGAAATGTCAGTTTCACAAACATAGATATTCAGGAGCATGCACCGGTTATTTCTCGTTATACCTCATTGGAATATGTTTTTTATGCCGGTAACGAAGAGCAGATCGGAAAAAAAATTACTTTGAATTATGGCATAAGGGTGCCGGTATGGCAAGACCTGGGACCAACAACCTACTATTCTTTTAATACTTTGTATGATGTGTTTGATACTACTCAGGTTGCTAATCGCAAGGTCTATTCAACATATTGCAACCCCGAACCACGTTTTAGCATCAATTACAACATGACCAAAAAAACCGCATTAAAACTAAGTTATTCACGAACCAGCCAGTTTATTCAAATTCTAACCAATTCCATAGGGCCTTTCACATCCCTCGAAGTTTGGGTACCATGCGGGCCCAATATAAAACCTCAGAAAACCGATCAGGTAGATTTAGGGTTTTATCAAAAACTCTTTAAATCAAGAGTGAATATTTCACTCGAAGGCTTTTATAAACGTTTTTATAACACCATCGATTATCAGGACCATGCCAACATGCTTTTCAATCCATTGATCGAAGGCGAACTCAGGTTCGGGAAAGGCTGGTCGTATGGTGCCGAACTCATGCTTCGCAAATCCGCGGGAAAACTAACCGGTTGGATAGGGTATATTTATTCCCGTTCATTCAAGCAGATTGTCGGTGTCAATAATAACGATGTTTTTCCGGCCAACTACGATAGTCCGCATAATATCTATGTCAACATTTCTTTCGATACCCACAAACGATGGTATTTTACGGCAAACTGGATATACATGACAGGAAATGCCATCACCACTCCCGTTAGTTATTATTATTATATGGGTTCTTCGGTGCCTGTTTATGGCGCTAAAAACAACGATCGGCTTCCCGATTACCATCGTTTGGATTTATCCGTTGGTTTCAGGTTAAGTAAACCCGAACGAAAATATCAGCACAGTCTGGTTCTTTCGTTTTATAATGCTTACGCCCGAAAAAATCCGTTCTCAATAAATTACAATAAAATCGATTCTGATGGCAATATCGTTGTTCCGGCCGATAATTCAAAAGGATATGATCTCATACCCACTACCGTTTCTGTGGCCGGAATAATACCTTCTATAAATTATAAATTCAAATTCTGATGAAGAAATTGTTTTTTTATGTAATAATAGTGTTGTTGGTTGGTTGCGAAAAAAAATCCGACCATCTCATCAAAAGCGAAGATCTCAATCTTCTGGTTGTGGATGGAATGATCACCAACGAGCACGCACCGCAAACTATTCGCCTTACCCGAACCGTCAGCGAACTGAATGCTGTTCCTCAAGCTGTGTCGGGAGCACAAATCATGCTGAGCGATTCTATTTATAATTTCTATTTTGATGAAGAACCATCCAACCCGGGTGTTTACCAAACTCATTGGCCTTTTTTTGC
Organism: uncultured Bacteroidales bacterium; assembly: GCA_903913285.1. Lineage (GTDB taxonomy): Bacteria > Bacteroidota > Bacteroidia > Bacteroidales > CAIWKO01 > CAIWKO01. The sequence goes on along the minus strand of CAIWKO010000019.1, from coordinate 33,832 downwards.
GAAAACAAATGTTATATATACTTTGCTCATTACAGTCGGCGGAAAAACCTACACGGCAAAAACCTATATGGTCGACATCAGCTCTTTCAAAAGTCTGAAATATCAAAAAAACACTTCCGACGATTTATATCATATCGTCTGGATCGGCAATCCTTACGATGCGGTTCATCCTGCCATGTTCCAAATATCTCTCGACTGGTCCAAAGTTCCGGGCTATACCACCCTCGATCCTTCCACCTGCAAAGCCACACTTTACTATTATACCTTACCTACTCTCGATGTGGGCGAAATATTTGCTCCCGAAATTCAACAGATCAATTTTCCTTTGGGTACCAGGATATATGAAAAGAAATATTCAATGAATCCCGAATACACCGAGTTTATTCGGGCCATGATATCCGAAACTACTTGGAAAGGGGGCCTGTTCGATTCGGCTCCTGCAAATGTCCCTACCAATATGAGCGAGGGTGCTATCGGTTTTTTTACTGCTTGTGAAGTGTTTAGCGATTCCTTGGTAGTGCAATAAAATTTTTTCTATTTGTGGTGGTTTTCGTCAAATTTTAACTCTTTCCGTTTCATGGCCTCTTGCCATCCTGCCGGAAAAATTGCCCTGTTGTCATCTTCCATCCTCAGCATAATTTCTTTCACTTTGTTTTGAATTTTCAGGGGTAGATCATAAAATTCCTTATCCACTTGCGTGTTCCGTTCAAAATCCATTGGGCTGTTCTGATGTCGTATCGCAATTTTTGCTCCTTTGTGATAGATGATTATCTTTATCCGGCCATCATAATAACCATCGTTACCTGAAGTTCCGTAAATCACCAGTGGATCTATCAGATTGTCCCCGTCCAGGTCGGTATATTCATTATAGCGTGGCCAAAAAAACAGCGACGATTCATACCCGCTGCCATACACTAGTTTTATAATAAAATCGTTAAGTTCCCAGCTTTTCGAAAGCCCATTCTTCGTAGAAGTGATCTTCAGAGCACGTATGCTCTTATTCACTGTGTCATTGTTAGGCGTTAAACTGTCTCCACTTTCGGTTAAAACCACGTAAAAAAGCCCTGTCAGGTCGGTGCATTTATAAACACGATAAATAGGGTAAGTGATATTTAGCTTCTGCTTAATACTGTCACTAAAAATTTTGACAGTAGCTTCCCGCGACAATACTTCTGTACTCACCGTTCCGGTCTGTGCAAATATCTGTAGCGAAAATATGACGAATACAATAACAAATAGTTGTTTTTTCATGCTGTTATATTTATGACTCGTAACTAATAACTAATAACTCGTATCTAACCTCATTCCTTCACAAATTTCCCTACCACACTTCCCTCATTCGTTTCAGCTTTCACTAAATACAAACCTTTCGGAAAACCCGAAACATCAACCACAGTTTTAGGTTCTTCAACAGTGATGTCTCTCATGCATTTCCCTTCCATACTGATGATTTGCAGTTTGCAGTTCATCTGGGCTTCAATAGTTATCATACTGGTGCTTGGGTTTGGATAAACGCTCAGCGATGATCTGTCCTTCGTTTCAGCAATATCTGTGGTGGTGCAACTCAGCATCGGGGTGCTCACGCTCACCGATGCAGCATCTATCGTAACCAACCTGTACGAATGGTTGAAAGCCGCACCCGTTTGCACATAACGTGTACCTCCAGTCCAGTTTTCGTCCACAACGTTTCCTGCGCGGTTGGCAACCACGTTTTGATGTTCGTGTCCGGCAAGTACTATGTCAACATGCATCGAATCGCAGATATTCAAAAAAGTAGTGCGGTTGTTCAGTATCGAACCGTCGGCAGGGTCTAAAATAGTGCCCGTAAAAGGCGTTCCGTCCGAACTGGTGCCTGCAACATTCACAGGGGGGTGATGCATCACGATGATCTTATGTTTATCAGGGTTGGCGTTCAGCACTGTGCGCAACCAATTGCACTGTGCTGTTGTTATGCCCGACCCTTCGGGGCAAGTGATGTTTACATCTTCCCAAATGGGTCTGAAAGCATCGTCGCCCGAACGCAAAAACAAAATAACTGCATCGGAAGTTTCAACCGTGTAATCCTCATCGGGCGAAACATAATGCGGATAATATTGCATCGTAGAGTTCGACAGGGGAGGAATCAGCGTGATATAATATTCATGATTCCCGGATGTAAAATAAATAGGAATGGTTTGTGCCGAATCAATAAAATATGCGCCTGGCATAGGGTTGGTTTGCGAAGGCGGAAACAGGTATTGTGTCAGTTCGGGATACATGCCATCGGGGCTGCTGTTGCCTATATTGGCAATGTCGCCGCTGGCCACCACGAAAGCAGGTTTTGGGCTCATTGCGGCAAATTCTTTAATATAGCACTGAAACGCGGCTGCCTGATTATCGCAACTGTTCACATACGAAACGGCATTCGAAACATGCAGATCGCTGATGTCAACAAACGTTATCTGACCAAACACATCGAAGGTCGAAAACAAAAAGTTTATAATGGCCAGGTAGCAAAAGATGTTTATCAATTTTCTCATAAGGGTTTCGGTTGGTTTGAAAAGCTTGTGATTCTGGTAACAAAGATAGAATTTTTTTTAATATCTTTCATTCCCTATCTCTAATACATATAGCTCACCTTTCATCTTTCACCTATCTCCTAACTTGTAACTAGTAATTAATAAATTACAACTAATAATTAGTAACTTATAACTAATAATTAGTAACTCATAACTAGTAATTAATATCTCGTAACTCGAAAAGTAGTTTTCCTTTCATGTTTTCATTTCTTCCTTATATTAATTTTCGTTTTCCTTCCAATATTTTTTGTTTTCCATACAATATTCTTCGTTTTCCAAATAATATTTCTCGTTTCCTTACTATATATTTCGTTTTCCTTATAATATTTCTCGTTCACCTTTCAATATTTCTTGTTTTCCATACAATATTCTTCGTTTTCCAAATAATATTTCTTGTTCTCCTTCCTATATTTCTCGTTTTCCTTATAATATTTCTCGTTCACCTTTCAATATTTTTCGTTTTCCTAACAATATTTTTCGTTTCCCAAACAATCATTTAGGTTTCGCATCAGACAATCGAGATTTCGCGTCGGATAAACAAGATATCGCGTCGGATAAACAAGATATCGTATCGGATAAACAGGATATCGCATCGGATAAACAGGATTTCGCGTCGGATAAACAGGATATCGCATCGGATAAACAGGAACTCGCGTCGGATAAACAGGATTTCGCATCGGATAAACAGGAACTCGCGTCGGATAAACAGGAACTTGCATCGGACAAATTCAATAAATCAATAACTTAGCTGTATTTTGCATTTTCCATAGTGTTTTTCTTATTTTTCATTTTCTATCAAAAACAGTACATAAAAAAATTTTAAAAAAATAAATTCTCTCTTAAAACTTCCTTCAAAAAATAATCACGCATCAAAAGAAATACTACCTTTGAAATTAAAAATAAAGCATGAAAAAAATAGTGTTTCTTTTGGTTTTGGCTCTGGGTTTTTGGGCAACCAACAGTTGTAAAAAAATAGTGGACGGATGTACCGATAAAACTGCAACCAACTATAACTCCGATGCCACCGTCGACGATGGTTCGTGTTCTTATATCGTGGTGGGCGACAGCTACCAGGGGGGCACTGTGGCTTATTTATTCGTGCAGGGCGATCCCGGCTATGATGCCGCAGTGATACACGGCTTGATAGTGGCACCCTTAACCTACACATTGTTTTCCTGGGGATGCGACAGCACATCCATTGCCACTTCGGCAGCCATGGGCACCGGACAGGCCAACACAACAGCCATCATAGCAGCTTGCTCTGCCACGGGCACGGCACCTCGCTATTGCAACGACTTGATAGCTGGCGGATACAGCGACTGGTATCTGCCCAGCAAAGAAGAACTGAACCGATTATATGCAAACAAAACCGCCGTGGGTGGTTTTACATCCGACTATTACTGGAGCTCGACACAAAGCGATGCAAACCACGCCTGGACACAACATTTCGGCACCGGAAGTATTGGCAGTTTTAAGAAAGACACAACAGCCAAAGTCAGAGCGGTGAGAAGTTTTTAGTTACTAGGAACTCGTAACTTCCTATTAAGTTTATTAAAAAAAAATCATTTACTGAACCAATAAATTTGATCCAAATGTTATTTTATAATAAAAAGTCGGAAAATAATAATAAAGTACTCAGGGTAAAGTTTATTAAGTGTGTACTAATTATAACTAACAATTTTTATTTACCAAAAAATAAACAACAATGAAAACAATTAAATTAATACGGTTAGCCTCACTTTTATGTGTGGTTCTTCTTATTGGATATACATCCTGTAAGAAAGACAAAAGCAAGGATGTGGATACCACTTCCATGCAAAATTTGGTTTCGGATGAAACCAAGATGGCGGTTTCGGACGACGATGTAATGAACGATGTTAATACAGTGCTATCGGGAGGCGGCACAAAATCCACGATGAGTTTGCCTTGTAATATCACTGTGGATTCGTCGAGTATCATCGGAGATACGATTTATTATAACATTACTTTTAACGGACTGAATTGCGAAGGAACGCGAAACAGAGTGGGACAAGCTGTAGTTAGAAAAAATGTGAATACCCATTGGGTTGATGCCGGTGCTGTGGTTTATGTGAAATATAACAGCGTGGTGATCACACGGGTTTCGGACAGTAAATCGCTTACGTTGAGCGGAACCAAGAAATTTGAAAATGTGAGTGGCAGATATATTGCCGAACTAGGAACATCAGCAACATCGATAGTACATCGTATTACCGGTGCACTCATTGCTACATTTGACGATGGAACTACCCGCACCTGGAATTTGACACGCCAAAGAACTTTTACGGGTACACAAGGCAATTTATTTATGTCGGTTGATGGATTTGGAACGGCCGACAGTTACGGCAGTTTGGTAGCCTGGGGTACGAACCGCAACGGGGAAGTTTTTTATACCCAGATAACCCAATCGGTAATATTTAAACAAGCTTGTGACTGGCAACCCTGTGCAGGAGTGAAAGTATACAATATACCTTCTGATGATAAGAAAGCCATTTTTACCGGCGGATATAACAGCAGCGATCTACCCGTTGATGTGAACGGTACGGTTTGCCCAACAAAATACAGAATTGATTGGGAAAAGAACGGAAACAGTGGTACGATCTATAGAAATTTATAATGGAATTCTAATACAAACCGAAGTTGAAACAATTCAGTTTCGTAATTATTAGAACTCACGAATAAGTCCCGTAAAGTTTTATTAATTGAGAGCGCTCCATGAAAATCGGAGCGCTTTTTTTAGTAGGATAGCAATAATTGGAGCAATAAAACAATACTTTTGATGTTAATCTAAGCGATTATAATTTAAGTTAAAATATTGAAGTTTCGTTACCACTATATTTTTTTATTAATGTTTGCTGTTGCAAATTTTAGCTCTTTGAGTTTGTTTGCGCAACTGAACATCAACAGGTATTTGATAGAAGGTCAGCAGGAATTACAAAGCAACAATTTTACAAACGCAATATCGATCTTCAATAAAGTAATCGAGAGTTCTCCTGAAAATCATCAGGCATTCTTCTTCAGAGGTGTGGCAAAACTTGAGTTGGGAGATAAGTTAGGCGCTGAAGCGGATTTTAAGCAAACTACGCTGATACATCACGGCTATAGTCCTGCATTTTATTATTTAGGAATCGTTCAAACCGATCAGAAGGATTATTATGATGCCATATCCAATTTTGATAAAGCTATTGCTATAAATAGCATCAACTCGGATTATCTCAATGCCCGCGGGTTTGCAAAGGCTCAGATCGGCGACAGTGTGAATGCCCTGAAAGATTTTAACGAAGCATTGAAAATTGATCCTGCTAATATTAATGCCTACCTGAACCGAAGCATTATGGGGCTTGAATCGAAAAAATACACAAAAGCCCTGCAAGATTGTAACAGCGCTATTGGTCTGATGCCTGAATTTTTTAATGCCTACATTTTGCGTGGCCAGATAAAATTATTTATGAAAGATTCGCTGGGGGCCTTGAAGGATTTTGAATACACCATTTCGAAAGATTCGAACAATGCCATGGCTTATTATTATATGGCAGGATATTATCATGATAAGAACAATTTTGAGCCTGCCTTGCGAAATTACGCGAAAGTGATAGCATTGGACCCATACAATGCTGAATGTTATTATAACCGAGCAACGCTCTACGCGCAACACGACCATTTTGCGGAAGCCAATACTGATTATACGAAAGTGATAGCGTTGAACCCTAAAAATTTGTTTGCCTATTTTTATCGGGCGAATGTTCGTGAGCGATTGAAAGATTATCAAGGAGCTATTGATGATTATTCCACAGTGATATCGTTGTATCCGACCTTTTATAATGCTTATTATTTACGTTCGCTCGCGTATAGGGAAGTAAAAAACTATAAGGCATACGCAACCGATAAAAGGATAGCCGAGATGTTGATGACCAATAACGATTCGATACATTATAGTCCTGAGGAGATTACTTCAAATAAAAAACTGTTTGAGTTAAGGTCGGAATTTGAAAATAATGATACAGCACAGGGCAAGATACAATTTAAACCTTATGAAATAATAATGAAAACTCAGTTCAATATCATTCTGGCGAGAAATGATGCTGTAAAGGAGTATCAGAAATTCAATCCGGAACTGGAGCAACTGAATACGATAAAACCTACGGATTGTAAAATGATGTTCAGTTTGAAAAATACGGACATTGATGTGACTGAACTATTAAAGGAACGCAGTATAATTGATTCATTGGTACGAACAGATTCGCTGTCGCAAATGTATCAGTTTTGGAAAAGTATTATATCGGGTGCAATAGTTAATTATAGTCAGGCATTAAATTCCGTATCTAAAATTTCGGATACATCTAATTATAGCTATTTGATATGGTTCGTGAAGGGAAATCTGCATTTTGCGATGGGGCAAAAAGATGAAAACGACCAATTGAATAACCAATTATTTGTCAATAAAAATACTACGTTTAATACGGATTATTATATGCAGGCAATACAGGATTATACCGTAGCTATTGAAAAGAATAACAAATTCAGCCCTGCATATTATAACAGGGCATACGCGAAAGGTGTTTTAAATGACTACAGGGGCGCTATTCTGGATTATTCGGTAAGTATTTTTTATGATAATTCATTTGCTGAGGCTTATTATAATCGTGGAGTATTATATCTGTTTTTGGGAGATAAGGAATTAGGATGCAAGGATATTAGTAAAGCCGGAGAATTGGGAATCAAGGAATCGTATAATTTGCTTTATAAGTATTGTGATCATTAAATGGTTATTTATTAATTGTCATTAATAGCCAATAGAAAGAACTTTTTTTAGAAGTTTTACCAACAGAATACTAAGAAGAAATATTGGATTATTTGTTGCCGTCCAATTCTTTTTTTAGTTTGCTTTTGCGGATTCCGTATGAAAAATAGAATACAAATCCGATAGCCATCCAGATAAATAATCTGGTCCAGTTTGCCCAGCCTAAACCGAAAATCATGGCACTGCATACTATAATACCGAGAATAGGTACATAAGGAACAAACGGTGTTTTAAACTCCCGCTTCAATTCAGGACTTTTGACACGCATTATCCACACTCCTCCGCAAACCAGCATAAAGGCAAACAAGGTTCCGATGCTGGTCATATCACCAACGATATCCTGAGGAACGAAACATGCAAAAATTCCGACAAATCCCAAAAAAAGCCAATTTGATTTGTAGGGTGTTCTGAACTTTTTGTGCAGGTCGGAGAAGAGTTTGGGTACAAGTCCATCGTGACTCATCGAATAGAACACCCGGGATTGACCATAAAGCATCACTAAAATAACCGATGAAAAACCGGCTAAAATTGCAATAGTAACAAGTTTTGCCAACCATCCGAAGCCTGTCATATACGTTTGAATTGCGTAAGTGACAGATGCTTCTTTTCCCGCCGTTCTGAAATCATTGGTTGAAGCCACCCCAGTTAAAACATAAGCGAATAGAATATAAAGCACCGTGCAAATAACTAAAGAGCCCAGTATACCAATAGGCATAGCTTTCTTTGGATTTTTTGTTTCCTGAGCTGCTGTTGAAACTGCATCGAAACCAATAAAAGCAAAAAATACTACCCCTGCAGCTCCCAATATTCCTAAGATACCTCCAAAATTGTGAGAAACACCCTGTGCATCAGTAAACATAGTGGCTTCCGGGATAAAAGGTACATGATTTGCAGGATTGATAAACGACCAACCAAATACAATAAACAGAATCACAATAGATACTTTTGTGATTACAATAATTGCATTTACCAAAGCAGATTCCCGCGCACCACGAATCAATAAAATAGATAACAGAAACAATATAAAGAGTGCAGGAATATTCATAATACCATGCGCTCCGGCCGTACTGACCTCAAAAGGCGAATGGCACCATGCATAAGGAATGTGAAAATTGAAATATCCCAAAAGTTTATTCAAATATTCGCTCCAGGCGATACTTACAGTAGCAGCTCCAAGTGCATATTCAAGTACTAAGTCCCATCCAATAATCCATGCCACCAATTCGCCCATAGTTGCATATGAGTATGTATATGCGCTTCCAGCAACAGGAATCATAGATGCAAATTCAGCGTAGCAAAGTCCGGCAAGTGCACAACCAATACCGGCAATAATAAAGCCTATGGTGACTGAGGGCCCGGCATTGTTTGCAGCGGCGGCGGCAGTTCTGACGAAAAGCCCGGCTCCAATAATTGCACCTATCCCTAAAGCAACTAAACTTAGAGACGTCAATGATCTCTTTAATCCACGACCATCATCGGCTGCTTCCACCATTAATTTGGGAATAGATTTTTTGATGAATAAACGATTTGCCATTTGCAATGAATTTGGATTTATAATTTTGATACAATAATAAAAAATAAAACAATAAGGGACGTTTTTTGTTGAGAATTTAGTTCAAATTTATTTAAGGTTTACTCAATTTAAGGTAGTCGTGAAGCAAATTAGAAATTGACAGATATGAGTTTTTTAGAATAGATTCAGTGTTGTTATAGTTAACCCATTTTATTTCTGTAATGCCTTCTTCTTTTTGAGGTATAAATTTCTCGTTTCTTTCGGCAATCATTTCGAACCAATGTGTTCTTTTTAAGATGTCGATATTATTCTCAGTATAGGTGTGATAGGTGCAAGGTAGTTTTGTTTTGATTGATAGAGCTGATAATCCCGTTTCCTCTATAACTTCACGCAGGGCTGATTGTTCTGGTGTTTCGTACTTTTCGACTTTGCCTTTCGGTAAATCCCATACTGCGTTTCTGAAAATAAATAATATGTCGCCGGAATTGTTTCTGACAATTCCACCGGCAGCCGAAATCAATTTATAGGAAGAAGCAAAAAAGTTAAACAGATCATTCGGGTTAGTATATATCAGTTGTAATGTTGAACGTGTTGCATCAATTTCAAATTCCCTAATGATATTCGATATTTCTTTAGGTTCGGGCAATTTTGTAAAAGAAAAACTGTTATTCATTTGTGAAATAGTTTCCTCTTTTCTGAAGATTACTTCTTTGTTTTTTACGTAAACTTTGTAAATTTGCGACATGGAAAAAAATAATGATATAGCGTTGAAAACTGCAGAATACTTATTGCAAATAAAAGCAATAAAGTTGAATCTGCAAAATCCGTATACTTGGGCATCAGGTTGGAAATCGCCCATATATTGCGATAACAGGAAAACCTTATCGTATCCGAAAATCAGGACTTATATTCGTCAGCAGTTTGCTGATTTAATCAGAAATGAATTCGGTTTGCCAGACGTTATTGCCGGAGTTGCAACAGGAGCTATCGCTCAGGGGGCTTTAGTTGCGCAGGAGTTGGGTTTGCCTTTTGTGTATGTGCGTTCAGCACCCAAAGAACACGGGCTGGCAAATTTGATAGAAGGTGTGGTTGAAAGCGGTCAATCTGTTATTGTGATCGAGGATCTTATATCAACAGGAGGAAGTAGTTTGAAAGCTGTGGAAGCATTACGGGATGCCGGATGTGATGTGAAAGGTATGGTTGCTATTTTTACCTACGGATTTCCAAAAGCTGCAGAAAGTTTTGCCAAGGCAAAGTGTGAATTAATTACCCTTTCTGATTATAACTCATTACTGCAGCAAGCAGTGATCAGCAATTATATTAATGAAGAAGAACTTACGCATCTGGCTACTTGGCGTGAATCACCTGATAAATGGGGAAAGTAAAATATATGGCTCAAATAAAAAGCGAATTAACAATAATCAATAAAACAATCGATAATATATACGGTTTTTTATCTGATTTCAACAATTTTAAGAACCTAATGCCAGAGCAAGTATCCAACTGGCAGTCAACGGAAGATTCCTGCTCATTTAATGTAAGTGGCATAGGACAATTGTCACTCAAAATGACAGAAAGATTGCCTAATACCCGATTAACCATTATTCCTGAAGCAGGGACGAAAATTCCGTTTACATTCGAATTGGTTTGTTTGTTGAATGCACCCGTGGAAAATCAAACGGAAACGGAATTTATATTTAATCATGAGATGCCAGCTATGATAAGCATGATGGCTTCACGTCCGTTACAAAATCTGGTTGATATTTTTGGGAAGAAGTTGAAGGAATACTGCGAACGACCTGAGTTTAGTTAAAGATCAAGGTGTCTTGTAACTACTTGCCAACAATAAATTGAACCTGTTTCATATCGCATTCAACAATTTTACCATCAGAAACGCTCAGTTGTAACCATCCATATTGATTTACCCCCATAATGGTAGCCTGGATTTTTTTTTCATTGATGATGAATTTTGAGCTGGAATTGATGAGATAAAGATATTCTGAATATTGTTCATCAATCAAGTCGATCTTTCCGGCTTCTAACTGGGAGTATCGTTTGTTAAAAGCTTTGATAAAATTATCAAGCACCTTATTCAAATCAGATACTGTTTTTTTATATTGAATTACTGATGCCGGGTTTGGGATTTGTTTTGGAAATGTTTTTTGATTGATATTTATACCAATACCGATAATTGCCCAATTCATTCTTTGACTTTGAACCGAGGTTTGAATTAAAATGCCTGCTGCTTTTTTATTGTTGATATAAATATCGTTCGGCCATTTAATAAAAATTCTCTCAGTAGGCAATAATAGTTTTAGTGTATCAAAAACAGTAAGAGCAACAGTTTTATTTAAAGAAAACTGCTGTGCTGCCGGCAAAAATCCCGGGAAGCAAACAATACTGAATGTTAGATTTTTTCCGGGTTCTGATTCCCATTTGTTTTGTTCAAGCCCTTTTCCAGAGGTTTGATCAATTGCAACAATGCATGCAGGTGTATCGATCTTATTTTGAGATAATAGATTTTCTGCATAAGAATTTGTAGATTCTGTAGAAGCAATTTTGATAATTTTTAGCGGAACCATAAAATGAACGTTTTGGAAAGACTAAAATAAACCTGAAAATAAACATTCAAACCGAATGATATACACAATTAATAAGAGATAATTCAATAAAAATACTTACTTTTGCAAACTTATTAAATATTTTTTAATGCCTGTAAAAAAGAAATCAAAAGACGTTCCCGAAATTACCGATGTGATTGTAAAAGGCATGCTTGAGAAAAAAGGAAAAGAGATTTTGGCAATTGATTTCAGTTCTGTACAAAATACTATTTTCAAAGGATTTGTTATTTGTCATGGCAATTCAAGAAGCCAGGTTGAAGCAATTGCAGACTCAGTAGAAAACGAAGTGATAAAGGCAACCGGTGAAAAGCCATGGCATAAAGAGGGATTGGTTAATGCAGAATGGGTACTGTTGGATTATGTGGATACAGTTGTTCATATATTTCAGGAGGAGAGCAGGGGATTTTATCAGATCGAAAAGTTATGGGCAGATGCAAAAATAAAGAAGTTTGATTCGGAATAATTATTATTCTAATACAATATTATAAACGATATGGCTGATCAACAGGATAAAAAATTTCAAAATAATTTACCGGGAAATAATTCAAATCAAAAAAAGAAATTCAGTTTTTACTGGATATACGCAATTTTAGCGCTTGTATTTATTGGACTACAATTTTATAACTGGAACGGTTCAGGAACTAAAGATATTACCTGGAACAAATTCGTTAAGATACTCGAAAAACACGAGGTTGAAAAAATTGTTGTCGTAAATAAAGAAAAAGCAGAAATTTATATAAAGCAGGATGCCATAGTTGCTGATACTGCTTTTAAAGACCTTAATCAGAAAAAAGGCCTGGGAAGTTCTGTTAATAAAGGTCCTCATTTTGAATTTGAAATCCTTTCATCTGAAAATTTTGAGGCTAAGGTCCGCGAGGAAGAAAAGAGGATATTTACAAATGATACAATAGGAAAAACTGCATTAGCAAAACAAAAGATTATTGCCAATCAGCAATTGGTTGATATTATTCCTGAAACCAGAAAAAATTGGGGAGGAGATATTCTTTCTTATGTTATTTTGTTTGTCGTTATAATTGCGATCTGGTTTGTTATTATGCGGATGATGGGGCGTGGAACAGGAGGTTCGCAGATATTCAATGTCGGAAAATCGAAAGCACAACTCTTTGATAAGAATACTAGCAGTACAATAACTTTTAGCGACGTAGCCGGGCTTGAAGAAGCGAAGGTTGAGATTATGGAGATTGTTGACTTTTTAAAAGACCCCAAGAAATATACTACTCTGGGTGGAAAAATTCCAAAAGGTGCATTGCTTGTTGGCCCTCCGGGTACCGGAAAAACTTTATTGGCAAAAGCCGTTGCAGGTGAGGCAAAAGTTCCTTTCTTTTCCTTATCTGGTTCCGATTTTGTTGAGATGTTCGTGGGTGTTGGCGCTTCGCGTGTCCGCGACCTCTTTAAAACAGCCAAGGAAAAAGCACCTTGTATCGTTTTTATTGACGAAATTGATGCTATCGGTCGTGCCCGTGGAAAAAACCCCATGAATGGCGCTAACGACGAAAGAGAAAATACATTAAACCAGTTGTTAACTGAAATGGATGGCTTTTCGAGCAATGCAGGCGTTATTATACTGGCAGCTACCAATCGTGCAGACATACTCGACAGAGCTTTGTTGCGTGCCGGAAGGTTCGATCGTCAGATACATGTTGAATTGCCCGATCTGGAAGAACGTAAAGCAATTTTTAAGGTCCATATGAAACCTTTGACATTGTCGCCCGAAATGGATATTGAGTTTTTGGCACGTCAGACACCGGGATTTTCGGGTGCTGATATTGCCAATGTTTGTAATGAATCGGCTTTGATTGCTGCACGTAAGAATAAAAAGATTATCGAAAAGCAGGATTTTTTGGATGCTATCGACCGTATAGTGGGCGGGTTGGAAAAACGCAGCAAGATCATTTCGCAGGATGAAAAGAATGTAATAGCGTTCCACGAAGCAGGACATGCTTCCATTAGCTGGTTGGTTGAACATGCATCGCCACTGGTTAAAGTAACCATAATTCCTCGCGGAAAAGCATTGGGAGCTGCGTGGTATTTACCCGAAGAACGTCAGATAACCAATACCGAACAATTGCTGGATGAAATGTGTGCAGTATTGGGCGGAAGAGCTTCGGAAGATGTAAATTTCGGAAAGATATCCACCGGTGCGCTTAACGATTTGGAACGCGTGACCAAACAAGCCTATTCTATGGTAGTATACTTCGGTTTGAATAAGAAACTCGGAAATATCAGTTATTACGATTCAACAGGTCAATCAGAATATGCACTTACCAAACCCTATAGCGAAACTACGGCTCAAATTATTGATGAAGAAGTGAGCAAAATTGTTGAAACGGCATATAAAAGAGCCAAAGATATCATTACAAAAAATAAATCGAAAGTTGAAAAACTGGCTAGTTTGCTTCTCGAAAAGGAAGTGATTTTTCGTGAAGACGTTGAAGCAATTTTTGGAAAAAGAAAATTTGAAACACATTCTCATATCGACGAAATAGCTAAGGATATTCAAACTACTAACGCGAAAACAGATAAAGAAAAAAAAGAAAAAGCCAAAGTTAAAGCGAAAGAAGAAGAGAAAATTGTAGATGCGTTACCCATTGAAGAACCAAAAGACGAAGATCCAGGAATAAAATAAATAATGTTAAAAACGTTTAACGGATTATTATTATGGATGAGAGTACTTCCCGCGAAAAAGTCCTGAAAAAAGTTCGGAATGCAGGCATTGTTCAGGCCGATTGTCCTTATACGGATATTGATTTTTCATCAAATGTATTCGTGATGTCAGAAGAACCTATTGACATTGCTTTTGCTGAAGCTTTCACCAAGATTGCCGGTAAATTTGTGTATTGCGCTGATGAAACTGAGTTTATTGAAAACTTTAAACTCATAGCAAAAGAACAGAACTGGAATCAGTTATTCTGTTTTGAAGAAAAATTAAAGATGTGGCTCGATGATGCAGGTAATGCATATTCGCACAATTCCGACAATATCACTCAGGCTCAGCAAGGGATAACTTTTTGCGAATTTCTGATATCCCGCCTAGGTAGTATCATGGTTTCGTCAGCACAGGCTTCGGGAAGAAGGTTGATCGTTTATCCCGATACCCATATTGTAGTTGCATATACTTCGCAGCTTGTTCTCGATCTGCCCGATGCGCTGTTGGCTATTTCCGAAAAATACGGAAAGCAATTACCTTCTCTGATATCCGTAATCTCAGGACCCAGCCGTACCGCCGATATCGAAAAAACTTTGGTGATGGGTGCTCACGGACCCCGCGATCTGTATGTTTTTCTTATTGATAATTCAGCAATTTAGAAATGGCAGACAAAGATTGGGTAAAAGTTTTCGAAACAGGCAAAGAATACGAAATTGAGATGGTGAAGGATATGCTGCTCGAAGACCTTATAGAATCGGTGGTGATGAATAAAAAAGATTCTGCTTATTTGTTCGGTTATTTTGAACTCTATGTGACTCGCGAGAACATAATGAGAGCAAGAACTTTAATTGAGGGAGCCGAGTTGTGAAAAACATAGTTACACGCACACTTACCGGTTCGATTTTTATCATTATTGTCATTGGGTCGATTGTGCTGAGTGTATACACTTTCATGGCTGTTTTTTTGCTCATCACTATTCTCGGATTACTGGAGTTCTACAAACTATCTGCTAACGAAACTCTGAAACCGCAGCGCATTTCAGGTGTTGTAGCCGGGGCATTCATGTTTTTGAGTATTGCCTTATACGCTCATAATTTGGTGGGCTTTAAAATCTTACTGATCAATATTCCTATACTACTGCTGCTGTTTATTTTTGAATTGTATCGCAAAAAAGAACTGCCCTTTACCAATATTGCTACCACCATTTTGGGCATCCTTTATATTGCACTTCCACTGGCGTTGCTGAATTTCTTGTTCAGTCCGTTCCAGTTAAGAGGTGAGTTCAACACGCATCTGTTGATCGCATTTTTCAGCATTACCTGGGTTGTCGACACGGCTGCATTTTTGGTAGGGATAGCCATCGGCAGGCATCGATTGTTCGAGCGCATTTCGCCAAAAAAGAGTTGGGAAGGTAGTATTGGCGGTTTGCTGTTTGGGGTGGGGGCAGCTTATGTTGTAAGTTTGTTTTTTCGCGATATGCCTTTTTATCATTGGGCCATCATTTCGGTGATAATAACAATTGCCGGCGGTTACGGCGATCTGGTTGAATCGATGTTCAAGCGCAGTGTCAATGTTAAAGATTCTGGTTCGATATTGCCCGGGCACGGCGGCATACTCGACCGTTTTGATTGTGTGCTGTTTTCAGCACCTTTCGTTTTTCTATATGTTTATTTATTTATTTATCTCTAATTCTTTATGAAAATCCACAGAGAAGGAACCGGTACTATACTAATATCACTATTTATCGTTCTGCTTATCAATATTCCACTTTTTTTCTATTCTCCATTTTTGTTGTGGTTCGAGTGGGTTATCATGTTTGCTACGCTGGTTTGTCTGGGCATCATCATACGGTTTTTTCGATTTCCTTCACGGGAAATGACTCATGACGACGACGCTATTTTGAGCGGCGCCGATGGTACCGTGGTAGCTATAGAAGAAGTGGACGAGGATCGTTTTTTGTTCGAGAAACGAATACAGGTATCGGTGTTCATGTCGTTGCACAATGTGCATATCAACTGGTTTCCGGTAAGCGGAAAGGTTATTAAGGACGATTATTACAGCGGTCGCTACCTGATAGCCCGCAACCCGAAATCATCGTTCCTGAACGAACATACGACTGTTATAATACAACCCGAAGGCCGCGAACCAATTTTAGTGCGCCAGATAGCTGGTTTCGTTGCACGTCGAATTGTTTGCTTTGCTACCGAAGGTTTGGATGCTAAACAATCAACGCAATTGGGTTTCATCAAATTCGGTTCACGGGTTGATATTTTGCTGCCATTGAATACCGAAGTGCTGGTAAAAATCAACGATAAAGTACGCGGAGGTATCACCCGCATTGCGCGGTTTAAAGATTAATTAGATTAGATTAGATTAGATTAGATTAGATAATTGCTCTCAGCAGCAAAAACATGGAGCCTGCCATTAGTACAGTGACTGGTATGGTTACTACCCATGCCAGTAAAATGTTTTTTACGGTAGCGTATTGCAGGTTTTTTATTCCGCCCTGCGAAACCATACTTCCGGCAACTCCAGACGACAATACATGAGTGGTGCTGACGGGTAAACCTAACAGCGATGAGGCACTTATGGTTGTTGCAGCAACAATTTCGGCACTGGCACCTTGTGCATAACTCAGATGTGATTTTCCGATCTTTTCGCCTATGGTCACCACAATGCGTTTCCATCCAACCATGGTTCCAAGACCCAAGGAGGCGGATATGAGCAACAAAACCCACCATGGCGCAAATTCGGTGTTCGATTTCAGTTCGCCGATGTTCTTTTTTATCAGACCGATCTCATCTTTGTTTAATGCAGATTTGAATTGATCACTCGAAAGCAGTTTATCAGTGGTGCGTGCTATTGTTATAATATCCTGACGCACTTCAAAACGTTTTTCTTTGGGTATTCCTGCGGGAGTTTGCGAAATGGAAAGTATCGTGTTCATGTCGGCTATTTTAGAGTTTACTATAGCCAGATTGCCGCGATCGGTTTTGGCCAAATGTGTGGTGTCTGCTTTGTTTATGTATGCAGATATCTGAGTTGTGTTAGCGCTCATTACAGCCGGATTTTTCGAATTGTTGAGAGCGAAATAGGCTGGCAGCATGGTGATGAGGATGATCATCATTAGCCCAACGCCTTTTTGTCCGTCGTTCGAGCCGTGCGAATAGCTCACACTCGTACAGGTGAGCACCAGCAAACCGCGTATCCAAAACGGAGGTTTTTTATCGGGACTGGGTTCGTTGAAGAATTTTTTCTTTTTTACAGCTTTTTTGAATATCCACATAAGCAACATGGTGAGCCCAAATCCGAAGACGGGCGATATGAGCAGCGAAAGACCCGCATCTATTACTTTTTTCCAGTTAAGTGCAATTTGTCCGCTAGAACTGATGAACATGAAAGCGATGCCGATTCCGAAAATGGATCCGAGCAAGGTGTGCGAACTGGAACAGGGAATACCGAAATACCAGGTGGCCAGATTCCAAATAATGGCCGTGAAGATTAGAGAGAGTATCATGGCAATGTTGTGCTGAATGTTTTGGTCAACCAGAGCCTCGAGGGGTAACAGGTTGATGATGCCCACCGCGACTGCCAGCCCGCCGAAATAAACACCCACGAAATTCCAGAAACCCGACCAGATTACTGCAGTGCGCGGCTTGAGCGAACGGGTGTAAATTACGGTGGCAACAGCGTTAGCTGTGTCGTGAAAACCATTGATGAATTCAAATGCGCAGGCTGCCAGTATGCAGACCACTAATAAAACTGATAATCCAATGCTTAATCCAAACATAATGTGTTTTTGTTTACAATATTAGAAGATAAATTTTGTTCCTATGTTAAGTTAACATTAAGTTTTAAGTTAAGGTTAAGTTTTGGACGATTAGCCTTCACTAAAAGGCAATTTACACACTCAATTATTAAGAAATTGTATCGTTTTATGATTTTTTCAGCAATAATAAATATTTTACCAAGTTTTTTCCTTAATTTAGCGTTTATAGTATCGAATCCACAAATCATCCACTAAACATACAATTTTATGAAAAAGGTTTACCTTGTTTTAATCGCTATTCTTTCGTTATCTTATATTAAAGTTAATGCCCAGGTTTTTACACAAGGCGACGTTACCGTGATGTTGCAGCCATCGGGCTCGCACGACACCAACAATTGTTCCACCATGGGGCAATTGTTTTATAATATCACCGTCAACAATTCTTTTATAGGCGATTCGGTGAAGATAAAAGAAATGGGCAGCGGCACTTTCATCAACTCGGCGGTGAACAGCACCGGACAAAATCCCTGGATTATGATGCTCCCGGTTTATAATGGTTTCGGTTTTGCTACCGACGACCAGGTTAGCGGCGGCGTTGTGTTTTTCGGGGGAACCATAAATAAGGTGATCTCGGGTACCGATACGGTTTATAATATCGGCAACGGTTATGTGATCCCGGTTCCCAATCCATGCCAGTATGCCAACATGTCGGGCAAGGTGTATGTGGACTACAACAACGATTGTTCATACAACGGCAGCGACCAGCCCCTGGTTGGCGTGGGTGTTTCGGTGGCCGAAACCCTCAACAGTCCAGCGATGACCAGCATAGGCTACGGCACCACCAGCGACGGTGTGGGAAACTACACAGTTCACGGTTTGCAAAGCTGGATGACTTCGGCGCTGATCACTATCCCGACCAACTATCAATTCATTTTTCCATCCACATTTTGTTCGCCGGCAGGATATACCATCAGCTCATTGCCGCAGGCCAATCTGGACTTTTCTTTGCAATGCACCAGTTTGATGGATGTGCAGTGCTGGGCAGGTTCGGCAGGTATCGTGAGACCCAATCAGCCTTTCATGCTATATCCGTATGTGAGCAATACGGGCTGCAACATGGCTTCGGGTTTGCTCAAACTTGTGTTGGATGCAAACGTTGTTTACAATGCCGGTTTAAGCACTAACCTGCCTACATCCATAGTGGGCGACACGCTCATCTGGAATTTTACCAACCTCACCAGTATCAGCAACGGAGCGTATTGGAACAGTTTTATGTCGGGCATTTATCTCACTCCTAACGCTTCAGTTAACAGCGGCGATTCTTTGTGTTTCCGCGTTATGGCAACCGGCCCCGCGGGCGATGTGGATCTGGCCAACAACGATTACACGATTTGTTTGCCTGTGGTGAATTCGTTCGACCCCAACTTTAAGGAAGTTTCGCCGAAAGGCATTGGCGCAGCCGGAAATATTCCACTTGCAACCAATGAACTGACCTACGTTGTGCATTTTCAGAACACCGGAACAGCTCCGGCCATCAATATTTCGCTGGTGGATACGCTCAATGCACACATCGTTCCCAACAGCCTACGCATTTTGGGAAGCAGCCACACTCTTTCGCCGCAATGGCTGGCACCTAATGTAGTGCGGTTTAATTTCAATAACATTAATCTGCCCGACAGTGGCATGAACGAACCTGCAAGCCATGGCTATGTGCGTTTCAGCGTGAAACTGAATCCATCGCTGCCTTTGGGTACCCAAATAACCAACCGGGCACAGATCTATTTCGATTCGAACCCCGCTATACCTACCAACATAGTGTTGAATACGCTGGCAAATATTGTAGGTATTGATGAGATTAAAGATGATGGTTTGGTGAATGTGTATCCCAACCCCGCCAATTCATCCATCACTATAGAAACTCTGCAGGTATCCTCAATCGAGATATTAAACCCGGAAGGGCAAATACTGAAAACACTAACTCAAACTGAAACAAAATCAAGCATTGATGTTAGCCAACTGCCCGCCGGCATCTATTTTATTAAAGCTACTTCGGAAAAGGGGATGGTGGTGAGGAAGTTTGTGAAGGAATAGCGCAGAATGAAAATGAAGAAATGGATAGAAACGACAGTTTTTTTATTTTATAATCTGACTTTTACAATACAACTGTAAGCTACAATCCCTTAAATAAAGGTAGTTACCCCGCAACGGGAGGTATTTACCCCGCAACGGGAGGTAATTACTTCGCAACGGGAGGTAGTTACTTCGCAACCGGAGGTAGTTACCTCGTGACTGGAGGCAGTTACCTCGCAACCGGAGGTAAATGTTGCAGAAAATAAATCTTCAACGGCAATTAATCATTATATTGATTAGACCGATTAGTTACGGTACATTATACTTGATTTCTTATTTCCCATAATTCGTAACTATTAGAATTCTTCTGAATTAAAATGCTGAGGAAGTAGCTTTATGAATAATAATTTGTATTTTTGAAGGAGGAAATATAATTTGAAAATGAAAAAAATTCGCTTTGCAATTCTGATCTTGATCGTAGTATTATTTTGTGTTTCGTGCGAGGGGCCGAAAACTTATTCGGTAATTGTTATCGACAAAATAACACAGAAGCCTTTGGATAGCGTTTTCGTGGCCGTAAAAGTAAGGGTCGGCGACAAAGAACAAGTAAACTACGGTCTGCAGGGCTATACCGATACAGCCGGACGCTTCAAATGTGAAGAAATGATAGGCTATGGTTTGAGCGTGAGGCGTTGGGATTTTTATATGGAATATTATAAGAAGGGCTACGTTCCGAAAATCGAAAAAAACCACGTGGAAGGCCGGGTTGAATTAGACCCCGAGCATCCGGAGGGTAAATAAATTTCCACACCTATAGCGTTTAATTTTTATATTTATAGTAGCAAATAAAAGCGGCGAAACAATATGAACCATTCAAAAACACTGCGCTTCATCCAATGGATGTTCATACTAACAACAGGCACCCTGCTGTTTGCATCCTTCAGGTCATTTATACCAAAGCAATCGCCTCCAGCCACGCAAACCATCAATGCACCGCCCGATACCACCTATCTTTCGTTGTTTTTCGTCAAAACCGATGAAATAAACAACAAAACCGAAGGGCAATTGATGTTGTTCGGCAAATATGCCAAAGGCAAATACATTATGGTTAATGATTACGATACCGCGACAAACGACCCCAAGCCCGAACGCAGGTATATTTTGCAAAAGCATAAATTATACGATGTGTATTATCATGGCGGTTTGGTGTCCGAAGCATTTGTTCGTAAAATAGATTCCTCCGAATATTCCTGCATCGAGGTCACTGTCGGGATTTGCGAAAACAAGATCGCTCATCAGATATTTGTGCAACGAAATAAAGAATTCAGCGAGGGTATTTCAGGATATTCCGCAGGGAAGGAGATACAATACAGCCTAACCGATTTTATTGCCGTTAGCTCAAACCATTCCACCATCAGCAATTGCTACACCCAACCTCAAAAATCCGATGCTCAGCAAGCCGCCTTAATAACCAAAACCCTGCGTTCGAAATTTAAGTCTCATGTGACCAGCTACACCCAATTCATTATAAAGCAAAAATCAACCGTGCAACTAAATTTTGCGAACGATACCCTGCCCACATTTGTCAGTGTTGCCACCTGCAGCGATACTACCCAAAATTTGATGGTTTCGCTGCTCAGCATCTATAAGATACGTTCGGGAAAGATCGAGACCTTGCTCGACAAATACGATGATGTGGAAGACGGGAGCTGGGGAAAAGGATACGAATTTATTGATGCTCTGGACATCGACTCAGACCACAATCCCGAACTGATATTTCACGAGAATGGCTACGAATCGACAGGCATAGTGATATACAGCCTCAAGAACGGGAAGTTCCGTAAAGTGCTGGATGTGGATATATACGGTTGTTAGATTTCTGATGTACGAAGCAAAAATATGTTGACTGAAGTATAGCACCAAAACCCAAACCGATGAAAGCATTTATGCCTTTTTTCTTTATCCCGGTATTTGTTATTTGGGTGTTCTATCGCTGGCTATTAAAAAAAGACCTCAGCAACCACAAGAACGAAGTGATAGTGGGTTTTGTTTTTATCGCGCTCTGGATAGGGCTATACTTGTTTCTGACGAATATATAGATGCTAAACGGGCTCTTTCATAACAACCCGCAAAGCTCCCTCATATCCTTGATCTCGTATGTAAATTTATGATTATGTTTGATGTTTTTAGTATTGAAGAACACCTGATCGATGTCTGCATGTCTGGCTCCCAGCAGGTCCACTTCCATATCGTCGCCCACCATCAGGCATTCGTGTGCCGAAGCTTGTATAAGTTTTAAAGAGTATTCAAAAATGCGTTGATCGGGTTTTTTGCAACCTGCTTCTTCCGAGGTGATAATGCGTGTAAAGAACTTATCCATGCCCGTGTTGTGTATCTTGCGAAACTGCACTTCCTCAAAGCCGTTGGTGATGATATGCAGTTTGTATTTTGCCGAAAGGTATTCGAGTGTTTCGTGCGTGCCCTCAAAAACGGCGGTCTTTTCGGGAAGCAATTCCAGATATTTTGTCGAAAATTGCTGAGCGATTTCCGTATCGTCTATTCCAAATTCGAGCAGTGCATCCTGAAAGCGCATCACCATCAGGTCGGCTTTTTCCACCTTGTTTTGGCGATACAATTCCCAGTATCTCAGGTTATGGCCGTCGTATATCTTGTGAAACGCATCAAAGCTGCTGATGTTCTGTTTATCGAACTTCAGCATATCGTATATCTCACGGATTGTTTGTTCCGAATTGGTTTCAAAATCCCAGATGGTTTTATCCAGATCGAAGAAAATGTGGGAGTATTTTGTAGTCATGCGTGCAAAAATAGTTTATTTTTAGAATACAGAATACAGAAGACAGAATACGAGAAGATGGAAGTCCGAAGCCGGAAGTTGGATAAATGGATAAACTATCCATTAAGGCCAATGCCGGTTGCCTAATGCCTGCCTAACTTATTCTTTTTACCTAACTTTAGGCACTTTAGATCACTTTAGGCACTTCAAACTTTTCCTTGTTCAAAACCCGTTTAATAAAATTCCTTCTTTCCTTCTGTGGATTATATCATTTTGCTTTACTTTGTATAAACTAAAAACGATAAAACCATGGTAAAAGGCGCGTATACATTACTGATAACTCCTTTCAAAGAAGATCTTACACTGGATGAAGATGGCTTGCGTTTGCTTGTGCAGCGTCAGGTCGATGCCGGTATACAGGGAATAGCTCCCTTGGGCGTAACGGGCGAAAACACGATGATGACCGACAAAGAAGTATATCGTGTGGTAGAGATCATTGCTGAAGTGGCCAAAGGCAAAACCAAATTGGCTCCCGATGCCTGCAGCACCAGTTTATGGGAAGCCAAAGAGCGCGTCAGCCGCTTTATCGATCTGGGTGCCGATTACATTTCGGTGTTCACACCTTATTTCGTGTTGCCAAAGCAGGAAGGTTTGATCGATTTCTATACTAAGTTAGCCGATTTTGCAAAGGTTCCTATCATATTGCACAACGCTCCCGAACGTACAGGTGTGGATTTACTTCCCGAAACCACAGGCGTACTTGCCAAACATCCCAACATAGTTGGCATTAAAGACGGCAATAAGAAGTTAGACCATCTGGCAAAGATATTGCATCTTACCCGCGATGACGATTTTTATGTATTCACCGGAAAAGATACCACGGCCTATCCGCTCATATCCTTTGGCGGTGCAGGAACTTTCACCGTTGCCGGAAACGTCATCCCCGAAGTGATGCGCAACATGACCGATCTGGCCCTGAACGGCAAGATGAAAGAAGCAGCAGAAATTCACTACAACTATTACGAACTCTTCGAAGCCTTCCGCTACGAATCAAATCCCATGGCAGCCAAAATGGCGCTCAACCTGATGGGTTTGCCTGCCGGCGGCCATCGTTCGCCTCTCACTCCGCTCAGCGAAGAAAAGACCAAAAAACTCAGATTCTTCATGCAACAAAAAGGTTTATTATGAACAGTATAAGATTACGCGGCCCTGCCACCAGTGCCAACGTGGGACCGGGATACGATATTTTTGCCATGGCGCTCAAAGAACCTTATGATGAAATGTTACTGGAGCTTACCAACGATAACGCCATTACTATAAACTTCGAGGGCGACAGCCAGAACATACCCATAACAATAGAAGACAATACTGCCGGTTTGGCGATACTGGAGCTCAAAAAGCGTTACAAGCCCGATCTGGGAGTGAAAGTAACCATCACCAAACATATGACCTCGGGTTGTGGATTGGGGACCACAGGAACATCGGCCTCTTCAGCTATTTATGGCCTGAACAAAATGCTGCAACTTAATTTATCTGACAACGAACTGGTCGACCTGGCGCGTATGGGCGAAATAGCTTCCGGAGGTTCGCCTCATGCCGATAATGTGGCAGCAGCAATGCTTGGCGGATTCATCCTTATAAAAGACTATCATCCCATTGATGTGTTGAAACTCCAGATGCCCGAATTTCCCGTGGTTTTGGCTGTGATCAAGAAGACCCAGCGTACCACACGCGGATTCATCACTTACGAAATTGGCCCCGACAAACTTAAAGATCAAATGGCGCGTTGTTCGCGGGTGATACATGCCATTCACACACGCGATGCCGAAGAATTCGGCAAGGCCATTAGTGTCGATCATATTGCGGAACCGGTTCGTTCGGCTGTTATAGCAAATTATAACGAAACCAAAGCGAAGGTTCTGGCTGCGGGAGCATTCGGGAGTACGGTTAGCGGTGGCGGTTCTTCGGTCATCACCATCTGTCCGGCCCATTTGCAGGACGAAATAGCAGCTATTATGGAAAGTGGATTGAAAGGGAACCCTAATTTTGTGAAGATCATAAAAACTACCACCAGCAACACAGGTGTTTGCGAAATGTAATTAAAATTATCCATGAACATTGATTTTAGCGGCAAGTATGTATTGGTAACCGGAGCTTCTCGCGGAATCGGCAGGGCAACAGCTGTCGAGTTTGCAACATGCGGAGCGCATGTCATTATTCATTATAAAGAAAATGAAACTGCTGCACTGAAAACTTTGTCGATGTTGCCGGGCGAGAAACATTTTCTGCTGAAAGCCGATCTATGCGATTCATTCATAGTAGAGCGTGCAGTCTTCAAAGCCCTCCGTAAAGCCGGACATATCGATGTTTTGGTGAATAACGCGGGAATATTCAAGGAATGCAATATGCTTTCGTGCAGCTATAATGAATGGCAACTTCACATTAATGAAACAATGAATACCAATTTTGCCGGAATGGCGAACCTCACGTATTTTGTCGGCAGACAAATGGCTTCAGGGGGAGGAGGCAAGATAATCAATGTGTCGTCGAGGGGTGCTTTTCGCGGCGAACCTTATGCACCGGCTTACGGAGCAAGTAAGGCTGCACTGAATCAGTTCAGCCAGTCGCTGGCTCAACTGCTGGCACCAAAAAATGTGTTTGTTTATGTGGTGGCTCCGGGATTTGTGGAAACCGAAATGTCGACCAAAGCATTGAAAGGGCAGGAGGGAGCAAAAATAAAAGGCCAAAGTCCGCTGAACAGGGTTGCCAAACCTGAGGAAGTGGCACATGCTATTGTTTTGCTGGCATCTGACAGAACAGAATTTATGACGGGCTGTATTCTTGATATCAACGGGGCTTCGTATCTGAGAAGTTGATCAGAACAACGAAACGTTTTTCTTTAATATCTTGCGGTAATAGTTCAGTATATTCGACCTGGAAATAAAGCCTACATACTTTCCATCATCCAAAACAGGTATATTCCATAGGTTCGACTTTTCGAACTTATCCATCGAACTTTCCATGGAATCGGTAATAGAGATTGAAATTGATTTCTCGGTGATGTCTTTAATTTTCATGCTTTCGTAAAGTTCGGTCTTAAACATCAGATCTTTTACTTTGTCGAGGAAAATAACACCCTCCAATTCATGCTCATCATTCACCACCGGAAAAATGCTGCGTTTGCTGTTCGTAAAAGCTTCTATTAAACTTTGCAAGGTATCGTTGATGTTCAGTACGGCAAAATCTTTCTCGATCAGGTCTTCCATTTTTAGATACTTCAGAACATTGCTGTCTTTATCGTCGGTCAGCAGGTTACCCGATTCGGCAAGTTTTTTAGTATAAACGGAATGCGGTTCAAAGATACGGGTGATGAAATACGAAAGCGCCGAAACGATCATTAGTGGAACGAAAAGGGTATATCCTCCCGTGATCTCCGCAATTAAAAATATAGCTGTAAGTGGGGCATGAACCACGCCGCTCAAGATGCCTGCCATACCGGCAACGATGAAATTGGGTGTGTTTAGTTTGCTTATTTCACTTGTGTTTACCAGATGTGCCAGCCCGAATCCTGTGAAAGCACCTGTGAACAGTGAGGGCGCAAATATACCTCCGTTGCCTCCCGTCCCGACAGTTAATGCAGTGGCAATTATTTTCAGGAGGATGATGGCAGCCGTAAAGATCAGAATAAACCATGCATTATCTTTAAACGAATCGAACACCGAATAATCCAGAATATTTGAAAAATGTCCGTTCAATAAGCTCTCTATGGATGAATATCCTTCACCAAACAACGGAGGCAGCAAAAAGATCAGCAGACCCAGTATCGCCAGTCCGAGTGTAGTTTTCAACACTACTTTTTTCTTAGTGTTGAAATAACCTTCTGACCATAATGTGACCCGCTTCATGTAAACCGACAAGAATCCGCAGAGTATTCCCAACACGATATAAAAAGGGATTGCATTGTAGAACCAATCGTGAGAAACCAGATAAAAAAGCTGGCCTTTATAGAGTAGCTTCGAGACAATGGTAGCTGATGCGGTCGAAATTAATAATGGTATGAATGATGGTATTGAGAAATCGACCAATAAGACCTCGATAGCAAAAATAACACCTGTGATTGGGCTATTGAACACGGCCGCTATACCCGAAGCGGCGCCGCATGCCAAAAGCAGCGTGCGTTCTTTACGCCCCAGTTTGAAAAAACTCCCGATGTTCGAACCGATAGCAGAACCCGTGATGGCAATTGGCGCTTCAAGTCCTGCAGAACCGCCCAAACCAACAGTAATACTGCTGGTGATGATCTGCGAATAGGTATTTACCTTGTCGATCTTTGACGATTTGCGGGTTATGGCGTATAAAACGTTTCCAAGACCTTTGTCTATTTTGCCTTTTAATGCAAATTTTACAACCAGAATAGTTAGTATAATTCCAATAATAGGGAACACAAATAACCATAAATTCTTGTAGAAATATTCGTGATAATATTCAGGAACCTGATGCAATAAATGAACCGTAGTTTTTAAAAGAACCGCCACCAATGCCGATACGATTCCAACAATAATACTGGCAATGATTAAAAAAGCTCTATTACCGACGAATTTTTCGCGCCACGAAAATATGTATTCTAAAAAGCGTCTCAATTTGCCTGATTACTGATTCTTTAGGTTAATTAAAATAATGGTATCAGTTTTTACTATGCGTAAAAATAGAGAAATTATTTTAACCTGTGCATAAAGATTGATAAAATCAGTTTTGAAAACATTAACTCTAATCCGAACTTATAAATTCTCGATTATAAAATCCGACATCTTTTTGTACAGATGATAACGTGTATAACCGCCATAGATGCCGTGGTTTTTATTTGGATAGAACTGCATTTCGAATTGCTTATTTGCATTGACCAAAGCATCCACCATTTCAACCGTATTCTGAAAATGCACATTATCGTCAGCCATGCCATGGCAGATAAGAAACTTGCCTTTCAGCTTTTTTACGAATTTTACAGGCGAATTATCGTCGTAGCCTGCAGCGTTTTCCTGAGGTGTGCGCATATACCGTTCGGTGTAGATATTGTCGTAATTACGCCAGTTGGTTACAGGTGCCACGGCAATACCCGCTTTAAAAACGTCAGCTCCTTTGGTCATGCAAAGGGCTGCTTCGAAACCGCCATAGCTCCATCCCCAGATGCCGATACGCTTTGAATCAACATACGACTGGGTTCCTAAATATTTTGCTGTTTCTATCTGGTCTTCTGTTTCAAGTTTGCCCAGTTCCATATAAGTACACTTTCTGAATTCTTCACCGCGTTCACCGGTTCCTCTGCCATCCACACAAACGATGCTGTAGCCATGTTGTGCCAAATACTGATACCAAACCATATCAAAGGTATCCCAGTCGTTGGTTGCATATTGTGAATTCGGTCCGCCATAAACATTCATCAGCACAGGATATTTTTTTGTTGCGTCAAAATCGGCGGGCTTAATGATATAACCGTTCAGCGAAACATTTTCGGAAGTTTTGAAATTAAAGAATTCCTTTTTGCTGAACCCATATTCTTTGGTTTTATCAAGAAGTTTCTGATTGTCGGTAAGTACACGCAGTTCTTTACCTGTATTGCTGTTGATAGCTACTTTCGGCGGAGTGTTTGCATCAGAAAAAGTTGAAACAAAATAATTGAAGTTTTTGCTGAAAGCCGCATCATAGCTTCCTGGCTTGTTAAAGATGCAGGTTTTTCCCGTACCATCGAACTTGATGCTGTATAAATCGCGGTTATAGGGATTGCTTTCGGCCGAGACATAATAGATCACCTTATTCTTTTCATCCACACCTTTTATGGCAGTTACATCCCAGTTTCCGCTTGTTACCTGTTTTACCAGTTTGCCGGTCATTTCGTATAAATAAATGTGGCTGTAGCCATTCTGCTCGCTCATAATGACGAAATATTTTCCATCTTCGGTGAATTTATAGTCATCGGTGATCTCAATATACTTTTTGTTTTCCTGAGTGTAGAACACGGAAGTATTACCATTTGCGGCATTAGCAAACAATATCTCTAGTTTGTTCTGCAGGCGGTTCATGCGGAAAATGGCAAGATTATTTGGGTCTTTAGTCCAGCAAATGCGCGGAATATATTGATCGGTAACCGTTCCGATATCCATTTTATGTGTGACACTTTTTGCAGCATCCGACATATCATAAACCAGAACGCTAACGATGGAGTTGTCTTCGCCTGCAACAGGATATTTGTATTTATACTGTTCGGGATAGAGTTCTCCATAATTGGTTAACTGATATTCCTTCACTTTACTTTCGTCGAAACGCATGTATGCGATCTTTTTGCTATCGGGCGACCAGAAGAATGCTTTTGTAAAACTGAACTCCTCTTCATAAACCCAATCGGTGGTTCCGTTGATAATGTTGTTTATCAGTCCGTCGTTGGTAATCTGTGTTTCTGCATTTGTTTTCAGGTCTTTTACAAAAAGGTTATTTTCTCTTATGTATGCAATTTTATTGCCATCGGGAGAGAAATCGGCAAGGCGTTGCTTAGATGTTTCCGAAACGGGAGTGAGTTTTTTTGCCGTCAGGTCAAGAACATAATAGTTGGCTATTTCGGAATGACGGTATATTTGCTCCGATTCGGTCTTTATCAGAACTTTTGTTTCGTCGCTGCTCATTTCAAACGATTCGATCTTGATCGATTCTGTTTTTCCTGTTGGAACCAGCATATCTTTTGTAATCAATGAGCCTTGTGATTTATCATTCTTGTAAAAGAATTTGTCGATCGTATTACTGTTGGTCAGCACAAGATAATGTTCGCCATCGTTCATCGGAACTATTTCGTCAGAACGTTCGGGATAGAAGGCATAATTAATCCACAGATCTTCGAGAGTAACTTGTTTGTGGGTTTGTGCCGGCAGCGAAATTGTCAGCAGCAATAAAGCAATAAATATTGCGGAAAACCTTGTTCTCATAAGATTAATTTGTTTTATTGCAATTTTATAACTACTCAATTTTTAAGCAATTGTATTAATCAAAAATGCTCGTTCTGAGATTAATAGAATCTGGTTTAATTAACTTCGATCAGATCAACTTTGAATATAAGACATGATCCGCCGGGTATTCCCTGGTTTCCCTGATCGCCATATCCAAGATCGGACGAAATATATAATTCGTACGTTCCGCCTTCTTTCATCAGTTGAAGAGCTTCTGTCCAGCCTTTAATAACACCAGTAACAGGAAATGTTTCGGGTTTATTGCGGTCATAGGAAGAATCGAAAACTTTTCCGTCGAGTAATTTTCCTTCATAATTAACGGTTACTTTATCCTGAGTTGTCGGAGTTTTACCGGTACCTTCTTTAATAACTTTATATTGCAACCCACTGGCAGTTTGTATCACTCCGGGTTTGCTTTTATTTTCTTCCAGAAATTTTTTGCCGGCTTCTTTGTTTGGTCCTGCTATTTTACTGTCTTTTTTCATTTGTTTTTGCTGCATCTCAACCTGGAAATTTGTCATCACCTTTTGTTGCATTTTTCCGGTAAGTTTTGCTGTGTCCAAACCGTTGAGTGCATCATTAAATCCCTGTGTCAATAATGCTAAATTGAGTTTCAACGAGTCTTTATCCATATTCGTCTTTAAATTTTTACCGATGTTTATACCAATAGTATAAGCTACAGAGTCATTTCTGGTGGTAAGTTTAAAATTGGTTTTTTGCGCATTGGCCATGAAACCAAACGATACAATTGCTGCAAGCAGAATAATTTTTTTCATGAAATACATTGATTTAGGTAAATAAAATTTGAGTCAGCAAATATAGTAAGAAAACCATTACGGCTGCCTAGTAGTCGCTTGCATTTTATGATAATATTGTAGTTTTTGAACAGATTATTGAATTGTTGGCTTTTGATATTATCAAAAAGTGTAATTTTAATGTTGAATTGACAATGGATCTCTCAGATTTTGATATTAAACCCGGATATTTCATGCATGCCAGCAATTTGCATGGCGCGATGCATACATACCGGGTTATGTGCCACACGCTTGCATTGGGAAATGATGTAGGCTTACAGGAAGAAAAACGGGTAGCTTTTTTTGCGGCATTTATTCACGATATGGCCCGCAAACACGATGGCTTTTGCCTGATGCACGGCCCGAGGGCTGCGAAACTAAAAGTTCCGGAGTTCACACCTTTGTTTCAGAAATATAGATTGGATGAAGAGCAGATAAGCACCCTGAAAACTGCTGTTGCCAATCATTCGCAATATGTTGAGATCAAAAAGTGGCATCCGCATTATACAGTTACAGCTTTATTGAAAGATGCCGACGCTCTCGACCGTATCCGTATCGGGGAACATAACCTGAACCGCAAATTTCTCAGATTTGAACCAACTTTCGGTATGATAGCCGACGCCGAACGATTATTTTACGAAAGCGAAAAGCTGCCGATACAAACATTTCAACAGATGTTGAACCTAGCAGAAGAAGTACTTCAGAAAAAACTGCAGTATTAACATTCGGCATAATATAAAAGCCATCCGTTGATCGTTATCAAGCAGATGGCTTTTATGGGTATAGTAGTTTTAAGCTTGTTTCACAAATTCAACTTCACAAAGTATCTTTACATCTTCGCCAACAAGAACTCCACCGGCTTCGAGGGCTGCATTCCAGTTTAATCCCCAGTCTTTGCGGTTAATCATACCAGCGATTGAGAAGCCTGTCTTTATGTTTCCCCATGAATCGGTTATTATTCCGCCGTGTTCAACTGCCAGCGTAACCGGATGTGTTATTTCTTTTATGGTAAGGTTGCCGGTGAGTTCATACATATCGTCGCCGAGATCTTTTAAACCTGTTCCTTCGAAGGTGATCTTCGGATGGTTTGCTACATCAAAGAAATCGGCACTCTTCAGATGTGCATCCCGGTCGGCTACTTCGGTGTCAATAGATGCAGCATTCATCGAAAATGAGATGAGCGAGGTTGAAAAATCGTTTCCAAGAGTACATACCGTTGCTTCAAATTCTTTAAAGTTGCCTTCCACGTTTGTTATCATAAGGTGTTTTACTTTGAAGCTTATTTTGCTGTGAGTTGGGTCGATTACCCAGTTTGTTTTTGTTTCCATTTTATGTAAGTTTTTGTGTTTAACTATCGTTTGATTTAATGATACAAAATTACGCCTAACCGAACGGCAGGAGGTAACACTAATTGGAAAAGGTGTGGTAAATTTAGGAAAGGATGCTTCGTGTCATTTCGCGAAAGCGGGTAGGAGTGATGTCCATTTTAGCATGAAACACTCGCGTGAAGTACGATTTCTCGTTGTAGCCCAGTTCGTAGCCGATCTCCGAAACCGACTTATCGGTATGCAGCAATAGATGTTTTGCTTCTATCAGTTTGCGTGTTTCGATGATCTCCGATACGCTTTTCTGGAAGTTGTTTCTGCAAATGATATTCAGGTTGCGTTCCGACATGTTCATCTTTTCGGCATAGAAGGTAACTCCCGCATC
Source organism: uncultured Bacteroidales bacterium (assembly GCA_903913285.1). GTDB lineage: Bacteria > Bacteroidota > Bacteroidia > Bacteroidales > CAIWKO01 > CAIWKO01. The sequence goes on along the minus strand of CAIWKO010000019.1, from coordinate 1,524 downwards.
ACGACGGAAGTTTTCTTCCAATATTTTCAGGAAGTTATTGAAGGCGCTTATTTGCGATGCTTTTATGGTACTCTCTATCGGGATGATCCTCTTGCGTTGTGTGTCTATCATGGTGATAAACCCGTTGAGCAAATGGCTGATGGCTTTCAGGTCGATATATTCCTGCTTGTATTCGCTGTGCATGATGCGGCACAAACCCGTGAAACGCTTAAGATTTTCGTCGCTCAGCAGGGGAATGTTGGTTGAAGTGTTGAAATTGGAAATGAAATTCAGTTTTGATTCGGGAACAAATTCTGTTTTATAATTAACCACCCATCCGCGCATATTGGCACAGGGAATCAGTTTGTGCATTTTGTTCATGGGAACATAGCATGCCACAGGCGCATCCACTTTTTCTATCTTGAAATCGACATAATGTTCCAGGCCGCCTTCACTTAATATAATGATCTCTTCAAAATCGTGAAAATGGGCTTCGTACGATCTCGAGAGGATATCATCCACCAGATCTTTGGTTATTTCGAATATGCGGAATTGCTTTTCCATCTTTGACAAATATACAAAATCGGTTCGAAAAGTATGAGCATATTGTTTTTCGTAGTTTGAATATTTGGTAAAAAAAAACGGAAGCCTGTTAAGCTTCCGTTATGAATTAAGCAACAGAAATTATTCAAGGTCTATTTTATTGAACCAAATAATTTTACCGGGTTTGTTCGACCCGAAGAAAACCAGTTTGCCCGGTTCTGATTCCAGATAAGGAAACTTAGGATCGAGATAAAACTCTTTGCCTCCCAATGTTGTAAAATCGCCCAGCGTTGCAGCACTCATGTCAACTTTAGCAATACGCGGATAAGTGAGTTCTTTGTCGAACCAATCAGAATACCCCTTAATTTCCTGAACGATCCAATACATATTATTCGGATTTTTGCCAATTAACATGCTTTGGGGTGTTCCGTATTTTTTAGAATATTCGTTACTCTCTTTCGTGTCGACACCGTATTGAGCTTTGAGGATACCTTTGCTATCGAAATGAAAAGCAACAATATCGTTATACTGTTTTACTTTGTTTTGATCGAGTTTAAAGTTTTGGCCTACAACCATAAAATCAGCATTATCAAAAACCTTATAATTGATTATCTCAAACTTTTTTCCATCGTAGTCGGGCGACCTTCTTTGAGAAGGAGGCGTTTTTAGTTTGGTTGCAAATTCGTCGAGGGTGGTTTCGGTGAGATATTCAACTTTTTTATCAGCAATTTTCATCAGCTGAACCGATTTGTATTTAGTTACATTTCCTACCAGTTCGTTATAATAAGCATCCTTACCTGATGCCAATGGCCCGAATGCATAAACGGCATTATCGGTAGCAAGAATATAATCAATATTCCAAGGTTATGTTTTAGGACATTGTAGAATACCCAATTCCTGGCTTCTTTTCTCAATAGTATGATAGTGCCTTTGAGTTGATATATTTGAAACGATGTTCTTTATTAAATCGACAGTTGGGTTTTTTGATTTTTTTGACTTCTC
>CAIWKO010000018.1 GCA_903913285.1 uncultured Bacteroidales bacterium | reverse complement strand
TCTTTTTAACAAGAAAAAGAAATGAACGAAGTGAGCTCAGCGAAGCTAAATGAACGAAGAAATCTCAGCGTAGCTAAAAGAATAATAAAAATGACACTTTTCCATTTCTATATGCACACGCTCAATTTCGGTATGCGCACTTTCAATTTCACGATGTGAACGCACAACTTCACGATGTGAACGCACAACTTCACGATGTGCACGCTCGATTTCACGATGTGCACGCACGACTTCACGATGTGTACGCTCAATTTCACGATGTGCACGCTCGACTTCATGATGTGCACGCTCAATTTCACGATGTGCACGCTCGATTTCACGATGCGCACGCTCGATTTCCATTTTTAACATTGAAAAGTCATCCGCTTATTCGGGTGTAATTGCAAAACTTCTTGCTTCCGTGATTCCCCTTTTGGGTTCCTCCCCCTACTTCATTTCGTAAACAAAAATATTTCCCGAAACACTATAGGGTATTTTGTTGATGTTCCACAAATAGGTTTTCAGGGTGGCAGCTTCGGGCGGCAGTTTGTGGACCAGCATGCCGTTAACCAGATTCAGCCCGGGACCCGTATAGTGCAGTTTCAGCCAGTTGAGACTGATGTATTGATACACCAGACCTTTTCCGGCGGAGTCGCTCACATCGATGACCAAACGCGTGTTGAACGGCACAGCCAGGGTTTGGAAACTGAGTTTGTAGCCCACATACAAGGTTTTTCCGATGAGACTATCGGTTTTGATGCGGCTGATATCGAAAAATTCGCCGTTGAAGTTATCGGCTTTTGGAATTTCGGCACTGTAGAGCAGGGTTTTGTGCCAGGTGGTTTTGCGTTTCATGAGTATAAGTTGCGAGCTGCGGTCGTAATCGATACTATCGTAGTAGTTGCGCCAGTTGGCGATCTCGTCGGTTCGGGCGATCTGGTATTCTTCGTCGGTGGAAGGGAAATTCCAGTATTGCATGGCGCTTTGGGTTCCGCCGCTGCGATAATTGAAAAAGGTCCAGCAAAAGTGTTTCACGCTGTTGCCCCCGATGGTGGCGGGATATTGGTCGGAACTGCCCTGCTGCACCACTTTATCGAAGAAACGTTTGGGATAGCGGTCCTGGAGATAGATGTTGTTGTGTGAGAAGTTGAGCGTATACACAAAGTTGACGGGGAAAAAAACCAACGGAACCAACACCAGCAGTATCCATTTTTTGTTCCATACGGCCATGAACTTATCGGTGAGGAAACACACACTGCCGATGAAATAGGGAAAGAGATAGAGCCCCACGCGGTCTTCGGGATAGTTGACCTTCATCACCTTGCCCAAAAACAATATGGCAGCCATGTTGCCGCACAACAAGATGAAGAAGGTAAGGTAAGGTTGGGTAATAAGCTTGAAGTTTATTTTTTTGATCGACAACATAGCCGCCATGAACAGCATGATGAAAAACAATGTCATGAAAATGTAGGGAAATATCCAGTTGGTCATGCCCGTTATCATGGTGCAGAGCGAAAAGACGGTGAGTTTCCAGAATCCGAGCAGGCTGCCGTAGTATAGTGCCGCATGGGCTTTGAGCTGAAACATATACGCGATGAAAAACAAGAGCGGAACCACGCCCAGAAACAGATATAAGGCAAGAAGCGAGAGGTTTTTTTTGATATCGCGCTGAAAGCTTAGTATGCTTTGAAAGATCAACAAGCCAAGCACCATGAGGAAGGATATCATGAGGTTGAGATTGGCCGAAAGCGCCAGCAGGGATAGCAACAGGCAATATAATTGATGTTTAAATTTGTTGTCGCGAAATACTTTTATCAGATAATGAATCGAGCCCATGAGAAACGCCATGGACATGCCGTAGCCGCGGCATATAGCAAAAAAATCGACCAGAGCGATGGAACAGCACAACACCAAAATGAACACCCATCGTATGGTTTTGTTGCTGATGTTGGCCGAAAGACACAGGCTGAAATAGAAAAACACCGGAAACATGAGCAGATTGGGCATACGCAACACAACAGGGGCATCGCCAAAAAGAGTGAAGAACACCGATGTGAGCGCCGAGTTGAGCACATGGTTGTTGGCATCCCACTCGCTGAAAAACGGAACGAAGGTTTTGTTTTGAACGAAATAGAAAAACGTGGCTATTTCGTCGTGCATCATGGGCGCCCAAACAGCTTTGAGCCACAGATAAACCCAAACGGCCAGAAACAATATGAACAGTATTGTTTTTTCTTTTTTTGAGAAAACGTTGGTTTCGGTCATAGTGCTTTGGTTTTAAGTTAATCTTTGTCGTACCAGCTCGCGTACATCATATAGTTGGTTGAAATGCGGTTTACCTGGCCTTCGAGCAGGGAGGCGTCGATGCTTTTTACTTTTTTGGCAGGGATGCCGGCATATACGCTGCCGGATTCGACGCGGGTGTTTTCGAGCACCACGGCTCCTGCTGCAATGATGCAGTTGCTTTCGACCACAGCGCCATCCATGATGATGGCTCCCATGCCAACCAGCACGTTGTCGTGGATGGTGCAGCCGTGGATGATGGCGCGGTGGGCAATGGAAACGTTGTTGCCGATGGTGACGGGAGCTTTGAGATAGGTGCAATGGACGATGGCGCCATCCTGTATGTTGACATTGTTGCCGATGCGTATGCTGTGGACATCGCCGCGCACGACGGCATTGAACCACACGCTGCAATCGTTGCCCATGATGATGTCGCCGGTGAGGGTGGCGTTATCTGCAAAGAAACAGTTTTCGCCCCATTGGGGTTGAATTGTTTTTACTTTTTTTATCAGTGCCATATCTTTATTTTTTCAGGTCGGGATAATCGAGTGAATAGTGCAGTCCGCGGCTTTCTTTGCGCTGGGTAGCCATCTTGATGATAAGGTAGGCCACGTTGATCATATTGCGCAGTTCGCATATCTTTTCGGTGAGTATGGATTTTTCGTAGAGGTCTTCGGTTTCGCGGTAGAGAATTTCAAGGCGGTCCATGGCTCGTTTTAAACGCAGATTGGAGCGCACGATGCCGACATAATTGCTCATAATTTCGCGCAGTTCTTTGGTGGTTTGGGTGATGAGGATCATTTCTTCGTTGAGCACGGTTCCTTCGGCATTCCAGTCGGGGATATCCTGGTTCAGTTCTACCCTATCCATTTTTTGAATGGAATCGAGCGCCGCCCTGTGGGAAAACACCACCGACTCGAGCAGCGAATTGGATGCCAAACGATTGGCGCCGTGCAAACCCGTGCAGGCACATTCGCCCGTGGCATAGAGGTTTTGTATGGAAGAGCGCCCGTATTCGTCGATCTGAATACCTCCGCACATATAATGCGCTGCCGGCACCACAGGGATCATCTCTTTGGTGATATCGACCCCAATGCTCAGGCATTTGGCATAGATGGTGGGAAAATGTGTTATGAGCTCGTTCTTGTTGAGATGGCGGCAATCGAGACATACATGTTCGTCGCCGCTGATCTTCATTTCGGTGTCGATGGCCCGGGCCACGATGTCGCGCGGAGCCAGACTGAGGCGTGCATCGTATTTTTGCATGAACTCGCGCCCTTTGATGGTTTTGAGTATGCCTCCGAAACCGCGCAAGGCTTCGGTGATGAGAAAGGACGGACGTTCTTTGGGGTTGTATAATGCCGTAGGATGGAACTGCACAAACTCCATGTGTTCGGTTTTGCCTTTGGCACGGTAAACCATGGCAATGCCATCGCCGGTGGATACCTCGGGGTTGGTGGTGTTGCTGTATACATTGCCAACGCCGCCCGTGGCGATAAGGGTTATTTTAGATAATATGGTGTCGATACGACCTTCGACCGGATCGAGAACGTAGGCGCCATAGCAGGCAATGTCGGTTGAACGGCGGTTTACCTCCACCCCCATATGATGCTGGGTGATGATATCGACGGCAAAATGGTCTTCCAGCACTTCGATCTTTTTGTGTTTTTTTACCTGATTGAGCAAGGCTTTTTCGATCTCGGCCCCCGTGTGATCTTTGCTGTGGAGCACCCGATATTCGGAATGTCCCCCTTCTTTTGCCAGGTCGTATTTGCCCGATTTGTTCTTGTCGAATTTGGTGCCCCATCGTATGAGTTCTTTGATGCGCTGGGTAGATTCGGAAATGGTGATGCGCACGATGTTTTCGTCGCAAAGGCCCGCCCCTGCTACCAAGGTGTCGTGTATGTGTTTTTCGTACGAATCGGGACTATACATCACCGCGGCTATGCCTCCCTGGGCATAGTTGGTGGAAGATTCTTCGGCTCTGGATTTGGTTACGATACAAACGGTGCCGTATTCTGCCACTTTCAATGCATAGCTTAAACCCGCTATTCCGGAACCGATTATCAAAAAATCAACTTGTTTTCTCATACGTTCATTTAGCTAAGAAATTATCGAATTCATCGTTGTTGGTCAAGCCGTTTTCGACAGGCTGTTCCAAAAGTTTTTTAACGTTCATGATAAATCCCACCGACTCGCGCCCGTCGACCAGGCGATGATCGTAGGACAATGCAATATACATCATGGGCAGTATCACCACTTCGCCGTTCACAGCCATGGGCCGCTGAAGGATGTTGTGCATGCCGAGTATGGCCGACTGCGGAGGGTTGATGATGGGAGTAGACATCATGGAACCGAACACTCCGCCGTTGGTGATGGTGAAGGAACCCATGGCCAGTTCGTCGACAGAGATACGGTTTTTGGCTGCTTTAGCCCCTAGGTCTTTGATGTGAGTTTCTATTTCGGGAACACTCATGTTCTGAACATTGCGGATCAGCGGAGTTATGAGCCCCTTGGGACTGCTAACCGCGATGTTGATGTCGGCAAATTGGTGATACACGATATCGTCGTTATCGATCATGGCGTTGATGACAGGAAATTCGCGCATGGCCATGGCTGCCGCTTTTGCAAAGAACGATACGAACCCCAGAGAATAACCGAATTTGGTTTTGAATGCCTCGTTATATTTGGTTTTGAACTTCAGAATTTGGCTCATATCTACCTCGTTGAAGGTGGTGAGCATGGCCGTGTTTAATTTGACTGCAACCAATCGTTCGGCCAATTTCTGACGTAAAGGCGACATTTTAACACGGGTAGTTCCTGGAGTTGAGGTTGGGGCAGGCACAGTTTCTTTTTCGCCGGAAAGATAGTTCAACACCTGTTGTTTGCCGATGCGGCCGGTTTGAGTTGTGTTGACAAGCATGGATGCATCTATTTGGTTTTCGTTCAGGATCTTTTTTGCCAAAGGCGAAATGTGAACGGAAATGGCAGGAGTTTCGGTTTGGGGGACTTGTTGAATTACAGAAACTGGTTCAGTGTTTTGCGGCTTTGCAGTATCGCTGTCGATGGTAGCAATGATCTGACCAACGGCCACGGTATCGCCCTGATTAGCGGCAAAGGTGATGGTGCCGGATTCGGAGGCACTGATGGCTAAGGTGGCTTTGTCGGATTCTATTTCGGCTATTTCCGTGTTTTTTTCAACATACGCTCCGTTCTTCACCAACCAGGAAGCAATTTGAACCTGAGTGATGGATTCGCCGGGGCTGGGAACTTTTATTTCAATTATCATTCGTCTTCCTCCTGTGTACAAATTAAATTACATTCATCATTTTTGCGGTCGCAGGTGCATTTACCGAAAGCTTTTTCGATGAGTTTCTGTTGTGTTTTTTTATGTGTCTGACCCGAGCCGGTTGCGGGGCTTCCGCTTTCGGGACGTGCTATACAGAACAACTTTATGCTGTTGCCCATGTTTTTTCGGATAAAATTGGCAGCACCCATGTTTGCAGGCTCTTCCTGAACCCACACATAATCCGTGGCGTTGGAATATGAGTTGATGATAGTTGCCAATTCCTGTTTCGGGAAAGGATATAATTGCTCAATACGAACCAATGCTATATCGCTGCATTGCGTGCTTTGTTTTTGGCTGATCAGATCGTAATAGATCTTGCCTGAGCAGAAAATAATTTTGGTGATCGCGGTTCTGTCAGTTACAGTATCGTCGAGAACATTTTTAAATGTGCCTTCGCAAAGATCGTCGATAGAAGAAACGCAGGCAGGATGACGCAAAAGGCTTTTGGGTGTGAAGACAATCAGGGGCTTTCTGAAATTTCGCAATACCTGCCGGCGCAGTAAATGGAAATAGTTAGCCGGGGTAGTGCAATTTGCTAATTGAATATTGTTGTCGGCTACGAGGGTTAAAAACCGTTCGATGCGGGCACTGGAATGTTCGGGCCCCTGCCCTTCGTATCCATGCGGCAACAATATCACCAGTCCGTTGAACACATTCCATTTTTCTTCGGCACAGGAAAGAAACTGATCGATGATGATCTGTCCGCCGTTGAAAAAATCTCCGAACTGTGCCTCCCATATCGTCAGAGTTTCGGGAGCAGCCAATGCATAGCCGTATTCGAAACCAAGAACTCCATATTCTGACAATAACGAGTTATAGATCATAAATTCGGCCTGACCGGAGTCCAGATTTCTCAAGGGTACGTATTCTTCTTCCGAATCTTCGACTGTCAGCACTGCATGACGTTGCGAAAATGTTCCGCGTTTAACATCCTGACCGCACAAACGGACCGGAAATTGTTGATTCAGAAGCGTGCCGAAAGCCAGTAGTTCGCAGGTAGCCCAGTCGATCTTTTTCGACTTAAAGATCATATCGAACCTGTCACTCTGAAGTTTGGTTATCTTGCGGAAAAAGGCTTTGTTTTCGGGGAGTTTGGTGATCTTATTTCCGAGTTCGAGGATGGTGACATTATCAAGCGGAAAAGACTGGTTTGTAAAGAAATCTTCGGGAGTTGCTTTCCGTATATTTTTCCACAGATCTCTTAAAAAAGGCGATATACTGGCATTGATCCGTTGTTTTGCAAAAACAAGATCTGTTTCGAGCGATTGGTAGAAATTTGTTTCATGTTCTTTTAACTCATCGGTTGTAATGACACCTTCGGACAAAAGTTTGGCGCTGTATATTTTAAGCGGATCGGGATGATTTTCGATGATCTTATAGAGTATGGGCTGAGTAAAACGAGGTTCGTCGCTTTCGTTGTGTCCGTATTTTCGGTAGCACAAAAGATCGATGAACACATCTTTATGAAATTGTTGCCGGAACTCCATTGCCAGAAGAGTTGTATATACTACTGCTTCGAGATCGTCGCCGTTAACATGAAAAATAGGAGATTGAATGATCTTGGCAACATCGGTGCAATATACACTTGAACGGGCATCGGGATAATTGGTGGTGAATCCCAACTGATTATTAACGATAAGATGAATGGTGCCGCCCGTTTTGAAGGCATCCAGCTCCGACATCTGCAATACTTCGTAAACGATGCCTTGTCCGGCAACGGATGCATCACCATGGATCAGGATCGGGACGATGGAGCTTGTTTGATTATCGTAATAATTATCGTTCTTTGCCCTGACGATACCTTCAACAACAGGATCGACCGCTTCGAGATGCGAGGGGTTTGGAACCAAAGTCAGATGAATTTTTTTATCTTCCGAGATATAAAATTCAGAAGAATAACCCAGGTGGTATTTAACATCGCCTAACAAAGTCTCTTCATCAAAGGGTTTTCCTTCGAATTCGGAAAAAATCTCTTCGTAGGGTTTATTCAAAATATTGGCCAGCACATTGAGTCGCCCGCGATGAGGCATCCCGATGACAAATTCTTTGTAATCGAGCTCAGCCCCTTTATGGATAACCGCATTAAGTGCCGGGATCAGGGCTTCGGCCCCTTCGAGAGAGAAGCTTTTTTGTCCCGGAAATTTTGAATGAATGAATTTTTCGAAATGAACTGCCTGCGCAATTTTCTCGAGTAATTGCTTTTTCAGATTTCTTGAAAAGGATGGAGTGTTTTGGCAGGACTCCATTTTGCTTTTCATCCATTTTATGATCTCGGGCTTACGGATGTACATGAATTCAACCCCAACTGACCTGCAATAGGTTTGTTTGAGCATTGAAACGATCTTTGAAAGCTCAGCATTTCCAATTCCAACTTCGATGCCTGCCTGAAACGTTTGACCGGGATCAATATTGTTCAGCCCAAAATTTTCAACATCAAGGGTTGGCGAATACTGTCGTCTTGTGCGGACCGGATTGGTCAATGTGAAATAGTGTCCCCTTTCGCGATACGCATTGATCAGGTCCAATACTTTAAACTCATTAATAATCACATTATCGTCTCCGGAAAGTTTCTTTCCGATATCGGAATAATTTGATCTGGCAAGTTCAAATCCTTTAAAAAAATAGCTCCAGCTTGGGTCAATGCTTTCAGGATCAGTTTTATATTGTGCATATAAATCTTCCAGAACGGAAAAATCCATGTTGTGCATATCAGACAGAGAATCCATAAAAAGATTTGTTTAATTAAGTACAAATTTACAAAAATTCACTACGCGAATTGTTACAAGACTTAAATATAAGGATTTTGAAAAGTTATTATTTGTTTAGAAAAGGATAAAAAAAAACCCTTCCATATCTGGAAGGGTTTTTAATAATGCATTATGATTATTCCGGATGAATTGCTTCTACCGGACAAACATCAGCACATGCGCCACAATCGGTACATATTTCAGGATTGATTTTATAAATGTCGCCTTCAGAAATAGCTTCTACCGGACATTCGTCGATGCATGTTCCACAAGCTGTGCAATCGTCACTAATTTTATAAGCCATGATCAATTTTTTTGGTTAATAATCAGCTGCAAAGATATTCAATAATTTAAAATCAAAGGAAAAATTTTAAACTTTTATCATTTCTACAAAAGTACTGTTGATAATTTTGTTAAAATAATTTTGTATGCCCTTACTTTATTGCCTTTTTCATAGTAATTTTGTACCACTAAAAAAATTACCATGGCTACAACAAAAAAAGAAACCAAAGTCGAAAAACCGGCAAAAGCACCTGCAAAAAAATGCGGATGTGGCTGTAAGAAAAAATAAGACCGATAGAATCATCTATCGGTTTTTTTATTAAAATAACTTCTTTATCACTCTTTATTGTTTTGATCAGTGTGATTAAAACTTTTACATTTATAGCTATATTTACACCCTTCATTATGGACCTCGTTACAAGTAATTTTTTAGAAACTAATATTAATTATTCAACATGTCGTATATCGTAAAATTGGGATTCTCACCGTGCCCGAATGATACATTTATTTTTGACGCCATCATCAATCATAAGATTGATACTGAAGGCATTGATTTTATTTGTGATGCCGAAGATATTGAACAATTGAATCTGCGGGCCATAGACGAGGATCTTGATATGACGAAGGTTAGCTTTAGCACATTTTTGCATATTGCGGACAAATACCAATTGCTGGATGCCGGAAGCGCTTTAGGTACAAATTGCGGGCCTTTACTTATCAGTAAAAATGTATATAAAGAAAACGAAATTGCGGATCTTTTGATAGGCATACCGGGGAAATACACAACTGCAGCTTTATTATTAAAATTTGCCTATCCTGAAGTAAAAAATACTTTAGAGTTTCGATTCAACCACATTGAAAAAAAAATATTGAAAGACACCATAGATGCAGGAGTTATAATTCACGAAAGCCGTTTTACATATCAGGAAAAAGGTTTAAGAAAGATTGCTGACCTTGGGGAGGTGTGGGAACAAAAGACCGGATTTCCTATTCCTCTGGGCGGAATTGTTATTAAAAAAGATATGCCTGAGGAATTGAAGATAAAACTTGCAAGAATAATGAAAAACAGCGTTGAATATGCTTTCAAAAATCCTGAATCATCTGCAGAATTTGTGAAAGAACATGCTTTTGAAATTGAAAATGATGTTATTCAACAACACATTAGGCTTTACGTTAACAGTTATACTAAAAGTCTTGGGACAAAAGGCAGGGATGCAATTAAGTTCCTGTTTGACTACGCTTGTGAGAATAAAATTATCGACCATCTTCCCGAAAATATTTTTTTAGGATAATAAAGCATAATTTTCAAGCATTTACAATTCAACCCATCAAAGCAAATTTCGTTTTTTTGAAAATAACTATGGCATTTTATAAGTATATTTGCAAAAAAACATAAAATGTCAGCTACCAGAGAACCCGATAAAGATCAAAAACCCGTTGTCGGAATCACCCACGGAGATTTTAACGGAATAGGTTACGAAGTCATCATAAAAACTTTAATGGAACCGCGCATACTCGATATTTGCACTCCCGTGGTTTATGGATCTTCGAAAATTGCTTCTTATCACCGGAAAGTACTTAACATTAACGATTTTAATTTTAATCTTGTTCGAAAAGCCGAATTTGCAAGTCCCAAACGACAAAATATTGTCAACTGCACAGAACAAGAAGTAAAAATAGATATAGGAACTTCCACTGAAATTGCAGGACAACTGGCTGTTGTAGCTCTTGATATGGCTGTTGACGATTTGAAAAACAAACATATTGACGTGTTGGTTACAGCTCCTATCAATAAAAAGAACATTCAATCGCCCCGCTTCGCATTTAAAGGACATACAGAATATCTGGCAGAAAAATTCGGCAGTACCAATTATTTAATGATGATGGTTGCCCGTGAACTCAGAATTGGTTTTGTTACAGGACACGTTTCTATTAAGGAGGTTGCTGAAAATCTGACTGAAGACATGATCGTTCGCAAACTGATCGTGATGAACAATTCGCTGATACGCGATTTTGGAATCCACAAACCTAAAATAGCATTACTCGGATTAAATCCTCACTCTGGTGATGAAGGTGTTATAGGTGATGAAGAAAATAATATTATTATACCCGCTATTAAAAAAGCTCAAAACGAAAATATTTTATGCTTTGGACCGTATCCATCTGATGGTTTTTTTGGAGCCTTAAAATATCGTCAGTTTGACGGAGTTCTGGCCATGTATCACGATCAGGGAATGATTGCCTTTAAAATTATTGCTTTTGATGAAGGTGTCAACTTCACTGCAGGACTTTCTGTTATAAGAACCTCCCCTGCTCACGGAACAGCTTATGAAATAGCCGGCAAAAACATCGCTTCACCGGAATCATTAAGAAATGCGATATATCTTGCATGCGATATTCACCAAAACCGATCAAATTTCGATGCCCTGAACGCTAATCCGCTTAAAGTCGGTACATATAAGGCCTCTGAAGAGGATTCTTCAGCGGGCAACTAATTTTTTCACTCTTATGGCGCTACAATATACTATTTCCGATATTGCTTTAATTTTAAAGGGAAATTATATTTCTGTTGACGGAAATAATGATCTGATAAAACATCTGCTTATAGATAGCCGTAAAATTATTACTGCAGAATCGTCAGTTTTTTTTGCATTGGTAACACAACGTAATGACGGACACAAATACATCGCCGAACTATACCAAAAAGGTATACGAAACTTTGTAATATCAGATGTTCCGGAAGATATTGAGACTTTCAAAAATGCAAATTTTGTTGAAGTTAAAAATACATTATCCGCACTGCAAATACTTGCGGCCCATCATCGTAAACAATTTTCAATACCTGTTATTGGCATCACCGGTAGTAACGGAAAGACCATTGTAAAAGAATGGTTGTTTCAATTGCTATCACCTGATAAAAACATAGTTCGCAGTCCGAAGAGTTATAATTCGCAAATTGGTGTTCCACTCTCGGTATGGCAAATGCAATCCGACAACGAATTGGCAATTATCGAAGCCGGAATTTCAGAGCCGGAAGAAATGAAAAAACTTCAGCCGATCATACAACCAACCATTGGAATATTTACCAACATTGGTACGGCTCACGAAAAAAACTTTATCAACAGCAAACAAAAAACCGGCGAGAAACTAAATCTTTTTACAAAAGTTGAAACTTTAATTTATTGTTCGGATAGTTTTGAAATACAGGACAGAATCATACAATCAGAAATTCTGAAGAAAAACAATTTCTTTACCTGGAGCTTTAAACATAAAGCCGATCTGATGATCACATCTGTTAAAAAAGAACAGAATAAAACTATTATTTCGGCCACCTTCAAAGCTAATGAGATCTCTATTTCCATTCCTTTTGTCGATAATGCTTCAATTGAAAACGCTACGCATTGCTGGGCACTTATGTTACTGCTGGGATATGATAATAATGTTATTGCCGAAAGAATGACAAGTCTGGTTGCTGTTGCCATGCGGTTGGAGCTAAAAGCTGGCATTAATAACTGTTCGATTATTAACGATAGTTATAGTTCCGATCTGAATTCGCTGAGTATTGCTCTTGACTTTATGAATCAACAGAATCAGCATAAAAAAAGGACTGTTATCTTATCCGATATTCTTCAAAGTTCATTAAGTGATAGTGATCTTTATAGTGAAGTGTCCGACCTATTGATGGCAAAAGGTGTTACTCGTTTCATCGGAATAGGACCATCTATCATTAAGAACCAGTCGTGTTTTAAAATTGAAAAAACCTTATTTGAAAATACCGACGCTTTTCTCAATAAATTATCTTCTTCCGAATTTCACAACGAAACTATACTGATCAAAGGTGCCCGTATGTTCGAATTCGAACAGATCGGCAGAATGTTGCAGCAAAAAACCCATGAAACGGTTTTAGAGATCAATTTAAATGCTTTGGTACACAACTTGAATTATTACATAGGCCAATTGAAAAAGGACACCAAAGTGATGGCTATGGTAAAAGCTTTTTCTTATGGCAGCGGTGGTTTTGAAATTGCAAATGTGTTGCAATATCATAACATTGATTATCTGGCTGTTGCCTATGCAGATGAAGGAATAGAGTTGCGCAAAGCACAAATTGCCACTCCCATTATGGTGATGAATCCTGAAGAAGAAAGTTTCGATCTGATGAGCAAATACAAACTGGAACCTGAAATTTACAGTTTTCGCACATTAAATCTTCTGATAAATTCTATCCATGCTTCTGAATCAAAAGAAATTCATACACAACCTATTCATATCAAATTGGATACCGGAATGCATCGTCTGGGTTTTCAACCGGAAGAAATAGATGACCTGATCTCAATATTGAAAATAAATGACAGAATTATTGTAAAATCTGTTTTTACACACCTTGCGGCAAGCGAAAATAAATTACAGGACGATTTCACCAAAAGCCAGATCGAAAAACTTGTTTCCGGAGCTGACAAACTAAAAAAAGAATTTGGTGAGCAGATAATTGTTCATGTATTGAATTCAGCAGGCATTTCACGTTTTGCTGAAGCTGATTTTGATATGGTGCGCCTTGGTATAGGGTTGTATGGAATTTCGTTCTTTGAAGAAGAACAACAGCTTATACAAAATGTAAGCAGTTTAAAAACAACCATTTCTCAAATAAAAAACATCCCAAAAGGCGAAACTGTTGGTTATGGTAGAAACTGGACCGCAAAAAAAAAATCCCGCATCGCGATTGTGCCTATTGGATATGCTGACGGATTAAACAGAAAGTTGGGGAATGGTAACGGTTTTTTATTCATTAAAGGAACAAAAGCGCCAATTATTGGTAATGTTTGTATGGATTTGTGCATGGTAGATGTGACAGAACTCGAAGTTGAAGAAGGTGATCCTGTATTTGTTTTTAAAGATGCCGCCTCAATAAAAGAACTTGCCGTTATTTTAGATACTATTCCTTACGAAATTCTTACTTCTGTATCGGGACGCGTTAAAAGGGTTTATTATTATGAATAGTTATTTGGTTAACATTTCTTCAAAATAGGAAACATACCTGTTTTTCCATGCATTATATGAATAGCTTTCTTCTAATGTTTTTTTCCCACTTAAGCCTATTTGTTGTCGAAGATCTTCCGAATCAATAAGCTTAGACAGTATTGCAACCCATTCCGCTTCTGTTTCTGCCAAAAAACCGTTAACCCCATCATTAATAATTTCAACATTCACTCCAACGGGAGACATCACAGTAGGTATTCCAAGAGCCATATATTGCAATCCTTTAAAACCACATTTTCCGCGGGACCATTCATCATCAGGCAATGGCATAATACCAATGTCGAATTCCAACAGGTCGTCAGTTTCTGTTTCTTTATTCCAGCGACAGAAATCTAAAGCAATATCATTTGTTTCGAAAGTAATATCCGATATTAGTTTAAACTTTAACCGATCCGGATAAATTTCATTTAGTTTCTTTAAAAAGGGTATGGCAGTCCCAAAATGTTTTAGTGTAGTGCTTGAACCGGTCCAACCGATACAAATTTTATCAGGTTTATGGAAGGATGTTTTTGTTTTTAAATTATTAGTGACCAAAGTGGTTGGTACAATTTTAACGTTTGCGTTAAATTGTTTCGCATAAGAAGCTAAATATGAATTTCCAATAAATACCATATCCGAAAGTGCAATAATTTCGGCTGTCTTTGAGGGACGTTTAAGCCATCGTAAGTTTTTATTTCCTTCCGAAACATCCATCAGCCATATCGCATCGTCAAAATCAAGAATCAGCTTCGCCCCTTTTTTCTTCATCTTGTTTTCGAAATAGGTAGAACCAAACATGACGGCTTCCCGATAAATAAAAACCACATCAAACTCTTTAACTCTTTTAATATCGTTTAGTCGTATCCGAATACTTTTCAACAGTATCAGAAATTTTCGAAAATAATGCCCCTTCCTGTAAAAACAGTGATCTTCTTTTTCGTTCAACAGGTACGAAATTTCGTACGTAAAACCGTTTTGTGTAAGTTCCGATAGGTATTGTTCAAATCTGAAACGTTGACCTGGCGAACGCCCTAAACGATGAGCAACGATGAACAATATTTTTTTCAAAGGAGTTATTTTGGTGACAAGCTCTTCAAAATAGAATCCATAATTAATTTTCCGTCAGCATTCGAGAGTTCAACATCACAGGCTCGTTCCGGATGAGGCATCATGCCAAAAACATTACGTTTCAGATTGCAAATTCCTGCAATATTATTCAGCGAGCCGTTCGGATTAGACCCCTCATTAATATTGCCATCTGCATCACAATATTTAAAGAGTATTTGGTCGTGTTTCACCAAGTCATTAATTGTTTTAGCATCCGCATAATAACGACCTTCACCATGTGCTACAGGAATTTTTAATGCTTTTTCGGGAGAAAGAAATTGTGTGGGAAGCGTGTTTTTTGAAACTGGTTTAATGAAGATATTTTTACAGATAAACTTCTGATTATTATTGTGTAATAATGCTCCGGGCAATAGCCTTGCTTCGCATAAGATTTGAAATCCGTTGCAGATACCCATCAAATAACCACCTTTGTTGGCGTGTTCTATCACTTTTTCCATAATAGGTGAGAACCGGGCAATAGCTCCCGAACGCAAATAATCACCATATGAAAACCCTCCGGGCAAAAATATAAAATCACATCCCTGCAGGTCTTTATCTTTGTGCCACAATGCTACAACCTCCTGTTTCAGGATTTTTTTTAATGCATATAAAATATCATGATCGCAATTGGATCCGGGGAAAATAACAACACCAAATTTCATTTTTCTTCGCTTTTGAACAACAAAGATATACCCTTTGGGAGAATTTCCAATAATCAAAATACAAATTTCAAAGAAAACCCGATTATCAATTCCAAAAACTCTTAACGGGATAAGATTTTGTTGAAATTTATATCAAATCGAATGCTTCCATCCCACACTGTCTTATTTGTTCTAATTCTTCAGGTTTAAAGACCTCTTTATTATATAGGTTCAGGTATTCATCACTAACAGATTGATCAAAGACAAACAGATCGTCGGTATTCAACGAAACGCGAATCCCCTGATCAAACAATTTTCGGATAGGATGTTTTTTAACGGATTCGGCTCTGCACAAAATTACGTTACTCGACGGGCAGATATTTAATACTATTTTATTCTTGGCAAGCCATTTCATTACTTCGGGTGATTCGGCTGCTGAAATTCCGTGCTGTATCTGTTGCAATTCAAGTTTTTCGGCAGCACTGCGAACGGATTCAGGGTTGCCGTATTCGCCTGCATGAGCAGTCAGCACCAGGCCCATATTTTTAGCCTTGCGGTAGAGTGGAATAAAAGCATCGATACTGCCATACATTTCATTTCCATACAGGTCTATGGATCTAAAAAAACCTGTATCGAGCAATCTTTCAGCTTCGTTCATTAGTTTGGTGAAGTTATGCGTACGGTCCATGCCCAGCTGAGGAAAGAATGTTACATCAGGGGCATATTCTTTGTGCACCCTGCTGACGGTTTCAACGATATGCTCTTCCGAAAAATAATTATAGAACCTTGAATCTATACTCATTTGAAGCAGTTCTACCCCATCTGATCTGGCTTGCAAAAAAGAGTTTTTTATGGCCAGTTCAAAAAAATCTTTTTGTTTTAAAAAGGGTTCAAAGGTAAGATCGAGATATTTCTCAAAATCATCAAAGGCCTTAAATCTTGTTGGTGGTGGAACAATTATTTTAACTGAATGATTTTGCAATACACTACGACGGTATCCCAACATGCCATGATTGTGCAAATCGCTTTTAGCGACAGATTTTACTGCTGGATAGTCCTTATTAAGCAAAGCCTGAATAAAAGCCTGAGATTGCATGCGGTTTTTTTACAAAAATAGCATAAAAAAACCACCTCTTTCGAGGTGGTTGACAGATTATTTATACTCCGTTCCTTTTCCTTTTTCGTATTTTCCCGGATCTTATCCGAGTATGAGCACTACTGCAAGTATTACTAACATAAATGCAGCGTAGGCTAACCAAAATACATATTCTTTTGCTGCGGTCATATAGTTTGTTTTTTTAAGGGTTAGTACGTTTTTTTCTTTTTCTTAATAAACGTAAATTTACTATAATAACTTAGTGAAAACAAGAACAAATCAGTTAACGGTAGCTTTTTTTAAGTTAACGGTAATTTTTCTTCGTTTTTTGTTTTTTTATAAACACATTTCGAATAAAAATGGTTGTCTGGAAATACAAAGAATGGTTTTTTTAATCAATAATAAATGACTTTTTAGATTTTTATTGTTTTTAAACTCGCATTAATTCATGTTAAAACAAGAATAATCAACGACATTGTTGTTTTGTTAAAAAATGTTAAGACCCTTTTTATTTTTCTAAAACTTTTAGTTTAAGATTATCAGTTGATTATTATTTATTAATTAACCCTTTTTAAAAGATTATCATCGGGATTAAATCCCCGACAGAAATAAAAAATACCCTAATTTTGCGAAAAAATTCAGAATGAATTCACATAAAATCAGAGTTCGCTTTGCTCCCAGTCCCACAGGTCCTTTGCACATTGGTGGGGTAAGAACTGCTTTATATAACTATCTCTTTGCTAAAAAACACGGTGGCGATATGCTCCTACGTATTGAAGATACCGATCAGACACGTTATGTTGAAGGTGCAGAAGCTTACATTATTGAATCACTTAAGTGGTGTGGCATCAATTATAACGAAGGTGTTGGTATTGATGGGCCTCATGCGCCCTATCGTCAATCGGAACGCAAGCCCGTTTATAAACAATATGCTCTTGATCTGATAAAAAACAATTTCGCTTATTATGCTTTCGATACGCCTCAAGAGTTGGAAACTGTTCGAAAAAGCTATGAAGCCGATAAAAAGAACTTTCAATACGATCAAAAGAACCGCCTGCAATTTAAAAACTCATTGACATTATCGCAATCGGAGGTCAGTTTTTTACTTGATTCCGGCTCGCCTTATGTAATGCGAATTAAAATCCCGGAAAATGAAGAAATACTTGTCAACGATCTGATACGTGGTGAAGTGCGTGTGAACTCCTCACAACTGGACGATAAGGTTTTATTTAAATCGGACGGCTTGCCTACTTATCACCTGGCAAACGTGGTGGACGATTATTTGATGGAGATATCCCATGTGATACGCGGCGAAGAATGGCTGCCGTCGGCTCCGCTGCATGTATTGCTGTATCGGTATTTGGGATGGGAAAATGACAAACCGCAGTTTGCTCATCTTCCCCTCTTATTAAAACCCGATGGCAATGGAAAACTCAGTAAACGCGACGGCGACCGTTTGGGATTCCCAGTATTTCCATTGCAATGGACAGATCCATCCTCAAAAGAAATTTCTTCGGGTTACAGGGACGCTGGTTATTTACCAGATGCTTTCATCAATATGCTGGCATTGTTGGGATGGAATCCCGGCACTGAACAGGAAATATTCAGTATGGATGAACTAATTGAATCGTTTTCGCTCGAAAGGGTTGGCAAATCGGGCTCGAAATTCGATCCGGAGAAGGCCAAATGGTTCAATCATCAGTATCTTCAACAAATGACGGACGAAGAACTTGCCGAACTAATTGCGCCCGATTTGACATTGAAATTGATACATCTTGACCGATCTCTGCTTTTGACTGTTATTGGCATGGTGAAACCGCGGATGAACTTTGTACACGAATTCTGGGATCAGGCTTCTTACTTTTTTGTTGCCCCTTCCGAATACGATGCCAAAGCCGTGAAAGATCGCTGGAAAAATGATAGCGCCGAAACCATGAAGAAAGTAAGCACACTAATTCAACATTCCGAACCATTTACCGCTGAAAACACAAAGACACAGGTAATGAATTTTATAGTCGAAAATCAACTCAACACCGGTGTAATAATGAATGCTTTGCGACTGATTATTGTTGGAGCATCAAAAGGCCCTGATCTGTTTGAGATCATTGAATTGATCGGAAAAACCGAAACATTATCACGCATTGACAAGGGAATAGAGGTTTTGGGATGAGGACCACCATAATAAACTCATAATGACTGATAACTCTGATTGGCTTGGCAGAACCGAACTCCTCCTCGGCTCTGAAAAACTCGAAAGACTCAAACGCGCACATGTATTGGTTCTCGGGCTTGGGGGTGTGGGAAGCGCTGCTGCCGAAATGTTGTGCAGGGCAGGTATCGGAAAGCTTACTTTGGTGGATGCGGATCGTGTTGAACCCGGAAACAGGAACCGGCAGTTGATAGCCCTCATCAGCACCGAAGGACGTATGAAAACCGATGTGCTCGCTGAACGATTGCGAGATATTAATCCCAGTATTGAATTAGAGTTGATACCCAAATATCTCAAAGACGAACCCATGATGGCCCTGCTCGAAACCAAGTTCGATTATATTGTAGATGCCATCGACACCCTGTCGCCAAAAGCCTATATGTTGCTGAACGGTGTGAAGCTCGGCCACAAAATTGTGAGCGCGATGGGAGCGGGGGCAAAAACCGATATCACCAAAATACAGATTGCCGACATTTCGGAAACGCATACCTGCACCTTCGCTTTCGATATTCGAAAACGCCTGCGAAGAATTGGCATCAGCACCGGATTCAAAGCGGTATTTTCAACAGAACACCCCATAAAAACATCGGTTGTATTCAACAACAGTACGAAAAACAAGAAGTCGATAGCCGGAACCGTTTCCTATATGCCCGTAGTGTTCGGGTGCTATTGCGCTTCGATGGTTATTAACGATCTGTGAAAAAATCATACCTTTATACGCTGATTAAATTTTTTGCGTTATCAACTACCAAACACCTACCCTAGATAAACCAAAACCTCAATATGAAAAAAACAGCCATCTTGCTTATGATCTTCCTTGTGTCGGTTATTACAGCAAGTGCGCAATCCCTCTCTGTTTCAGGAAAAATCACCGATAAGCAAAACATGCCGCTCATCGGTGCTGATGCTGTTCTGCTTAATGCTTCCGATTCGTCATTTATTAAAGGCAATGCAACTGACAAGAATGGCGACTTCATCATCAGTGGAGTTTTTCCCGGCAACTACATTATTAAGATTTCGTACGTGGGGTTTGGAAACCTATATATCAACAAGTCCCTCACAACACTGTCCGTTTCGCTGGGAACTTTGGTGCTGAATGATAAAACATCATTGCTGGGCGGGGTAAACGTAACCGAGAAACTTTTGCCGACTCAACTAAAGGGAGACACCACTCAATACAATGCAGGAGCGTTTAAAACCAATCCCGATGCCACGGCCGAAGACCTCGTTACAAAAATGCCCGGCATTACATCGCAAAACAATAAAGTTCAGGCACAGAATGAAAACGTGAAACAGGTGTTGGTGAACGGAAAACCCTTTTTCGGCGACGACCCCAATGCCGTGCTGAAAAACCTGCCTGCCGAGATCATAGATAAGATACAGGTGTATGACGAAAAAAGCGATCAATCACAGTTCACTGGCTTCGACGATGGCAACACCTCAAAAACTATTAACATCATCACCAAAACACAGTTTCACAACGGAACCTTCGGCAAAATATACGGAGGTTATGGCTATGGCGATAATAACGTGTGGAAAGGCGGCTTCAACCTGAACTTTTTCAAGAACAACCGCCGGCTCACCATACTTGCACAATCGAACAATATCAACGACCAGAATTTCAGTAGCGAAGACCTGCTCGGGGTTATCGGAAGCAACGGGGGCAATCGCGGGCCAAGAGGAAGCAGCGGCGGCAGTTCGCCATCCGGTCAGGCTAATAATTCCAACAACTTTTTGGTGGATCAGAAAGGCGGGGTTACCACCACAAATTCGGTAGGTATCAACTACGTAAACAAATGGAAAAAAGTTGATTTCACAGGCAGCTACTTTTTAAATTATACCGACAACAACATCACCAGCGACCTGTTTCGCCAGTATTTTACACAAAGCGACATGAACCTGACCTATACCGAACAGAGTAAGAGCAGCAGCACCAATGTAAATCACCGCGCCAATATCAAGATCGAATGGAAAATAGATTCGCTGAATTCTCTTTTGTTCCGTCCACGCCTGTCGGTGCAGCAGAATAAAGGCAACAGCAGCCTGTCGGGGGTTAATATGCAGTCGGACATTACAACGGGAAGCACCGAAAACGATTACAACTCCAAACTCATCGGTATCAACTTCTCGGCGCCTTTGCTTTATCGTCATTCGTTCCACAAAGAACGCCGAACCTTTTCGGTCAATATCACCCCGGGCTACACCCAAAGCACAGGGAAAAGTTATCTGTATTCAACTTCGCTCTACATCAGGGACACCATTCAAACGGCCGATACCATCAATCAACTTGCCAAGCTCGACAAGCAGGGTTTCTCGCTGTCGTCGTCGCTGGTTTATACCGAACCCATCAGCAAAAAGAGCCAGTTGATGTTCACCTACGGGGCCAACTACAACAAAAGCCCGTCGGATATGGAAACCTACAACTATTCTGTTGACAGAAGCGAGTACAGCATGTTCGATACCATACTGTCGAACAAATTCAATACCACTTATTTTAGCCAATCTATAGGTGCCAGCTATCGTTTTCAAAGTTCAAAATGGAATTTCAACATCGGCATTTCGGGTCAGGATGCACAACTGCAGAACGACCAACAATTTCCGTATTCATACAGTTTGGGAAAGACCTTCTACAGCCTTTTGCCCAATGCCATGTTTCAGTTCAAATTTTCGGCTAAACGCAACCTGAGAATATTCTACCGCAGTTCGAACGATGCGCCATCGGTGAGCCAGTTGCAGGATGTGATAAACAATACCAATTCGCTGCTGCTCACTTCGGGCAACCCCAACCTGACTCAGGACTGGCAAAACAGTTTGAACATACGCTACAGCTCGGTTAACACGGCTAAATCAACCGCTTTCTTCGTGTTGTTCGGCGGAACTTTCACTCAAAACTACATCGCAACCGAAAGTTTCATTGCACGCAGCGATTCGGTCATCACACCCGGCATCATTTTGTATTCGGGTTCGCAGCTTTCGAAACCCGTCAACCTCAACGGCTATTATAACATCCGCGCGTTCGTCAACTACAGTTTTGCCATTCCTAAAATAAAATGCAACTTCAGCTCTAATCTGGGCGGAACCTACGGTAGCACCCCCGGTTTGATAAACAACAGCCTTAACCACGCCGACAATGCCACTGCCAGTTTGGGGTTGGTGTTGAGCAGCAATATCAGCGAAAAGGTTGATTTCACTATTTCGTCCAATTCGTCGTATTATATCACCAACAACTCGATACAAAGCAAACTGAACACTTCGTATTTCAACCAGAATTCGAAACTGAAGATACAGGTGATGCCCTGGAAAGGCCTGGTGCTGCAAACCGACCTCACGCATCAATATTACGATGGGCTTTCGCAGAATTATAACCAGAATTACCTGCTGTGGAATGCAGCCATTGGTTATAAATTCCTGAAAAACAAAGCAGCCGAGTTTCGCCTGAGCGTTTACGACATCCTGAAACAAAACACCAGCCTCACGCGTAACACCACCGTTACTTATTACGAAGATGTGCAAACCAACGTGCTGCAGCGCTATCTGATGCTCACATTCACTTACAACCTTAAAAACTTTAAAGGCGGCGGAAACTACAATTCCGACGGACCTAAAAACCATCCTGACGGCCGCCAGTTCGATAAATGATAAAATAACATCCACATGAAAAAAATTGTTTCCGGAATTCTATTGACTTTAATCTCAAGCCTGATATTCGCACAATCGAACACCATCGCCTGGCAAACAAAACCTATAAAGATCGACGGCCGCACCAAAGACTGGGGCGGACGACCCGCATTCTACGACAGCAAAACCAAACTGGCCTTCGATATCCGAAACGACAGCGCTAACCTGTTTCTGGTTTTGCAGGTTCCCGACCCCGCAACACAGATGAAAATTGCCCGAGCAGGCATGAGCATCGATTTTGCCACCAAAACCAAACCCAAATGCAAAGCTTATATCACTCTGTATCCTTTTATGAAAGGAAATCCCGACCAGCAGGACCACAATAAAGGCATGAAACCGGAAAAGACGGACATCAAACAAAAGTATTTGATCAACCCCATGGATGTGCAGGGCTCGGGTTTTGCTTTCACCAACGGAAGCTTTACCTCTGTTTCGGCCGACAATGTTATCGTTTACGCGGTGGGTTGGGACACGCTCAACACTATGTCGGTTGAGTTCAGGATACCGCTGCGAGAACTTTTTGGCGAGCATTACGACCTGAAACAAATTGCCCAAAAAGATATTGCTCTCAAACTGCAGGAAAATCCTCTCGATATGCCACCTTCGGGCGGACGCGAAACCGAAGGTGGCAGTGGCATGGGCCACGGCGGCGGCATGGAATCGGGCGGGGGAATGAACGGGGGAGGAGTTGGCACGGGCGGTGGCAGCTTTCACCGCGGCTCGGCCGACGAAATGCAAACCGGCGAACAACACGACCGCTCAACGATGTTCGAAACGCTTACCCTGCACCAAAGCTTTAAACTCAACTGCAACGGAAAGTGATGTGGAACAACAGATAACATTGAAAAGGGCAGCCGGAGGTTGCCCTTTTTTATGTTTTATTAAACGCTTCAACAAAATGTTCGGCCCTGCTTATTTGGGTTGCCAGAAACATTTAACCGGCGATTCGATGGCATTTTCGGCTTTTAGTTTGTTCATGGCTTTATCAACTTCTTTGCGTTCGAGGCCGGTTAGTTCTACAATTTTACCTGCATTTAAAGGTTTGCCTGCCTTTTTCATTGCTTCAAGTATTTTTTCTTTTGATTCCATTTGAGTTTTGTTTAAAAGTTGTTTCTATAATTTGCAGTACAAATTTAAGGATTAAATGATTCGGATCATAAAATTATTTGTTTCTGTCTTCCCCGTCCGAAGGGCTCGTTCAGGCGGGAATTTTCTCATTCTTCCATCTTCGGACTACCGTCTTCCAACTCTGTTTTCCCATTCTCAAATTTTCCCCTTCGCCTAATAACTAGTAATAATCACGTTTTCCCAAACATTCTGTTTTTTATGTTATTGATATCCATACAAATGTATTCGTTATCCATTTTAATGCAATCGACATCCATTGAAATGTTCTTAACATCCATAATAATGCTGACGATTTCCATTATTGTGTAATTTATATCCTTTATATTTCTGTCTACATCCATGCGTATGTAGATGATATCACTTCTTTTGCTATTAATATCCATTTAAATGCTTGCATCATCCATTCAAGTGTAGCCGAAATCCATTAAATTATTAACACTGTCCCTACAAATGTTTGTTTCATCCAAATGTATTTTTACGAAATTAAAAATGGATAGATTATGGTTTGTATCTCTGTTTATACTATCACTGATGCTCAATGCATCATCGTTAATTTGTTTTGTGATCTTAAAATAGAGTTTAATAAAATTCTTTAGGCAATGAACAAATATGAGAACGCCCCCTTCCGTCGCCATGCTCCGCCTCTGTCGGTTTATCAATGCCATCCCTGTCTTCTTCCCTAAAAGCCTAAACCACTAATTTGTACTTTAAGGGCAATAAAACAAGTAATCTGTTATTTTTTTGCACTCACCATTTCTTGTATCGAATCGTCGATCAAAATGCGTCCGCAATATTCGCACACGATAATTTTTTTGTGCATTTTTATATCCAACTGACGTTGTGGTGGAATTTTGTTGAAACAACCCCCGCAAGCATCGCGTTCAACCAATACCACAGCCAGGCCATTGCGAGCGTTCTTTTTAATACGGTTATAGGCCGTAATCAGTCGTTCTTCAATATATTTTTGACTATCCTGCAGCTTGCCCACCAGTTTCGATTCTTCTTTTTCGGTTTCGGCAACAATTTCTTCCAGCTCAATTTTCTTTAATTTCAGGTCTTCTTTGCGTTCTTTCAATGCCGACTTTGTTTTTTCCAGTATTTCAGATTTGCTTTCCTGAATGGCGCTAAATTCTTTTATTCTTTTCTCACAAAGTTGAATTTCGAGTGTCTGGAATTCGATTTCTTTTGTAATAGAATCGTATTCGCGGTTATTCCGAACATTCATTTGTTGAGTTTCGTATTTTTTAATCTGAGCGGTATGGTCTTTAATGGCAGCTTTCTTTTCTTTAATTTCACCTTCCAGTTCTTTAGCTTCAGCATTAAAATTCTCCAAACGGGTTTCCAAACCTTCAATTTCATCTTCCAGATCCTGAACTTCCAAAGGCAGTTCCCCGCGAACAATTCTGATCTTATTAATTTCGGTATCTACCTGTTGCAAACTATATAGTGCAACCAACTTTTTTTCGATCGAAACATCGGCCAATTCGTCGTTCACAAACATTTTTGCCGGTTTTTCGACATGAACTTTAGTCGTAACTTCTTCCTTAATTTCGACAACTACCGCTTCTTTTTCTTTAATCTCTTTTTTTGGAGCAGGCGCTTTTTTGGTTTTTTTGGCTTTAACCTTAACTTCTTTTACTGCCTTTATTTTTTCTTTAATTTTTTTAGCGAGTTTTTCTGCTGCTTTTTTGGCAGGTTTTACAACAACTTCCTTAACGGCTTTTTCTGCAGTTTTCTTAACGGGTTTTGCTTTCACGATTTTTTCTTTTACTGGCTTTTCTTTCACGGGCTTTTCTGTGGTTTTTAATTTCTTTTCAGCAGTAGCTTTGCCTTTTGAGATAGTTTTTGCCATAAAATGATATTTTTAATTAAAATAATAAACAGGGTTAGTTTTATTTTCTGAAAATAAAAATGCAAAAGTAGGTAATTTTTTCATTAAAATGGATGCAATTAATTCACACGAAAATTGTTCCGATTCAAAATGCCCGATATCAGCCAAAATAATCCGTTCGGAAAAGAAATCGTGATATTTCAGATCGGCAGTAACAAATATATCTGCACCTTGGGCGATGGCATTGTGTATTAAAAAACTACCGGAGCCTCCGCAATAGGCAATCTTTTGTATTTTTTGATTGATGATCTTGCTGTGTTTAATACATTTTGTTCCGAACGTGTTTTTCAGGATTTGAAAAAAATCTTCAGCAGTTATTGAAGACTCAAGATCACCAATAACACCGGCACCAACCTTATTATATTTATTATCGAGTTGATAAATGTCGTAAGCAACCTCTTCGTATGGATGGTTTTTGAGCATGGCTTTAACCACACTCGATTGCAGATGTTGGGGGAAAACCGTTTCTATTCTGATTTCGGCTTCCGAATGAAGTTCGTTTATTACACCAACAAAAGGATGTGCATTTTCGTTTGCACGGAAAGTCCCTGTTCCCGACTGATTAAAACTGCAGCTATCGTAATTTCCTATGCTACCTGCTCCCGATTGAAACAGAGCCGAACGTAATTTTTCTGCATGATTGGTAGGACAAAAAACAACCAGCTTTTTCAATATCTTCTCAACAGGAGAAAGTATTTTGGTGTTTTTCAAACCTAATTTTTCGGCGATAAACAAATTCAATCCGTCGTAATTATTATCTAAACTTGTGTGAGCACAGTAAATTGCAATATCCGACTTTACAGCTTTCAAAATAATTCTTTCGATATAATTCGAACCTGTAATCTTTTTTACACCTTTAAAAATAAGTGGATGGTGCGAAATAATAAGATTACAATTTTTTTCGATGGCTTCGTTCACAACTTCTTCCGTAATATCAAAACAGATAAGTGTCCGACCTAATTTGTTTTGAGCATTACCGATCTGTAAACCACAATTATCATAATCTTCCTGAAAATCAAGAGGAATAATTTCTTCAAAGACTTTTATAAGCTCATTGATTTTCATGAATTCAATTAGTTATTCAACCGTAACAGATTTGGCAAGATTACGGGGTTGATCAATGCTGCATCCGCGCATAACAGCAATATGGTATGATAAAAGTTGAAGAGGAATTGTTGCAAGCAAGGGAGCAAGCAATTCGTCTGTATCAGGAACTTCAATAACGTAGTCGGCAATGTTTCTAACAGATTTATCTCCTTCGGTAACGATTGCAATGATAATCCCTTTACGGGCTTTCACTTCTTCGATGTTTGAAATAATCTTTTCATAAACACCCTGATTTGTTGCAATAACAACAACCGGCATTTTTTCATCAATAAGCGCGATAGGTCCGTGTTTCATTTCAGCAGCAGGGTAACCTTCAGCATGAATGTATGAGATCTCTTTTAATTTCAGAGCTCCTTCTAAAGCAACAGGAAAATTGAGTCCTCTGCCTAAATAAAGAAAATTGCGAGAGTCTTTGAAAATTTTTGCAATGCGAATAATTTCATCATTCACTTTCAGCGTTTCCTCCACTTTTGAAGGAATTTTTTCAAGTTCATTAATGATCTGATGGAAACGCGACTTTGAAATACTTCCTTTTTTATCAGCTAACATTAAAGCCATTAAAGTTAAAATGGTAACCTGGGCAGTAAAAGCCTTTGTCGAAGCAACGCCAATTTCGGGTCCTGCGTGGGTATATGTTCCTGCATGAGTTGCCCGTGGAATGGAAGATCCTACAACATTACAAATTCCTATTATAGTTGCCCCTTTTGATTTTGCCAGTTCAATAGCCGCCAAAGTATCGGCTGTTTCGCCTGATTGAGAAATAGCGATCACAACATCGTCTTCATAAATCACAGGATTTCGGTAACGAAACTCGGAAGCATATTCAACTTCAACTGGTATTCTTGCTAGTTCTTCAAACAAATATTCACCTACCAAACCAGCATGCCATGAAGTTCCGCAAGCAATAATAATGATACGATTGGCATTTTTAATTTTTTCAATATAATCCAGTATTCCACCTAAAGAAACAATGCCTTTTTCAACATTGAGTCTTCCACGCATACAATCACCAATTGAACGGGGCTGCTCATAGATTTCCTTCAGCATGAAATGATCAAAACCACCTTTTTCAAGAGCACTCAAATTAATTTCGAGTTTATGAATATACGGTGTTTTGTCAATATTCTTTATGGTTTTTATTTTAAGTTCTTGATTTCTTCGGATAATAGCTATTTCCTCATCATCCAGGTATACAACATTTCGTGTATATTCAACAATAGGAGTTGCATCGGATGCAACGAAGGTTTCGTTTTCACCGATACCTATTACTAATGGACTTCCTTTTCTGGCAGCAATCAATAGGTCAGGATCATCTTTTGAAATAATAACAATGGCATAGGCACCTATAACCTGATTTAATGCAAGCTGAACAGCTTCCATCAAATTTACATTTTCGTGTATTTGGATATCTTCGATCAAATGAACCAGGACCTCAGTATCAGTATTACTGCAAAAAATATAACCCCGGGTAATTAATTCTTCACGGAGTGTTGAATAATTTTCAATAATTCCATTATGAATTATGGCCAGTTTCTTTGAATTTGAAAAATGCGGATGTGCATTGGCATTATTAGGCTCGCCATGTGTAGCCCAACGGGTATGTGCAATACCTATAGTTCCGGTAACATCTTTATCTTTAACAAAATTATCGAGATCGGCAACCTTACCTTTGGTTTTATAAAGCTTTATATCTTTGTCTAGAATAGCAATTCCGGCACTGTCATAACCTCGGTATTCTAATCGATATAGGCCTTTTATTAATATGGGGTAAGCTTGGTTGGGGCCCACATAAGCAACAATTCCACACATATTACTTGATTTTTGTATAAATTATTTCTAAATGCATATTATTATCAGGGCTTTTAGGTCCAAATAACACCACCCTGTTGGCATTTATAGATGCTCCGGATATTACAAGGTATAAGTCATTAAAACCCCCGTTTAATAGAGCTTTTTGAACGTATTTAGAAATATTAAACCTGTATTCATTCTCAGTTGAGTTGTAAGCTCCTCCATAGTATGATTCCCCATAATTAACATCTGGCAAAAAACTTAAAGTTCCGTCTGTATTAATTACGGCTAATGAAAGCCTGTCAGGAGGAGTTATGAAATCAGTAATTGTTGTAGGATCAATTTTTATTACCAGTTGTGCTTGATTGATCGCAATTCTTCCAAGATTGTTAAGTGAGATAACATCAGGAAATTTTAGTCTGATTTTGGTTCCCGCCATCGCCTGAAGATATAATGTATTATCTCCTAGAGTTGTATCCCCATTTATTTGTTGTTTCAAAAGTGAAGAAGCACTTGTAAACTTATAATGCTCAAAGGTATTGAATCGGGCTGCATTATTATCAATAAGAAAATTATAAGAAAGTGTATCAGCGTCATTATGATAATACATTGTGAGTTTTGAGAGAGATGAAAGTGCATTAATATATAAGATCTCTCCGCTGGCAGTGCTTCCATCTGTTGCAACCGGACTTGTTGTTATGTACAGTCCTTTAAAAAAATCTGCAAAACTGGTGTTGTCTGCTAAATAAGAAGTCCCTGATGCTTCAATAATTTTTTGGCCTAATGATTTTTTTAGTTTTACACGAAGTTGAGGAGCATAATTAGTTCCACCAATATTAACACTATCTGTTAGTTGAGGTACAAAGTTAATATTAGCCAGATTGGTTTTATAAGTTCCAAGCCTATCGCTGGAATAGTAATTATTTGCCAGATAAAAATTATCGGAGATTTCATAAACATTCAAATTGAGATTTGCGCTGGTATCGCCATAATGGCTATAATAAGCCAATGAAAGTATGATAGAATCGCAAACAGGATTTGTTCCAAAATCAACATTTTCGGTAATAAGCCTGAATTGGGTGTACATTCCGGCAGTTGTTAATCCAAAGATCGGGTCATAATAACTTCCAATTAAATTTATGGTTGTTTCGTCGGTTTTTATGGAATCTTCTTTAATAGTATGAGCATAGATCGGAAAACTTTTGTCAAAACTTACATTGAGCATGTTCTCCTTAGGCTGAACATTTGAACCGAGTTCTTCATTTTTATTACAGGAAAAACCAAAAATCGAGATTATTAAAACATATAGGAAGTGGTAACGGAATTTAAATCTAAATTTTTTCAAAAGGATTACGTTTTAAATTATTTAATTGCATCTTCGTTCACCAGTTCATCAACAAGCTCATCATAAAATTCGCCGTAAGCATCAATATAATGATCCATTGGCTGCAAATCAAGCATCGGCTTGTTTGTTTTTTTTGCATAAGCAAGAAGTTCGGGGTTCACGTTTTCAGCACCAACAATTATCGCATCGGAAAAATCGATGGCACCTTTCATCATACCAACGTAATCTAAAGTTTTATATTGTTTCAAATCTTTATCACTTACTCCTTCGTGTTTGAGTTTTTTCACAAATTCTTTACCGAATACATGTTTGAAATCATCGTTATATAAAGAACACACAATTTTTGTATCGGTAAACAGAGGGTTGTCTTTAAAAGTAGTTCTAATGAAAAAAGGAACTAAACTTGAAAACCATCCGTGAATATGAATAACGTTTGGTGACCAACCGAGTTTTTTAACAGTTTCAATTACTCCGCGTGCATAAAAGATAGCACGTTCATCATTATCGGCAAAGAATGCACCGTTTTTGTCAGTATAGATTGATTTCCGCTGAAAATAGTCGTCATTATCTATAAAATAAACCTGCAACCGGGCTGATTGAATGGAAGCTACTTTTATGATCAAAGGATGGTCGTTATCATCGATAATCAAATTCATTCCCGATAACCGAATGACTTCGTGAAGTTGATTGCGTCTTTCGTTAATACATCCATAACGTGGCATAAAAGTTCTTATCTCTCTGCACTTTTCCTGAATACCTTGTGGAAGGTTCCGGCATATTTGTCCCATGTGGCTGTCGCTCAAATAGGGAACTATTTCTTGGGCAACAAATAACACCTTGTATTTTGACATATCGTTTAGTTTTTCAGTTTCAATGTGCAAAATTACAAAAAATTTAGCAAATAATAATTTAAAACTTAAACCTTTTTTTAGTCATTATCAAAATTTTATGAAAATTCTTTATTTATTTGTACGCTATTATTGTAATTTCTAATTTGATTCCAACATAGAAGGATATGGGGATTTAGGTTATCTTTAAGTCTGATTAGTCCGCTCAAAGAATTTGTATATTTGCAAAAATTTTTTGAATGCAGATTTTTACAAAAATAAATGACATCAAAGCAGCCATTACCTTATTAAAGGCAAAGAAATATCGAATAGGCTTTGTTCCAACAATGGGGGCGCTGCATAATGGCCATTTATCCCTTATTTATAAAGCAAAAGCCGAAAATGATATAACAGTATGCAGTATTTTTGTGAATCCTGTTCAATTTAATAATACTGAAGATTTTGAAAAGTATCCTATTCAAAACGATACGGATATAGATCTTTTAAAAAATAGCAAATGTGATTTGGTTTTTTTACCATCTGTAAAAGAAATGTATCCAGAACCACCAACAGAAAAATTTAATTTCGGAACACTTGAAAATGTTATGGAAGGTGCTTTTCGCCCGGGTCATTTTAATGGGGTTGCCATTGTTGTGAAAAAACTTTTTGAGATAATAACTCCTGATAAAGCTTATTTTGGAGAAAAAGACTTTCAGCAACTGATGATCATAAAATCTTTGATCAAGAAGTTAAATCTACGAATAGAAATTGTGGCTTGTCCTATCATCCGAGAGTCTGATGGTTTGGCTATGAGTTCGAGAAATGTTCGGTTGACGGAACATCAGCGAAAAATCGCTCCAGAGATACATGCCTTATTAAAAAAATGTGCTGATCATTCTATGGAATTTTCTTTAGAGCATGTGAAAAGTGAGGTTATTAAATCTATAGAAGCAATACCTGAATTTAAACTGGATTATTTTGAAATTGCAGATGAGGAAAATTTACAACCTATATCAAACTGGTCTGATTCTGATACTCCCAGAGCATTTGTAGCTATCTTTTTGGATAAAGTTCGATTAATTGATAACATGAAAATTTTTTGTAATTTTGCAAAATCATGACTATCGAAGTACTAAAATCAAAAATTCACAGGGCTAAAGTAACCCATTCGGAACTGAATTATATCGGAAGCATTACCATTGACGAAGATTTGATGGATGCTGCAAACCTGATCGAAAACGAACGTGTTGATATTTACGATATCAATAATGGAGAACGCTTTAGCACCTATGTTATCAAAGGGAAAAGGGGAAGTTGTACTATTGGCATTAATGGTGCTGCTGCCCGAAAAGTTGCATTGGGCGATCTGGTTATTATTGTTTCATATGCAAGCATGGATTTTGAAGAAGCAAAGACTTTTTCACCACATATCATATTTCCCGATTCTGAAACAAACAAATTAAAATAGTTTCTTTGAAAAAAAAATTCTTTACTGCTCTTAAGCTTATTATTTTTTTAGCCATAGGATTCTTTTTTATTTGGATCTTTGTTAAAGACCTTACAGCCGAAGAGAAAAAACAAATATTTCACTCATTTTCCATTGCAAATTACTGGTGGTTACTACTATGTTTTTTTATTGGTTTGCTAAGCCATGTGTTCAGAACCATACGTTGGAATATGCTTATACATACTATTGGTTACCGACCGCGGTTTAGAAATACATTTTTAAGTCTGATGATCGGATATTTTGCAAATCTAGCTCTGCCACGTTTGGGCGAAATTACACGTTGTGGTTTTTTGACCAAATATGAAAAAATACCTTTCGAGAAATCGTTTGGTACTGTGATCGCAGAGAGAGCGTTGGATATGCTTACTTTTATTGTATTGTTTTTTATTAATCTGTTTATTCAATACAATACTATTTCGGGTTATGTAAAAGAAAATATAACCAAACCCCTTACAGAAAAGTTTCAATTTTTTGGGAAAGGTTATCTGTTGTATGCATTTATTTTTTGTGTCATTTTCCTTACCATATTTCTTCTGATATTCCACAAACGCTTGCTGAAGTATCGTATTTATCAAAAAATTATTACTGTTTTGAAAGGATTTTGGGAAGGACTAAAATCTTTAGGGAAAGTTAAAACCCCTTTCATGTTTGTTGTTTATACGGTTTTGATCTGGTTGATGTATTATTTAATGAGCTATGTATGCTTCTTTAGTTTAGTTGAAACCAGTGACGCAGGATTGGGAGCTGTGCTTTCGGTATTGGTGATGGGAACCATTGGCATTATGGTAGTTCAGGGTGGTATAGGCATATATCCTGTAATTGTCGCCGAAACATTAACGATATACGGAGTAAAAAACATTACCGGTTTTGCTTTAGGATGGCTGATCTGGGGTGCACAAACCTTTATTATTATTTTAGCAGGCATCGTTTCGTTGATACTGCTTCCGATATTAAATAACAAGAACGATGAACAAGTTAGAGAAAATATCGAATAAGGTTTATTATACCACCAAAGATTTTGAAAAAAAACTGAGCTTTTATCGCTTTAAAAACTACTCCTTGGTATTCACGAATGGTTGTTTCGATATACTTCATCTCGGACATATTGATTACCTTTCGAAAGCTGCCGAACTTGGCGATAAGTTAATTGTAGGAATCAACAGCGATAGTTCTGTTTGTAAATTAAAAGGTGAAAACCGGCCCCTATCAGATATCAAATCGCGTTCAATGGTTTTAGCTTCATTATCGTTTGTTTCGGATGTGATCGTTTTTGACGAAGAAACCCCGTTAAACCTTATTGATTTTATCAAACCCAATGTTTTGGTAAAAGGAAAGGATTACACAGTTGAACAGATAGTTGGTTCAGATGTTGTTATAAAAAATGGTGGCAGGGTTGAGACAATCGATCTGGTGGATGGCTATTCAACTTCACTTATCGAAAAAAAGATTTTAAAAAGTCTTTTGAATAAAGATCAAATACAATAAAAACTTTGTATATTTGCTTCTGAAAAACAAACAAGTATGAAATTTTCTTTTAAAATCAGCATTTTATTAGTGGCTTTGGCAGGCATACTGGTCATTGCATCGTGCAGCAAAGACAGTTTAAACGGAAAACTTCAGGGTAGTTGGAAAAAGATTAATCTTGCAAATATCAGCGATTCTACTCAGGTTGAATATTGGGATTTTCAAACCGGTGATAATTTGTTTGTTTATTACAGATCTTCGGGAAGTTCGGGGCCGCTTGATACTGTAAGACTGAAATATTCAGTTAATTCGTACGAAAAATTTGTTATATCAAGTGCAGGTACCGATGTGTTGCCGCAATATTATGCTACATGGACTATAGTCAAGCTGAATAAAAATATGATGAGGATAGATTCAAGAGACGGCGGATTGATCATATATGACTTTGAAAAACAATAAATACGCTTGATATTCCATTAATGTCAAAAATCAAAACGGTTTTCTTTTGTCAGAATTGCGGTGCGCAATCATCGAAATGGATCGGGCATTGTCCTTCGTGTGGAGAATGGAATACCTATGTGGAGGAAGTGGTTCAAAGAGAAAATTCGTCCGGTAAAACCGGTTTACGGATCAGTAATCAATCTACACCTAAACTCATCCACGATATAGATATCGATACAATTAAACGTATTGATTCGGGCAACAACGAGTTGAACCGTGTATTGGGCGGAGGCATAGTTCCCGGTTCGCTTGTTTTGATAGGCGGAGAACCCGGCATTGGCAAATCGACGCTGATGTTGCAAGTAGCCTTGAGTATTAAAAAAACAAAAGTTCTTTATATCACTGGTGAAGAAAGTGAACAGCAGATAAAAATGCGGAGCGAACGTATCAATGCAGATAGCGAGAATTGTTATGTTTTGAACGAAACTAACACACAAAATATTTTTCAGCATATTGAAGAACTTAAACCCGAAATGCTGGTTATCGATTCAATTCAAACTTTGCAAACATCGCTCATAGAATCGTCGGCAGGTAGTATTTCGCAGATCAGGGAGTGTGCCTCGGAGTTTCAAAAATATTCGAAACTTACTTCAACACCTGTTTTTTTGATAGGTCATATCACCAAAGACGGTACCATTGCCGGACCAAAAATCTTGGAACACATGGTTGATACGGTTTTGCAATTCGAAGGCGACCGGCATTATATGTATCGTATTTTGCGTTCGGTTAAAAACCGTTTTGGTTCTACTTCCGAAATGGGAATATACGAAATGCAGAACAGCGGTTTACGCGAAGTTTCGAATCCTTCGGAAGTATTGTTGTCGCAACGCGACGAAAATCTGAGCGGTATTGCGGTTTCTTCAACCATCGAAGGGTTGAGACCTTTATTGATAGAAGTTCAATCGATAGTGAGTAGTGCTGCTTATGGCAACCCGCAACGGTCGGCCACGGGTTTCGACCTGAGACGCATGAACATGTTGCTGGCTGTGTTGGAAAAACGTTGCGGTTTTCGGTTGGGCACAAAAGATGTTTTTCTGAATATTGCCGGTGGCATCCGTGTCGACGATCCTGCTATCGATCTAGCTGTGTTGGCTTCGGTGTTATCGTCCAACGAAGATATTCCCGTGAGCATGAAAACATGCTTTTCGGCAGAGGTAGGTCTTTCGGGCGAGATACGCTCGGTGAACCGCATTGAACAACGTATTTCTGAAGCCGAAAAATTGGGCTTCGAAGAGATAGTTATTTCGAAATACAATTCATTAAGTCTTGATGTAAAAAGCTTCAACATCAAAATTATCGCCATACGCAAAGTTGAAGAGCTTTTTACGTACCTGTTCGGGTAGAAAATCTGAAAATTCCGATTTTTGTTAAAGAATTTGCATAGAATATAACGCAACTTTCAGATAAATTCTGTTAACAACCATCAAATTTCAAGAAAAATTTTACCGTTAACTTGATAAAACATACCGTTAACTTTTTTGTTGACCGTTAACTTGATGAAACCTACCGTTAACTTTTTTCCTCTTGTTTCAACTTGACTTTGGTTGTAATTTTATGTCTGATTTGATAATTAAAAACTTAAAGTTAAAAACAGGCATCATGTCGCAATTCATCAAAACATATCATCAAAGATCGCGATCGATAGCTTCCGGCAAGCACCAAATCATAAATTGCACCTCTTCCCGTTCATATCTCATCATATATAACGCTCACAACTCAAACGACCACAGTGTTTCGGCTAGATCAGCACATTTCCGGACACAAACTACAAACACAGCTGCATTGCAAACTTACATTACGATAAATGCAACTAGCAATGCTGCAATGAAAGCTTACATTGCGGCAAAAGTAACTTACATTACTGCAATGCAAACTTACATTACTGCAAAAGTAACTTACATGAGCGCAATGAAAACATGCATAAGCACCATGAAGACATACAATGCACCCATGCCAGCATACATGGATTCTATGTATGTAAACATGGCGGCAAATCGTGCTTTCGGTCATCCATTTTCAGGATTTTTGAGATATGAAAACCCTCTAACATATATATGCAGACCTCAGCCGCATTCAAACTTTAATATTTCGGCAACAAAACTGCATCCTATTTTAATTAACCGAATTATTCACCAAAAAACTCAAAACAATGAGACGTAAATCTTTAGTTTATAGTCTTTATCGACTTTCTGTCGATGATGTTATCAATCTTGGCAGGGCAGTTGTTCTTGACATGACCGGTAACACGAGTTTTCCTACTCCGGATCCGTCGCTCACCGTTGTTGCGGCACAGATCGACGATCTGGAGAAAAAGCAGACAAAAGCGCGCAACAGAGGACTACTGGAACATCGTGAAATGATGGATGCTTATAATTTACTCGTCGAAACTTTGCGTAGTCTGGCTTTATATGTTGAAAAAATATCCGCAGGAGATGAAACAGTTATGGCAAGCAGCGGATTTATTTTAACAAAAGATCATTCACCTTCGAAACGCCCCGATTTCTGGGTACAGCGCGGCTCACGTCCGGGCGAGTTTAAGGCAGGATGCAAATCAATTCGCAGAGCAGGTTCCTACGTTTGGCAGTATGCCATAGGCGTAGCTCCTCCTACCGCCGACTCCGGCTGGACTTGGGCAGGCGCATCAACACAAGCTCACATTTATGTTACCGATCTCGACAGCGGTAGTAAAGTGTGGGTACGTTGCTGTGCCGTTTTGCCCGAAGGCATGACACCCTGGTGTGCCCCCATCAGTGTGATTGTTGGCTGAGAAAAAAAGTGTCACGCGCAGACACCGTAACTTCCGGTCGGCTGAAAAGCCGACCGGAAGTTTTTTTTAATAGAAGTATTCAATAGCGCGATCAAGTTCCTGTAAATACCCCAAAAACAAAAATAGTAGTACAAGAATAAACTGTACTACTATTTTTTCAATTATATATATAATGTCGCCCCTTCAGGGGCTGTTAGCAAAAAAAGACTGCCTTCATCAGGAGCCTTTTTCCGGAGGTACCAAGCGGATTCGAACCGCTGTAGGAGGTTTTGCAGACCTCTGCCTAGCCACTCGGCCATAGTACCTTTGAGCGTGCAAAAGTAAAAAAATTATCATAACTACTGCATTGTTTTTGAAAAAGTTTTTGAAAAAATACGTAGGTTTGTACTTTAATACATAAAGTTATGAGCGAAAAAGAAAAACCCGTCACCCCCAAAAAAAAAGGCCTGAGCCCGCAAACCATCATAATTATCATCTTATTATGCCTGGTGGTCATCATTCCTTCGTGCGTATTTCTATGGAAACAGATCGAAATAATTCATCTGAACAAAAAACATGACACCGAAATGAGCGCCCTCAGAACCAATGCAAGCACTACCATGAAAGACGTCAATAAAAAGAATATGGAAACATTGGCGCGGGTTTTCAGTTGGGCTGTTCGTTCCGAAATGCTGCGCAACAATATGGATCAGGTGAGCACCTATATGACAGAATTGGTAAAAGCTGCTGACCTGAACGATATTTCGGCCATCAAAACCGATGGCATAGTAGCGCTTTCGACCAACAAAAAGTATGAAGGCAACACCTATCCCGGCCCTGTGGCATCGCAACTCAGCACTATCAACGAGGTGGTTTCGCAAACGGGCAACGACGCTTCTGTTATGATAATTTGTCCCATCATGGGCCTCGACAGCCGATTGGGAACCATCGTCATAACGTATAAACCCACAGTCTATACTTTCGGCAACAATGAATGATAAGGCCATGCTGAACAAACGTATCTATTTTTTACTATTCACTTTCATCATAGCACTATGCTTTGCAACAGGCTGCGGAAACAATGCCAAAAAATCTGGCGATAAGATTATAGTTCACGGAAAGTTGAAAAACACCAACGGCGAAAAAATAGTGTTGGTTCAAATGAAAACCGATAGTCTGAAACCAATCGACTCTATGAAAATAGACGATAACGGCGAATTTCGTTT
This sequence comes from uncultured Bacteroidales bacterium, assembly GCA_903913285.1. Taxonomy (GTDB): domain Bacteria; phylum Bacteroidota; class Bacteroidia; order Bacteroidales; family CAIWKO01; genus CAIWKO01. Next base: position 87,514 of record CAIWKO010000018.1, on the reverse strand, counting down.
CACGTACAAACCCGAAGGCACCTGTTTTTATATGCTGAAACTTGGTGCAGACAATTTCATTACTTTGTTGATGGATAAAGGCGAAGAGGCAGAAATAACGGGCAACAGCCGTCAGCTTGCCAACGAATACGAGGTTAAAGGTTCGTCCGGTTCGGAACTTCTGAGCGAACTGAACAAATTTACCCGTAAGAATTATAAAAAAGCCGATTCGTTGCTGAAAATACAAACGCTCAATCAGGATAGTCCTAAGTTTAGTCAGATAAAAAAAGCGGGCGATTCTTTATACGATGTTCTTTATACAAGCCAGCAAAAATATGTACAGCAATTCATCAAAAAGAACCCAAGTTCATTGGCTTCTTTGTTTGCATTATACCAGGTATTCGGACGGCAAAAAGTTCTGAACGAACGTGATGATTTCACTTACTATAGAATACTCGACAGCACCTTGGTTCCGCTTTATCCCAAAAACGATTTCGTGATGGAACTGCACGCCCGTGTGTCGGATATTGAAAAATACAAAAGCGATCTGCAACATGCTGCATCAAAACTCGATTCAGGGAAGGTGGCCCCCGAAATAATACTTAAAAATCCGGGAAGTTTTCCGCAGCCATTGTCGTCATTAAAAGGCAGGGTAACACTGCTGTTGTTTTGGGCGGCATCGAGCCAGCCGAGTTTAAAAGTGTTGAATCAGTTCAAGTGGATACAAAAGAAATACGCCCCGAAAGGCTTCACGGTTTATGCGGTGTCGCTCGATAAATATCGTCAGCAGTGGGAAGATGCAATCAGAGAATATAAACTTAGCTGGATCAACGTGAGCGACCTTATGGATTGGGATTCGCCTGTGGTGAAAACATACGCCATTGAAAGTATTCCGCAAGCCATTCTGATCGATCGCGACGGACGTATCATCAAAAGAGGCATCACCGATGTGCAACTTTCGGTTATGCTCAACAAGATTTATAAATTTTAAAACACAACATTGAGCAACGGGAATAAAAAAATATATTTTGTGTCGGACTGCCACTTCGGCATTCCCGATCGCGAAAGCAGTTTCGATCGCGAAAAGAAACTTATTCGATGGCTTGATATCATAAAAGCTGATGCCTCGGAAATTTATATCCTAGGCGATCTGTTCGATTTCTGGTTCGAATACAAAACTGTGATCCCAAGAGGTTATGTCCGTTTGTTGGGCAAGCTTGCCGAACTTACTGATGCAGGCATAAAAATACAATTATTCACGGGCAACCACGATATGTGGATGTTCGATTATTTTCCAAAAGAACTGGGTATAGAATTATTCAGGAAACCTGTTATACGCGAGATCAACGGATTGAAAATGATGATAGGCCATGGCGATGGCATGGGCCCCGGTGATCATGGCTACAAGTTTATAAAAAAAATATTTGCTGATAAATTCTGTCAATGGCTTTATGCACGTTTCCATCCCAATTTTGCTATTGGTTTGGGATTGTATTTTTCGCGACGCAGCAGATTGGCACGTGGAAACACAGATCAGATCTATAAAGGCGACGAAAAAGAACGCTTACTGATTTTTACCAAAGAAAAAATACAACAGGAGCATATCGACCTATTTGTTTTCGGGCATCGTCATATGCCTCTTGATATTAAGGTAGGGGAGCATTCGCGATATATTAATCTTGGCGATTGGATATACAATTTCACTTATGCTGTGCTCGATGGAAGCGATTTTGAGTTGAAAAGTTTTATGGAATAGGATAATTTAGCTTAGAAATAAAATATATACAGTGTCTTTACGATCAGATACACTCCGAATATACATAAAGCAATTCCAAGACCGTGAGTTAATACAGATAGTATTTTAGGTTTTAAAAAACGTTTGATCTGATTTGCCACAAAACATTTTAATAGATCGGTTGAGAAAACGGTAGCAAGAGCAGTACCGAAAAAAAGAAGAATGTCGAGAAATTTATTTTTACTATTGTTATATTCAGCAGTAACAAAGCTCATAACTCCTACCCAAAAGATTAATAAAAACGGATTGATAAGATTTAAAAAATAACCTTTGATGATGTATAATATAGGCTTTGGAGCTTTTATTTTTTTCGAGAATTTAACATCTTCTTCTTCTTCTTTGGTTTCTTCTATTGCTTCATCATACGTAATCTTTTTCCTGAATGTATAAGCACCGTATCCTATCAATATCAATCCGCCGATCAAACCAAACAATATACGATATTTATCACCGCTAATTATTTGCGAAACGCCCAAAAAACTTAACGACACCAAAGTGAAATCGCTCAAAAATATTCCAAAAGCAACATACATACCCACCTTAAATCCTCTGTGAACGCTGGTCTGCAAAAGTGAAAAGAAAGAAGGGCCGATGAGAACAGCTAACGTTAAACCTAAAACAAATCCGCTGATAATTACCTGAATCATATTATAGAATTTTCACGGTTGGGGACATTGTTTTTCAGAAACTCTTCCCATTGTTTGAACATTGCGTGTTTTAAAACTCTGGGAAATTTAAAAGATCCGCCTTCTTTACCTTGCTGGCGCATCCAGTTATAAAAATATGACGATGGCAACACTTCAGCAAAGACATCACGTATGGCTTCCAAACGTTCAACCCGATAATCATCGTTGAGAAGTTTCAAATATTCATCAATTTTTCGTGCAGCCAGTTGCGGGTCGAAACCATTGTCGATACCAAAATACCATTTATGAGCGAACATCGATTTATGTCGGATTCCGGCAACAGCAAATTCGCGTACTTCGATGTTATATTCTTCTTCAAGCATATGAACGGCACGGTTCAGATTTTCAACCGAAAGATGTTCGCCGCAAATACTTAAAAAATGCTTGGTTCGTCCTGTTATAATTATCTCGTAATGTTCTTTCGAGGTAAATTTGATGGTATCGCCTATTTGATAGCGCCAGGCTCCCGAACAATTTGATAACAGAAGTGCATATTCTTTGTTTTCCTCAATGTCTTTTATGGAAATCACCTGTGGATTTGCCAGCATGTTTCCCGAATCATCGAAATTCGATTCATTAAAAGGTACAAATTCAAAAAAGATACCATTATTCAGCACCAATTGCATCGAAGAAGTATTTGGCCGGCTCTGATACGCAATAAAACCTTCGGAGGCCAAATAGGTTTCGAGATACGTGAGCGGATGTGCCAATAGTCTTTCAAACCCTTTAATATATGGAGTAAACGCTACACCCCCATGTACGAAAATGGATAAATTGGGCCAAATATCGTGAATGGTTTTTAGATGATAGGTTTCAATGATCTTTTCTAATAATATTTGCAACCAGGCTGGAACTCCTACAATAATTCCGATATCCCATTCAGGTGCTTTTTTAACGATTTCGTCTAATTTGGTTTGCCAGTCGCGTTCTTTCGAAATACGTTTGCCGGGCTTATAATAATGCTGAAACCAGAATGGCAGTCCACCTGCAGTAATACCCGACAGATCACCTTCGTAATAAGTGCCATTATATTGCAGGTGAGTAGACCCTCCAAGCATTAAAATACCTTTTTCAAAAAACTCGTTTGGAAAGTCATATTGCCCTAATGAAAATATCTGTCGTACACTGGTCTTCTGAATTGCCTTCAACATGTCGTTGGTAACAGGAATATATTTGCTCGAGGCTTCTGAAGTACCTGAGCTCAGTGCAAAATATTTAATATGACCTGGCCAGCAAACATATGGTTCGCCATTAAGTGTTCTGTACCACCAATTCTTAAAGATAGAGTTGTAATCGTGAACCGGAACAGTTTTCTGAAAAGCTTTAACAGGATCTTTTTCCCGGAGCAGATCAGAGAAGTTATATTGTTCCCCAAAAGCTGTGAGTTGTGCTTTGCGAAGCAGTTTTTTTAGGGTACGTTTTTGTGCCCTGTAAGGGTTAAATTTTGTTATGCGGGTTGGGACCTTGCCTCTCAGTTCAATTGCACTTTTAATAATAGATCCGAAAACAGGCATAGAGTTATTTTTATGCGAAAATACAATTTTTTTGTCAAACTATTTCAGCATTTCATTTTTGTATTTCCTTTTTCAACGAAATTCCAAAAGTAGTTCCTTTGTTTATGGTTGATGATTTTACGAATATTTTTCCGGCATGATAATTATGAATAATTCTTTCTGACAAACTCAGTCCAAGTCCCCACCCTGTTTTTTTACTGGTATAACCCGGACTGAAAATGGTTCTGAATTTTGACTTTTGGATTCCTTTACCAGTATCTGATATTTCGATGTGCACATGTTGCTCGTCATCATAAATGGCAATATCTATCGATCCGTTTCCTCCCATGGCGTCGATAGCGTTTTTACACACATTTTCGATAACCCATTCAAACAAATAGCGGTTTAATGGCACAATAATATCTTGGGAAGTGGAAGTGATATTATAATTGATCTTTTTAGAAGTTCTTTTTTTCAGGTATTCGATAGAATTATTAACAAGGTCGACCACATTTTGAAGTTCAAGTTTTGGTTCCGAACCGATCTTCGAAAAGCGTTCGGTTATGGTCTCGAGTCGTTTGATATCTTTTGTTACTTCTACCAAATTTTCCTCATCTATTCCTTTTAAGCGAAGCAATTCAACCCATGCAATAAGCGATGATAAAGGTGTGCCCAACTGATGAGCTGTTTCGCGTGCCATACCTACCCATACCTGATTCTGTTCTGACCGGCGCGAAGTGCTGAATAACAAATAAGCAATAAACAAAAACACTCCGATGATGAGAAACTGCACGTAAGGAAAATATTTCAGTTGTACCAGCAATGGAGAATCGTAATAGAATACCATGCAGTCTTCTTCTCCGGGCAGGTTCACTTTAATGGTGTTATTATCTGCTTCCATTGATTGTATAGCAGATTGAACATAGTTTGGGTCTTTAATTTTCACCGAATCGATGTTGCCGAAAGCAATAAGGTGTTTTCGTGAAGAATCGGTAACAATTACAGGAACCGAAGGTGCATCGGTTACTATTTCCGATAGAAATGCCTTGACCTGTTTGTCGAGAACTTCTTTTAACCCCGTGAACACTTTGGAATCTTTGAAATATAACAGGTTTTTCTTCTTGCCGAAATAGCGTACTTCAATTGGAGGATAGGATGTAAACTCCTTTAACAATTTCCCTTTTAGTTTTTTTACGGAATCTTTTCCGAAATCGATATTTTTGGTTGAAACGATATTGTTATTTTCATCAGTAAGTATTACCGGTATGGTGTTGTTATCGGCAATTATTTCAAGATAAAAGGTGAGGTTTTCTGTCGGAGGTGCATTTAATGCGTAAAGATAGGCGTTTGCCCAAAGTTTAACCTTTTTACGTTCTTCGTCTTGCAGTAAAGTATAAAAGGTATCAGTAGCGTTCACCAGACTGGCCTTTTTGGTGATAGCATCGACCCAAAGTTTTATTTTATTCCTTTGGTCTGTTTCTATTTGTTTGGCAATACGGTTGATATACCACAATGACAGCGAGAAAATTATTGCTGCGGATACTAGAAGTAGTATTTTCCACCTGCGTTTCTGTATATAAATGTTCATGGCACCTTAGTTACTCATAATGAATCCTTTTTTATATAGGTCACTGATATCAAGTTCCATCATAATGCGCGTGTCAGAAGGCAAAAATTTCAATACTTTATTGTCAGGACATGTTTTGCTGATCTTTGTAACAAACCCGAGTTTCTCATACGACCGTAAGGCTGTTTCATTGGATGCAGCAATATGTATCTGTACTTTTGTGACAGGATCACCCAAATGTAGTACATCTTTTATATGTTCTGATATCAGTTTGTTAGAAACGCCCAATCCTCTGAATTTATTGCGGACATATACAGATTCTATTTGTAAAGTTCCTGCTTCCCGAGGAATATTTAATGGTTCGATTAGTTTTGATTTTTCAGCTGCTTTGGCAATGGTTTCGGCTCCTAAAAAATAAAACAGCACATTAGCTTTAAGCACTGCCGACGATACACCTTCGGCAGCTTCAATCCATGCGCATACGGTTCCGGCAAGTTCATTATCGACACAGGCAATAATAAATCCCGACAAAGCTAATTCCTGACCGGGAATATCTTCGAGTATTGCATTCTTTAGTAGTTCTGTAACCTGCTGAAGTTCCAGTCCGAACATGCTGGCATAGCTTAAACGGTCGGTTCCGCTTTTTTCTGCTGCGATAACCGCTTCAATAATAAAATCTATATCTTGTTCGTTTGCTCTTCTATATGTTATCATGCTTTTTTATGTTTTAACTTTGCTACATCAATCATCAAAAATAAGCAATTAGAATATAAATTTAGCAACTTAAGTGTGTGAAAATAAAAAATCATCTAATTTTGACCTCAAATTATCAACAATGAAAAAAGTCGTTTATTCTTTTATTCTTTTGGCTGTTATGATATATGGCTGTGGTACGAACAATAAAAACAAAAATATTAATCCAAATGCTTCTGATCTGAAAGGGAATATTATTGTGAACGGCTCGGATGTTCTGTATCCGATAGCAATGAAATGGGCTCAGGCCTATAAAGTTGATAACCCCGGAGTGGCCATAATGATAAGATCAACAGGTAGTGAAAATGCACTTCGCAACCTGAAAGCAGGAAAAATAAGCCTAGCTATGGTTTCGCGCGAACTGACAGATGAAGAAAAAACCGCCGGCTTGATAGCTTTTCCGATAGCAATGGATATGGTAGTGCCCGTGATTTGCTTTGATAACAAAAACATTCAGAAGATTGTGATGACCGGAGTTTCGAAACAAAAACTTGCCGATGCTTTCACAGGGAAGATAAAGACTTGGGGACAACTTCTGAAAACCAAATCTACCGACCCCATCGAAATATATAAACTCGCCGACACTACAGGAACATCTGAAACCTGGGCAAATTTTTTAGGAGTGAAATCCGCTCATGTGGTCGGTACAGTGATGTACGCTAATAAGAGCATGGCCGATTACATAATCACTAAAAAGTTTGGATTGGGCTATTGCAGCAGTTCGGTATGTTATGATATTAATACCAATTTTATAAGGCACAATTTGATGGTGGTGCCTACAGACCTGAATGCAAACGGTCAGGCAGACGATGATGAATTAGTGTTCGATAAGCTCGACGACTTAAAAACTATAATTGCAGAAGGCAAATATCCTTCGCCACCCACCCGCAAACTCTATTTGGTTATTAAATCGCAACCTGCTAACGAAGTTTTGAAAGATTTTGTGAAATGGACGCTCGGTATCGGGCAAAACTATTGTAAAGAATTTTGTCTGGTCTCCATTGACAAAAAAAGCGCACAGGAATCGATAAAACTTTTAAAGTAGAGCTTTGCAAATATTTTGATTAACCATCAACTTTTGATGATTGGTTCGAAATACGGATTATATTAAAATAATATTGTCGCCTGTATCATCCGACGATTCTTTTTCTCACGGTTTTCCAAGTGTCTGTAATTAAAAAACTCTCTTCCATATAGCCTATCATTTTTTCGAACTTTATCATAGGTACAACAAAGGATAGGGTATCTTTTGGCACACAAGGACGCGCCGAAGGGTCGAACATCCCGATAACAGCACGCGGACGCGGACTATCTATTTCAAGGAAAGGATAATGCACAATTGAGCCACACCCTGCTCCAAAAGGAGCGAAAGTGCTGTTGGGTTCAGTTTGGTCGAAATTTGCCAGTGTGAAAAGCCCCGAGAGCACATCGGGTTTGGCAAAAAAAATCACCACAGCGGGTTCGTCGGGTTCTTCCAATTTATCCCAACGTTTGAAAATAATATAATTTCCTTTGGCTTCGGGGATGCTTTTCTGATGTTTTTGCAGTTCCACAACCATTTCTGGAGTTCTGATATAGCGTTCGCCTTCCATTTTACCGGGTATGCCGCACGATAAAAAATACTCGAAATTAGGGCGTATAGTATCGGTATAACCCAAATAGCGTTTGGCACCTCCGCACGAAACGGCGTCGGTATCGTAGGCCAGTGAGTTGCCATTGCGCACTTTGGCCAGTTCACATATCAGGCAGCTATGGCCTTTGGGTCGCTGTGCAAGGGGCACATTCCCAGCTTCATGATGATAATAAAAAACTATGGGTAATTCGGCTTTGCCAAAATACTTTTTCCAAAGTTGAATAAAATTTTCTTTAAGTTTAATATCCATTATTTTTTCGTTATAAATTTTGAATTACCCATACACCAATAATATGTGCCAACTGCCATTTACTTTCCTTTTGCCTTAGCTGTTTGAGCTATTTTTAAATTGTTTTTTGCATATTCGTTATTTGGGTTGCACTGCAACGACTTTTGACATGCTTCGGCTGCTTTATCCCACATCTTCATCGAATTGTATGCCGTACAGATATTATTATAAGCTTCCGAATAGGTGGGTCGTAGTTTCAGTGCTTCGTAGCAGGCATCAATGCATTTCTGATATTCTCCCTGATTATAATATTGTATGCTTAAGGTCAGATAACTTTCGGGAGTCGGGTTGCTTTTAACTTGTTCTGCATTTGCAGCAGCTTGCGATTTTTTTCCTTTTGACATTTCGATAAACGAAAGAGTGGGAGTATCGCCCGGAATTATTGTTAGTGTCTCGGTTGCCAATTGCTGCAATTGCTCCCAATAGCCCAACTCCGAATAAATGCTCATCAGCAAATAGCGCGATTGCAAATGCCCTGGCGATATGGTGATTGCATTCTGTAAATAAGGTATGGCTTCCTTGCTCCGCTTTTGAGCAAACAAAAACTTAGAATAATAGTAGCTTGCATCGGGATTGTTATTACTATAGCTCACCGCATTCAAAAAATAACGTTCTGCTTCTGCATTTTGATTAGTTGCTTCCTTCAGGATGCCCATGTTGATATAAAGATACGACCATCGTGGCCATATTGTGAGTGCCTTACGATAATAGAATTCCGCTTCAAAAAATTGTCCTTTTGCCATCAAAGTCAATCCGAAGTTCATAAGTGCACGTGGGTTTTCGGGTCCTTTCTGTACAATATCGCTCCACAAGGTTTCATCATTTTTCCAAACTTTGTTTCGTTGATAAGTGGCATACCCGTAAGAACATAAAACCAATAATGCAAGGGCAATAATACTTTTAATAAAAGTTGATTCCTTAAATACAGGTTTGATTTTCAACAGGAATAAAAAAATAGCCCATCCAACTGCAATACTCAAACCTACATATAAATAAAACAGCCGATGACTGTTCGAAACCTGAGTGAGTGCAGCTAAAATAGAAGTTGGAATAGCGGCAATAAAGAACCAAAGTATACCAAAACTGATAGGACGATATTTTTCTTTACGTGATGTGATGAACGCCAAAGCGAACATGACAGCAACAAAAGCAAATCCCAAATACATTTTTGGATCTGTATAACTGCTAAAAACAGCAATATCGGGGTCTGAACTTAATGATATAGGCATAAAGAACGAATAGAAATAGGTGAACAGAACATAGGGTTGGGTTAAAAGATATTTAACGTGATAACCATCCACAACAGTATGCAACACTCCTGAATTGGACGTTTGTTTATAACTGATATATTGAACGATAAATGTCATGAAAAGAGTGAACAGCAATGCGGGTATCGTTTTTTTGATAGCATTGAAAAACTGCTTTCGTTGTTTAGTAAATATGAGTGTAAGCGATACTTTATTTTCGAACAATACAATATAAACAAACAACAACAGCGGGAACATGGTTGCAGGTTCTTTACACAGAACCCCAAGCCCAACAGGAATAAGGTAAATATAATTTTTTTTACATAACTTGGATCCGATGTAACATAAAAATGCCAGAACAATAAAAAAAGTCGAATACGAATCGGAGCGGGCAATAATATAATTTATCGTTTCGGCATTACCCGGATGCAACATATACCATCCAACCGTAAACAATACCAAATACTTTGTCCATTCGTGCTTATATGAAATATTGAAAATCTTAAGAAACATAAAGAACATGCAAACACCCTGCAACAGAAAGATCAGGAACATCGACAAATGAAAATAAAAAGGATTGTAGCCGCCTCCCAGCCAATAATCAATGGCCGTGCTGGCCGTAACCACCGGACGATAACCCAGATTGTCGGGCATCGACCCAAACGTTCGCATATCAGTAAAGAATTTTGTAAAATTGCCCATGCTACGGATATACACGTTATTACTTATCGTATGCGTGTCGTCAAAGTGAAACCCATTATAAAAGTGGTTCGAATAGGTTAAAATAATCCCGAATAATAGGATAACCGAAATTATTGTTGTATATTTATATTCCTTTTTCATGCACGACAAAATTAATAAGTTCGTTCATAAGATGGTAGTGGTAATAAAGCAAAGACGCACCGTAAAATTAGGTATTTATTACTATTTTTTTGTTAATTGTATAAAATTAAAAAAATATCGAAAAAAGAGAAAGAAAAAAAAATCACTTTGTTTCTAATTTTTTATAATTTCGTATAAGAATTGAAAAAAGAAGAACAATAAAATAAACGTAAAAACGTATATTTACAGTTACAAAAGCGCTAGAAATGAAAGTCAAAGAGGATGTTTCTTTACACAAGGTCTTAAAAGAATTTTTTGGATTCGATAATTTTAAGGGAAATCAGGAAGCTGTTATAAAAAATATTTTAGATGGTAAAGACACATTTGTGATTATGCCTACTGGGGGTGGAAAATCTCTTACCTATCAATTACCGGCACTTATTAGTGAGGGAACAGCCATTATTATTTCACCTTTAATTTCTCTGATGAAAAATCAGGTTGATAATATTCGAAATTTTGGTGTGGATAAAGGCATAGCTAATTTTCTGAATTCTTCGTTGTCGAAACAGGAAATGGCCGATGTGAAAGCGGATTTGCTGAAAGGAAAGACCAAATTATTATACGTTGCACCGGAAACTTTAACCAAGAAAGATAATATTGAGTTTTTTAAACAATTCAAAATCTCTTTTTATGCTATAGATGAAGCACACTGTATTTCGGAGTGGGGACATGATTTCCGTCCTGAATACAGAAATATCAGGCCTACGGTTAAAGCCATCGGGTTAGATGTTCCGGTTGTTGCTTTAACAGCCACAGCTACACCGAAGGTTCAGCATGACATTCAGAAAAATCTGGGCATGATGAATGCAACACTTTTCAAAGCATCTTTCAACCGTCCCAACTTATATTATGAAGTACGTCCGAAAACAAAAGATGTAGCTCGGGATATTATTAAATATGTGAAAAGTAACCCCGGGAAATCGGGTATCATTTATTGCCTGAGCCGGAAAAAGGTTGAGGAATTAGCCGAAACGCTACAAGTTAACGGAATTAAAGCTTTGCCATATCATGCAGGTCTGGAATCCGAATTACGTAAGACCAATCAGGATAAGTTTTTGATGGAAGAGGTTGATGTGATAGTAGCCACGATCGCTTTTGGAATGGGAATTGATAAGCCCGACGTTCGTTTTGTGATACATCATGATATTCCTAAGAGTCTGGAGGGATATTATCAGGAAACAGGTCGTTCGGGGCGCGACGATGGTGAAGGAAATTGTATTGCTTTTTATTCGTATGATGATATATTGAAGTTGGAAAAGTTTACTGCAAAAAAAACAGTGAATGAACAGGAAATTGCCAAACAATTGTTATTGGAAACCATTGCTTACGCAGAATCGTCTGTATGTCGCCGTAAACTTTTGTTGCATTATTTCGGAGAAGTTTATCATGAAGAAAACTGCCAAAGTTGCGATAATTGTCTTCACCCGAAAACAAAATTTGATGGTACCGACTATGTTGAAATAGTTTTGGAAGCAGTTCAGGAAACCAAAGAACAATTTAAAGCCAACCATCTCATACAGGTTATTGTTGGAAAGCCTTCAGCAACCATCAAATCATTCAAACATAATAAACTCAATGTTTTTGGTAAGGGTTGCGAAAAGGATGAAAAATTCTGGAATGCAGTAATTCGTCAAACACTGATCAACCGATTTCTTTCGAAGGATATTGAGAACTACGGTATTTTAAAGCTTACACACGAAGGTAAAGAGTTTTTGAAAGAGCCTACGACGATCATGCTTACTCAAGATCATGATTATGAAGGAACAGATGAAGATGATTTTTTTGCAGGAGGCGAAAAAACAAGTACTGCCGACAAGACCTTGTTTTCGTTATTAAAAGATCTTCGAAAACAGATATCACGCAAGGAAGATCTGCCTCCATTTGTAATATTTCAGGATCCTTCATTAGAAGATATGGCAATCCAATATCCAATTAAGATGGATGAAATGCTTCAGATAACAGGGGTAGGAGCCGGAAAAGCACAAAAATACGGAAAACCTTTTCTCGATCTTATTGAAAAATATGTTGAAGAGAACGAGATCATCCGGCCGATGGATATGGTTGTGAAATCGGTGGTGAATAAATCAGGGCTTAAAGTTTATATTATTCAAAGTATCGACCGTAAGGTTCCGTTGGAAGATATTGCATTGGCAAAAAACCTGCCTATAAACGAACTTCTCACCGAATTGGAAAGCATAGTTGCGTCGGGCACAAAATTGGATATCTCCTATTATATTGATGAGTATGTTGACCCGTATCATCAGGAAGAGATATTTGATTATTTTCACGATGCAGAAACCGATTCTATCGAAGATGCTCTCAACGAACTTGGTGAAAGTGAATTTACCGAAGAAGAAATACGGCTGATACGATTGAAATTCTTGTCGGAAGTTGGAAACTAATTAATTTAATTAATACATCATTTATGAACGAAGAAGTAAAAACAAATTTACAAGAAGAACCTATTATTCAAGAAGAAAAAAAGGATTGTTGCACTCATAAAAAATGTCGCTTTTCTTTATTAATCAACCTGATATCACTTGCAGGTGTTATTGCATTGTTTGTTTTGTTTTTTTATCCGAAGAAACATACTATTGATAACACTCCGCCCAAGAGTATAAGTAAGGTTACGTTTGCTTTTGTAAATACTGATACATTGATGGCCCACTACGATTTTGTGCTGGATGTTCAGGTTGATTTGGCTAATTATGAAAAAACATTGCAAGAACAGTATAATGCAACAGCAAGCGCATTTCAGAAAGAGTATAACGATTATATCAAGCGGGCAACTGCAGGTTTGTTGACCCTCGACCAGCAAAAGAAAACCGAAGAAGGCCTCGGAAAGAAACAACAATCTATTGCAGAACTCGAATCGAAATTAGCTCAGCAACTTCAGGAAGAAAAGATAAAACGCAATATGGAGGTTCATGATAGTATTGTAAATTATATTGCCCGGTATAATAAAAACAAAAATTATACATTCATTTTTCAGAAGTCTTTCGGCGGAGATTTGCTTTTTGCAAATTCAGCTCTTGAGATAACGCCTGAAATTTTGAAAGGATTGAACGAAGAATATACTGTATTGCAAAAAAAGAAGAAATCCGAATCAGGAGATAATGCATCTTCTGAAAAAAAATAAAGAAATAGATCCAATTGTAGTATTACAGGAATTTCCTTATGGGGAATATCCTTTGAAGAAGTTTTAATAAAAAATCAAATAATAAATAATGAAAACCCGTTACCTTTTTCTTGCACTTATTATTATTGTATTTACAGCATGTAAATCTAAAATTGTTCAGGAAGTTATTGAATCATATCCGGACGGAAGCCCCAAGGTTGTTCGCTATTTTAAAGAAGATGATAAAAGTAAGGTCCTTGTAAAGGAGACTTTATACTATCCGAATCATCAAAAATATATGGAAGGTGAATATAAAAACGATAAACGCGATGGTTTGTGGGTTTCGTGGTATCAAAACGGAAATAAATGGAGCGAAGGACAATTTAAAGATGGTCTGGACGAAGGGTATCGCCATATTTTTCACGAAAACGGGAAAAAGCAAATTGAAGGTTTTTATACAGATGGAAAAAAATCGGGAATATGGAAATATTACGATGATAACGGAAACTTCGTAAAGCAAGAAAACTGCTCCCAATAAGATTATAGTGTAAAATTCCTTTCTTAGAATTTATACCCAAAACCTATTTCAACCATATCGGCTGTTGTAAGGTGCGTTTTCAAACCCAGTTGAATAACAAAATGGTTTTTTAGAGTGTATTGTAAGGCTACACGGTCGAAAATGTAACCGTCGCTGTTGTCTTTTGCATATAAATAACTCCCGATTTGCGCGATAAACGATAAATGCGAGAAATTCATTTTGTATACAAAGCTTAGCCCGGGTCTTATACTTTCCCATTTGTTTTGTATCGTACTATCACTTTTTTGCATGTATTTAACAATTGCATTATCATAAAAAACATCAGTGCCAATGCCAATTTCCCGTTTCAATCCCAAAGGTTTCATAAAATAACCGCTTAAAATGTAAGCAGTATATTTTTTGCCATCGGCCGGATACAATTCGCTTAGGCCAAAATGGCCCATAATGGTGAATTGCCAGCGTTTATCACATTTCGGGATATCTCTTTTAATCAGCGCGAGAGGCGGTTTATATAATCGATATGACACGCCCATTGTTAGTGTCGGTATATTAATACCCAGATTGGGTGTTTTAAATGCCCCGTTCGACAGATGCGACATCCCGATGCCTGCCGTTAAAGTAAAACGCTGAGTTATGGCCCATCTCATCTCATACATGATCTGCAAAAAGGCATTCACATGCGAACCTATGGCTATATTTTTATAATTAGTTTCGGCATCGAAACGTTTGGTAAGATATCCCAATCCGCATGCAAAACGGAAATAAAGGTTTATTCTCTTTCCTTTGGTCAGGTTGAAATTCAGGTAGGGATAAACGGCTACCACATTTCCAAGTATTTTTGAGTTACCCAGATCAGAGTAAAAAACTCCCAGACCTTTTTGAGGATATTTGAACAGTTGTTCCCACAATTGTTTGCCGTTGGTTTGCGATGCAATGTCCAGTTCGAAACAAGGAAAATGACTATCGGTCATGTGTTGCATCGATTTATGATGGGCTATCACAAAACCGTAATACCCCCGGGCATCAATCATCGGATTGACAGAGGGCGTGGCTGATTCCTGTGCATAAGCAGCATAAAAGAAAAAACAATAGAATACAATAAAAAATAGTTTTTTCAAGGCCCGGTTAAGTTGTTTTCTGCAAATATAGAAAACAGAATTGATTACTTTTACGAAAAATTTCAGAATGAGAGAAGAATTAGTTGCTTTTGAACGCTTGCTGGATATTATGGACGAATTGCGGGCCAAATGTCCATGGGATAAATCGCAAACCATAGAATCGTTACGTTATCTTACTATTGAAGAAACCTACGAATTGTCGGATGCCATCATTGAAAAAGATATCAAGGGTGTGTGCGGAGAACTTGGCGATTTGATGTTGCATCTGGTTTTTTATGCGAAGATCGCTTCCGAAACCAATGAATTCAACATTACCGATGTATTGAACGGTATTTGCGCGAAGCTTATTCAGCGTCATCCTCATATATATGGCGATGTAAGCGTTTCGAATGCGCGTGATGTGAAAAATAATTGGGAAAAAATAAAACTGAAAAGCGGTTCAAAATCTGTTTTGGGCGGTGTTCCAAATTCATTGCCCGCCATGGTGAAAGCCTACCGTATTCAGGAAAAGGTGAGTGGGGTAGGCTTCGATTGGGAAAAAACTCAGGATGTTATTGATAAAGTTACCGAAGAATTACAAGAGCTTAAAACCGAGGTAAAAAACGCTGATTTATCAAAAACAGAATCAGAATTTGGCGATTTGATATTTGCTTTAATAAACTACGCTCGTTTTATTAATGTTAACCCTGAAGATGCTCTGGAAAAGACCAACAAGAAATTCATCAAACGCTTTGCTTATATTGAAGAACAAGCAAAGCAATCGAATCGAAAAATACAGGATCTAACCTTGGCCGAAATGGATGTTTTTTGGAACGAAGCCAAGCTGACAGAATAATTATTGGAAGTGATATTACCGGTATTTCTAATAAAATCATCATTTCTTTTCACGGTTTTGAACAAGAGCATATTTGCAAAAGCATTGATATAATTGATGCGAGTTCAAATTAACTTAATCACAGCTTGTATTTAAAATGCATAAACTAATATTATCACGGTTATAGTTTTATTTTATCATGTATAAACTATAACATCTAAAAATAAATCTGTAATTAAAATGATATTAGTTTGTATTATTTAAAATAAAGCTTATAATTTAACAGAATAAGTTAATAATATAATAATCTAAGCATGAATTATAACAGTAAAAACTTATACTAATTAATAACTAACTAAGATTATATTAATAATAGTTCGTACATAAAAAGTAAAAGCTCGTACCGGAAATAAATTTACAGCTATTATGATTATTATTCCATAATTATTTTATATCTTCGCAATAACTTCTATAATAGTATACTTTATGAAAATAGAAATCGTTTTAAAATTAAAAGAAACACGCAATGCCGATATCATTGTTGATGCCCAGCATTACATCAACGATATGACCGGCAATAATTATTTTACGGCTGCCGACATCGTAACTCAAATTGCTAAAACGCAAACAGCTACAACAAATATGATTAACGCCCTCGATGCCCCCACATCGGATACGAAAACAGCCGACATAAAAATTGCCCGTCTGGCGCTTGATTTAAATTTAAAAAAACTGAAAAGCAAAGTTGAAGATGTGGCAAACAACGAAGCATTGTCTGACGAGGAGCAAATAGCAATTGTGCATAGTGCCGGGATGAAATACAGAGTTTATGCTATCCGTCAGAAAGGTTCATTTACTGCAAAAAACACAGCTATTTCGGGGACTGCGCTTTTGAGAGCCAAAGGCATGGTGAACGGCCACGAATGGCAATATACACTCGACTTAGTTAATTTTTCGGAAAGAAAATCTGTTGACTCAACCACAAAAGCCCGTGCCTTAATAGAGGGTTTAAATGCAGGAAGCAAATACGCTTTTTTTCACAAGGCAATAATAGCAAAGCAAACAACTGCCTGGGAAGGCCCTGTCTTTTTACTTGTTACATAAACAGACGGGCGTATTGATTTTATAAAAAACTATTTGGTTTTACTCAAATAAGCTGCCACACCGTCGGAAGTAGCTTTCATGCCTTCATCGCCTTTGTGCCAGTTGGCAGGGCAAACTTCACCGTTTTCTTCAAAAAACTGCAAAGCATCAACCATCCTGATAGCTTCATCAACATTACGACCCAACGGCAAATCGTTTACCAATTGATGACGAACGATACCGTTTTTATCAATCAAAAACAATCCGCGATAGGCAACCGGAGCTCCGATAAATACCGATTCATCCTGTTCGTTATAATCATATTCACCGGCCAAAACACCGTAGTTATCGGCTATTGTTTTAGCAAAATCGGCTACCAAAGGGAATTTAACACCCATGATACCACCTTTGTTTTTTTCGGTTTGCAACCAGGCCCAGTGCGAAAACTTCGAGTCGACCGAACAACCCACTACAACCGTATTGCGTTTTTCGAATTCAGCAAGTTTTTCCTGAAATGCAAGTATTTCGGTAGGACAAACAAAGGTAAAATCCATCGGATAAAAGAAAAACACCACGTGTTTTTTACCGATATACTGTGTTAATGAAAAATCATCAACAAATTCTCCACCGTTAATAACAGCTTCGGCTGTAAATTGCGGCGCTTTTTGACCAACTAATGTACACATATTTTTCTGTATTTTAAGTTATTGATTAATTCAGGTATTTGAATACAAAATTAATACAATTTTTGTTCAATGCAACAAAACCGATAATAAAATTGTTGCACCGAAACCTAAAACAATAACAAAAAACTTTCGGAAATTGAATCCGTGATTTTCATCCGATTCAAAAAGAATGGTTGTCGATATGTGCAGAAAAATACCAACAACAACCGCCAGAACATAATTGAAGAAGTGGGTATACTGAGTGATAAGACTTGCTCCGACAAAATAACTTGTAACGGTTCCAAGCGGCGACGAAAGTGCAAAAATTATTAATAAAATAATAGCTCTTGATTTCCGCAAACCGGTATGTAAGAATAAACTCACAAGAACAATTGAAATAGGAATATTATGGATCACAATGCCGGTTAACAAAGTGTTTTTAAGCAACGTATTCTGAAAATTGCTTGATAGCGGCATGCCTTCCAGAAAAGAGTGAATGCAAATACCGATCATGATTCCCAGAAAGCCAATATGTGTTTCTTTATTCTCGCAGGGTTGATTAAGTTTTGTATGATGGCTGTGGTGGCCGTGTTCAACTCCTTTTGTCAGAAAATCGAGCAGAAGCTGAACGAAAAAACCTAACATAACGAACAAGCCTATGAGCGTAGTTTCGGTTGAATATATTTCGGGAATGATATCAATAAATGTCAGCGAAAGCAAAAAGGCGCCCCCGAATGCAAGTATCAGTTTAAGTGTTTTTTCGCCGGTTTTGAATAAAAATACGGAAAGTCCGCTTAGCAGTACAGGAAAAAATAAAGCAACAAAAACTAACCAACTCATAAATTACTTTTTATCAAGCATCAACTACTGGATTTTATTTTATGACCCCATATTGCATAATAAAGGATCACTAAATAACATGGAATAGCTATCCAATAAGCTTGCTGGGTACTTTGCAAAACATGAGTCAGCCAACCATAAACCAACGGAAGAAGCGCTCCTCCTGCTATAGCCATGATCAATAAAGCGGATCCTAATTTAGTGTATTTTCCAACACCATTTAACGCAAGGGGCCAAATGGCGGGCCAAACCAGCGAATTGGCAATTCCTAACATCGCGATGAACAATACGGTGTAAGGAATAGTTAACGTTACTGATTGAAACGTCATTAAATCAATAAAAGGGGTATTAATAACCATCCCTGAAGGAACTAAAACGGCTGCTATTGTGAAAAAAATTCCAACTATTGAGCATATCGTTAATGCAGTTTTTTGAGAAATAACTTTAGGAATTAATGCCACACCGAAAAAATAGCCAATTACCATGAAAATCAACACCAAAGAGGTGAAGTATTTAGCAGAACTCATTGCTATACCTAAAGAATCGCCGTAACGAATGATGGTATCACCAGCAATAACTTCAACACCCACGTAGAAAAACAAAGCAACAACTCCAAGTAATAAATGTGGGTAATTAAAAACACTTTTTTTCGATTGAACTGTAAGATCGGTTTCCTTCTCTTCTTCCGGATTTATTTCAGGAAGATGAGCAAAGCGGATCATAAATGCCAATGCGATAAGGAAAGCGGTCATAAACAAATAGGGCACGATCAATCTATGAGCTAACTCATCAAGCAGCGTGGCACGTTGTGTCAAATCGGTTAGCTCTGCAAGACGTGTTTTTATTGATTCGGCATCTTTCAGTAAAATAGAAGCCAGTAGAACCGGGGCTAAAACACCTGCCACTTTATTACAAATACCCATGATGCTGATGCGTTTGGCAGCACTTTCGATAGGCCCGATGATAGTAACATAAGGATTTACGGCAGTTTGCAACAACGCCAAACCTGTTCCTAATACAAACAAACCTGTTAAAAACAAAAAGTATGAACGCGACAAAGCTGCAGGAACAAACAATATTGCTCCAACTGCCATTACAGCTAACCCCAGAGTCATTCCGTTACGAAAACCTATACGTTCCAGTATCTTAGATGACGGGATTGCCATAACAAAATATGAAATGTAAAACGCGAAAGTTACCAGATATGCCATAACATCTGAAAGTTGGCACGCGGTTCGTAAAAAAGGAATTAAAGCTCCATTCAGCCAGGTTACAAAACCGAAGAGAAAAAATAATAGTCCAATTAATGTGATAGACAGTATGTAGTCTTTTCTTTTTTGTGTGGCGGTAGTTTCAATCATCTTAATAAATTAACACAATAATAATCTCAAAATGTAAACCTTTAAGTTTACAAATATATTAAAATGATTCAACTCAACATAGATTTATTGAATCAAGTATCAAAAAAGTTTGATTGATTTCTAATAGCACTTAGAACAAAAAACGAAAAAGATGCTAGGTGTCAGACTCAGTATTCTCAGGTTCGTTTTTATCTTCCAATTTAAAACCGGTCCCGTGTATGTTTGTGATAAAGATATTATCATCGTCCTTTAAGTACTTTCTGAGTCGCGTGATAAATACATCCATACTTCTGCCGGTAAAATAATCACTATCTCCCCATATCGATTTCAAAGCGATCTCTCTGTGAACGAGTTTGTTTTTGTTGATACACAGAAGTTTCAACAGATCGGCTTCTTTACGGGTCAGGTATTGTTCACCGCTAGGCGAATGCAATATCATGTTGGTATAATCAAAGGTAAATTTACCCATGATGAATTTTTCAAGATTATCAACCAACGGGAAATACGATTTTTTCTTAACACGGCGCAGAATAGCTTCAATTCTCAGGCTTAACTCTTCAGTGCTGAATGGCTTTGTTATATAATCATCACAACCGATGTGGAATCCTTTAATTCTGTCTTCTTTTTGAGTTTTTGCTGTTAAAAAGATTATCGGAATATCTCTGTTGGTTTTTCTGATCTCTTTTGCAATAGTGAAGCCATCTCTTTTAGGAAGCATAACATCAAGAATTATCAAATCAAAATACTGCGATTTAAATAATTCATAAGCATCTTCACCATTATCGGCAAAAACGGTGTCGTACAATAAAATTTCTAAATAATCCTTTAATACAAGACTTAAATTAGGATCATCTTCAACCAATAAAATTCTTGGTTTGTTGCTACTGTTCGGTATCATGCTCATAATTGTTGGTTTTTATATAATTAAATGGAAAATAAAGTTCAAAAACAGAGCCCTTATTCAGTTCACTTCTCACTATTGAAATAGTCCCGTTATGGGCATCCATCACAGATTTTACATAGTACAACCCCAACCCAAATCCTTTCACATCGTGAATATCGCCAGTGTGAACCCTGAAAAACTTTTTAAAAACATTACGCTGGTCAGAAAAACTTATTCCGCGACCATTATCTTCAACCCGAATTGAAATACCCTGATATTTGTTGATGGTTGAAATTTTTATTTGAGGACAATTCTCCGAATATTTTATGGCATTATCCAACAAATTGGTGATGACATTAATAAAATGAAGTTCATCAGCATTGATAATTGAATGGCCTGCCTGCAAATCAGTTGTGATAGTTCCCTGCTTTTCTTTTAGTATCAAGTTAAAAATATCTACCGAATTTTCGATGATCTTATGAACATCTATAAGCGAAGGATTAACTTTTAGCTCCTTTTTATCGAGCAACGATATTTGTAAAACTTGTTCCACCTGATTTCTCAACCGCAGGTTTTCGTCGAAAATGATATTCGCATATTGACGTGTTTTTTCAGAATGTTCCGAAACGGAGGGCTTCATAAGCATTTCCGACGCAACCGATATGGTTGAAATAGGTGTTTTAAACTCGTGTGTCATGTTGTTGATGAAGTCGTTCTTCATCTCCGAGATCTTCTTTTGCTTGATGGTAGTAAAAATAATAAACAGAAAAGAAGTTATGACGATCAATAAGAAAAACCCGGATACCAGAAGTACCCATAAAAACATACGGCGAATGATCAAATGTTTCTCCCTGGGAAAATATACACTTAAAAAATAATTATTGTTATTGGAAATCTTACTTAACGGAACTCGATGGCGCGATTGAAATACTGCCTCGAAATTTTCAGGAGAGGAATTTCCATAGAGTATTTTTTTGGAAGCTGTATCGGTTATTGCAAATACATAATCTTTTTGAATCGTAAAACAATTGAATTCATCAGTAAGTAATGTGTCAATTCCAAGAGAAATTTCATCTAAAAGCACTTTATCAGGTGAAATAGATTTTTGTTGTAACAGAGTTGAATCGGCTTTTGAAGGCTTGAATATTTTTTCTTTTTCATAGAAATAGACATGATCTACAACTCTCGAAAGGCCCGTGAATATCATTTCATCAAACTGTTCCGAACGTAATTTGATGGCCCTGTTGATCCATATAAATTGCGAAATCACAATTCCCAGCACCGAAAGAGTTGTAATAATAGCAATTGAAAAGAGTAAATTCTTTTTCATTATACAAAAATAACAGATTAAAAGCGAATTCGTATATCATAAAGAAGATTAACCAAACTTTAACAAGGATAATTGGCTGTAATCATTAATCTTAATTAGCCATTTCTGCGATGAAACCTAAAAGTTAATTTTTTTTGAAATGATGCTGTTAACATTATAAGATAGAAGTTTCTGAAATAAAACGTAACTTTGCTATTATATTAAAACATTTTTTATGGGAAAAATGATAGTTACCTATACTTCAAATTTGCAAACCAAAGCCATGCATGAGCAATCGGGAAGTGTTATATTTACCGAAGCACCTGTTGATAATGAAGGCACAGGTGCAGGGTTTTCTCCAACCGATATGGTTGCTTCGGCGCTGGGTTCGTGCATATTGACCATTATAGGCATTTCAGCCAAAAAAAATCAGTTTTCGATCGATGGGGCAAAAGTTGTTGTGAACAAAATTATGGGCACCGAACCGCGGCGCATCAGCGCGCTTGATCTGAATTTCGATTTCAGGGGTTTGAATTTGCAGGATAAAGAAAAAAGAATAGTGGAGTATGCCATCCGCAATTGCCCTGTGGCCAATAGTATTCATCCTGATATTAAA
Organism: uncultured Bacteroidales bacterium; assembly: GCA_903913285.1. Taxonomy (GTDB): domain Bacteria; phylum Bacteroidota; class Bacteroidia; order Bacteroidales; family CAIWKO01; genus CAIWKO01. The sequence goes on along the minus strand of CAIWKO010000018.1, from coordinate 64,845 downwards.
CTGAACGTAGTTATTGATTATTAAAATAACGCTATGGAATTTTTTATGAAGGTAGGTGCAACTCACCGTGAAGAAAAAACGGTGACCCGCGACGATACCGCCGCCAAATTCGGTTCGGGATTGGTTGAGGTGTTTGCCACCCCTGCCATGATTGCCTTGATGGAAAACACAGCGCTGAAAACTGTTTTGAACGATTTGCCCGAAGGATACAACACCGTGGGCACCGAAATTTCGGTGAAACACCTCAAAGCAACTCCAGTGGGCATGAAAGTGCACTGCGAAGTCCGCCTCGACAAACAGCAAGACAAACGGCTGTTTTTTAGTATAACAGCATGGGACGAAGAAGGCAAAATAGGCGAAGGCACCCATGTGCGCTATATTATCAACACTGATGAGTTTATGAAAAAGTTGAATGGGGTTTAATTGTTAAGGTATACGACTAAGCAGACGTTTACGAGTAGCCATTTGCAATGGTTTAGTATAAACTTAGAATTTTAGGCTTTGCTTGCGAGCGTCACCCGATGCGTGCATTTCGTAATTAGCAGCAGCATCTTTCTCATCTCTCACCCAAATCTTAATCCGACTTCTTTATTCTGAATCCGTTACTCACATCCCTCCGTATGAAACCAAATGTTGGGTATACCTGCATCGTCAACGGCTTTTATCCATCCTTTCAGTTCCCGTAGGGGTTTCATTTGCGAGACATCCTTGACTTTGCAGGGGCGCGAGCCGTATTTTTTCACGTTCACCTCGGCCCACAAACCATCCATTTGTCCGCTCAACGTAATTAGGTATTCGTCGCCTTTCATCAGGTCTACCTTTTTACTTTTAGCATCGGGTTTTTCGCGTAAGTTTAAACCAATATCCACGGCAGGATAAAACCCTTCTTTTTTTGACTGAATATAATCCGACCAGCTTTGATATACTATGCGCAAATAAGCCAGTTCTTTCATCGAAATCCAGCATCCACCACTATGGCTGTTCACCATGACCTTTAAAAAGTTGTCTTTCGCTTCGAAATATTTCATACAATAGGCTTTGCCTGTAAACTCAACCATGTCTTCGTTCTTAATTCTGAAAATTTTATTATTGGTCGTAAAGCTATATACAAGGTTTAGCCAGTCCTTTTTATATATCTTGCCGATCTTGTTGCCGTTGGGTCGGTCGTAAAGCACGAACTCGGCATAAGGAAAATTGATGTTCAGCGGTGCAATATCTTTGTCGGGTGCAATATATCCTATGCCAAATTTCTGGTAATTCATGTTCTGCGAAAAGGATGAAATGAAGCATCCCGCAAGTATTAGAACCGTTAAAAAAGTTTTTTTCATAATTATTGACAATTACAGCTTTTCGAAAAAATGATATCCGTATCCGGCAACAAATCCTGCATACGTTTTTGTTTCTCAAAATTAATGGCGATGACTCTCATGTCTAAAACATTCAGGTTCTTGCTGAGTTTGCCGATCTCTATAGGAAACACAGTGATACTGTTTCCCCAAAGGTCCATATAATTTAGTTTTTGCAGGTTTCCGATCTCGGCAGGTAGTTCGGTGATCTCATTTTTGTTGGCGATGAAAGATCTAAGTAAAACCAGATTACCAATGGTTGGAGGCAACATTTTGAGTCTGTTCACCGAAATGTCGAGGCTGCTGAGTTTAACTAACAAGCCAAGTTGTGGTGGCAAAGTATAGATCTTGTTGTGCGATAGGTTCAGGATGTACATATTATCCAGATCGCCAATGTCAGGAGGAATTTCCGTAAGCTTGTTGTGCGACAGATTTAATATTTTTAATTGAGTAAGTTCACTTATTCTATCTGGGATCTGTGAAATATTATTTTTCGAGAGGTTCAGTTCCTGCAGGTTTTTGAATTTGAAGATTTCATCGGGAATAGTTTTCAGATGCTGCTTCTCAAGGTTCAGCCTGTATACATTATCGGGCGTTTGCAAAGCCGTTTCGAGTGAAGTGAATACCTTTTCTTTTTGCAACTGCAACGAGTCGGCATTCTGCCCGAAACCAACTTCGGTTGCCAACGAACATATCAGGAAAACGAACAGGATTTTAAGTGATCGGGCCAATTTATTCATGAAGTTTTTTTAAAACGGTTTGTTTATCGCGATTCAATTGTAGAACAAGTTCATCCACGCTTTTAAATTTTATTTCATCACGTATAAAACTCTCAAAAGTTATTTTAATGTACTTTCCGTAGATATTCCGTTCGAAATCAAAAATATTCACCTCGATGCTCAGGCTTCTGTTTTCGAATGTTGGATTAAGCCCGATATTGCACATGCCTTTATAAAGTCTGTTCTCAACCTCCACATTCACCGCATACACTCCATTGGCAGGTATTTGTTTCAGGCAGTCACCTATTTTTACGTTTGCAGTTGGAAAACCTATAGTATTACCTATTTTTTTGCCTTCTACCACTTCTCCTGAAATGGAGTAGTGATATGAGAGCAACGAATTAGCTTCTTCAACGAAATGATTATCCAATAGTGCCCTTATTTTTGTTGAACTGGAAGCCACACCTTTTTCAGTTTGTTCATTTACTTCTTCAACTTGGTAGCCATATTCGGCACCCATTTTTATAAGTGTATCATGGTTTCCCGAACGTTTATTTCCAAAATGATGATTGAACCCCAACACAATAAATTTTGCTTTAAGTTGACCAACCAAAAAATCCTTCACATACGATTCATAAGGTGTTGCAGCAAATTCTGGTGTAAAATCAATCACAAAAACATAATCGATACCCGATCTTTCAAAGATCGAAAGTTTCTCATCCAGTGTTGTCAGCAATTTTAGTTTATTATCATCTTTACCTAAAGCAACCCGTGGATGTGGCTCAAATGTAACAATAACCGACTGCAATTGGTGTTGTTTTGCAATTGTTATCATTTTTTTAATAATGGCCTGATGTCCTTTATGAACTCCGTCGAAAGTCCCTGTTGACACAACAGACCTGATATCCGCTGGAATTTCGTTACTATTTCGTAAAACCTTCAATATTCAGAGATTTATAAAGTTTTTGCAAAAATAAAAGATATTTTTAACGGAAACCCCTTTTTATTTTCAAAAAGACGTATTTTTGTTGGTAAAGTAAAGTAAAATAAATTTACTACTTGAATAAATTAACTCGTTTTAAATTAATATATTAATAATAATGGCTGAAAAAAGTAAAGGGAAAGTTCATCAGATTATTGGTGCCGTTGTTGATGTGATTTTCGAAAAGGAAGAAGATCTTCCTAAAATTTATGATGCACTTGAAGTAAAAAAAGATAATAACGAAACACTCGTGCTTGAATGTCAGCAGGATATTGGTGAAAACACAGTTCGTTGCATTGCCATGGATTCTACAGATGGTTTGCGTCGTGGGATCGATGTCATCAATACGGGTATTCAGATATCAATGCCTATAGGCGACCATATCCGCGGAAGATTATTTAATGTGATAGGTGAAGCCATTGATGGTATCGGACCTGTAAGTAAAGAAAGAACATATAATATCCACCGCGACCCTCCTAAGTTCGAAAACCTGGCTACTTCAAAAGAAGTTTTATATACGGGTATCAAAGTGATCGACCTTATTATTCCGTATGCCAAAGGCGGCAAGATCGGGTTATTCGGTGGTGCAGGAGTGGGAAAAACGGTAATTATCATGGAACTCATCAACAACATCGCAAAAAAATACTCAGGTATGTCGGTGTTCAGCGGTGTTGGCGAACGTACCAGAGAAGGCAACGACCTGCTTCGCGATATGATCGAATCGGGCGTTATCCGTTATGGTGATAAGTTCAAGGAAGATATGGAAAAAGGCGGCTGGGATCTTTCATTGGTAAATCAGGATGAACTGGCCAATTCGCAAACAACACTGGTGTTCGGACAAATGAATGAACCTCCCGGAGCTCGTGCCCGTGTTGCGCTTTCAGGTCTCACACTCGCCGAATATTTCCGCGACGGAGATGAAAAAACAGGAGGAAGAGACATTTTGTTGTTCATCGACAATATATTTCGTTTCACTCAGGCAGGTTCCGAAGTATCGGCTTTGCTCGGACGTATGCCTTCGGCGGTTGGTTATCAACCCACGCTGGCAACCGAAATGGGTATATTGCAGGAACGTATCACTTCAACCAAACGCGGATCAATTACTTCGGTGCAGGCCATCTATGTCCCTGCTGATGACTTGACCGATCCTGCTCCCGCTACTACTTTCTCCCACTTGGATGCTACCACGGTTTTAAGCAGGAAAATTGCCGAAATCGGTATCTATCCAGCTGTTGACCCCTTGGATTCTACTTCGCGTATTTTAAGTCCCGATGTGGTTGGTGAAGAACATTATGATGTGGCTCAACGTGTAAAATATATTTTGCAACGCTATAATGAATTGCAGGATATCATTGCGATCCTGGGAATGGACGAACTTTCCGACGATGATAAACTTATTGTTCAACGGGCTCGCCGCGTACAGCGCTTTTTGTCGCAGCCGTTCTTTGTTGCAACACAGTTTACAGGGCTGGAAGGCAAATTCGTGAACATCGAAGATACCATCAAGGGCTTTAAAATGATACTCGACGGCGAAGTGGACGAATATCCTGAAGCAGCTTTCCATAATGTTGGTACCATTGAAGAAGCTATCGAAAAAGGGAAAAAACTTTTGAGTCAGGCATAATATTCTATAAAAATAATAATTATGCTCATTGAAATAATTTCACCTGAAGCCACCATTTTTTCGGGAGACGTTCGCAGAGCGAAATTCCCCGGAAAGGACGGTTCATTCGAAGTATTGAAAAATCACGCTCCTATAGTGGCCGTTCTGAAAAAGGGCTCCATACGACTTGTAGACCAACAAAATCAAACTACATTTTATGAAATAAACGGTGGTGTAGTTGAAATGCAAAAAAATAAGATCATTGTTTTAGCTGAATAAATTTAAAAGATTATGGGTGATATTCTAAACAAAATTGGTCCCGGTGTGGTCACCGGCGACAACCTGCAGTATGTTTTCGATGTAGCAAAACAGTATCATTTTGCCATACCTGCTGTAAATGTGGTTGGTACTAACTCAGTTAATGGGGTGATGGAAGCAGCAAAAGTGGTAAATTCTCCCGTGATTATTCAGTTCTCCAACGGAGGCGGGTTGTTCTACGGAGGAAAATCACTTGATAATACAGCTGAAAAAGCAGCGATTGCTGGAACTATTTCCGGAGCGATGCATATTCACCAGATGGCTGAATATTATGGAGTACCTGTCATCATTCATACCGACCATGCTGCTCGGAAACTCTTACCCTGGATTGACGGATTGCTGGATGCAGGCGAAAAGTTCTACAAACAAAACGGGAAACCTTTGTTAAGTTCTCACATGCTCGACCTTTCAGAAGAATCGTTGGAACAGAATGTAGCTACCTGCAAACAATATCTGGAACGCATGAGCAAAATAGATATGACACTTGAAATTGAACTGGGAATTACAGGAGGCGAAGAAGACGGGGTTGATCATAGCGATATCCACAGTTCGAGATTGTATACCCAACCGCAGGATGTTGCTTATGCATACGAAGAGCTGAATAAGATCAGCAATCGCTTCACGATAGCCGCTTCCTTTGGAAATGTGCACGGGGTTTATAAACCCGGTAACGTTAAACTGGAACCCGTTATTTTGAAGAACTCGCAGAAATACATTCAGGACAAGTATAATACAGTTGAAAACCCCGTTCATTTTGTTTTCCATGGTGGCTCTGGCTCTGAACCTGAAAAAATAAAGGAAGCTATTTCGTATGGGGTTGTGAAAATGAACATTGATACCGATACACAATGGGCTTATTGGGAAGGCGTTTTAAAATTCTATAAGAAGAATGAAGCTTATTTGCAAGGTCAGTTAGGCAATCCTGAAGGCGAAGAAAAACCTAATAAGAAATATTACGACCCGCGTGCATGGTTGCGCGATGGTGAAAAAACTCTGGTAGAAAGATTAAAAATTGCATTCACTGATCTGAATGCAATTAACAGAAATTAATTGCAAACTCAGAATCCGGGGAAATTTATTTCGTCTCTTACTACAAAGGCATCTGGAAAGGCACCCAAAAGCTTCTGTTTAAATCCTTCTGCATCAATTCTTGTTCTGAAATCTCCAACACGTACTTTATAATAGGGCGATTGAAACATTAGGTAGACACTCATATCGGGATACATTGACATAAATGTACCCTTTTTGCTATAAGCATGACTTTTTGAATTATTTCCCGAGTCGAAGAATATCTGAATGCGCCAACCGATGATCTTTTGTTTCGAATTGAAATACTTATGTGTTTCAACAAGAGAAGTGATCTTTGGGTCTTCAATGATAACAACATTACCTTTTTGCGCTTTAGCCACGCTTATTAGCGCCAAAAGAAAACAAAAAATAAATGCCGTTCTTTTCATAAGGAACTATCTGGCCAGTGTGTCAATTTCTTTGGGGTGGATACTCATTACCGGAATAGGTGAATTATTAACCATCTGCATTGCATAAGGTCCGAGCCAGATGTTAGAAGTTTCCTGTTCTTGTTCGGTCATAATAATAATGAGGTCGGCTTTTTCCGATTCAGCGTATTTTATCGTAGCAGTGGTAATATTTGATGCATCAACCGATTTTACAACATGTTTCACGTTGTTATCGGTTAAGAATTTTGTAACCTGTGCTGTGTAACTGCTTACTTTACCTCGAATTGATTTTAACGTAGTGGATTGTAATTCCAGCACATGAATTTCCGAACAGAAACATTTTGCAAATTCCATAGCAAAAGGAACTTTTTGACGGGTAGATGCTGAATTATCAAGTGGTAAAATAACCTTTTTAATGGTTTTCTTCACTTCATAAGTTTCACGAAGAGTGATAACAGGACACGGAGAATAGGTAACAATTTTGCTGGCATTACTACCAATCATAAATGATTCAAATCCTGAAACACCATGCGAGCCAGCAACTATCAAATAGGCATCGTTATATTTTGCCTGATTTGCTACTTCTTTATAAACTTTGCCCTTACGGAGTTTATAAGATAAAGTGCCGTGCTTTAGCTTCTTTGAATATTCTTTCACATATTCTTCCAAACGGGTTTTTGCTTCCTGACGATGTTCGTGATCGGAATTATTATATATAGAATCTTCATTATCTGGTTTATCAACCCATACCATCATAATGTGTGCTCCAACGATATTGGCAATATTTATAGCATATTCTAATGCCTGAACAGAGTTTTTTGAAAAATCAATTGCTACTACAATTTGTCTCATAATTTGGGAAATTTATCGATAATTATTTTGCTAAAGTAAATAAGTTTTGTCAAATAGGTATATCAAAAAAGATTTTTTTGGCGCCTGCAAATACCGAAATGATTAGTAATCGATGGAAAACAAAGGAAAACAAACAGAAAAATTTTTTACGAAAATTCAAGTGTTGTTGTGGATTTTGTACGAAATAAACCGGCAATTGTTTTAGAATTTGCTAATTTTGTTTGCAAAAACAAAATGGCCGATAATTTACCCGCTCCCGACAAGAATAACTTATCTCCAGTAGAGAAGGAGTTCGAACAATTTCTTCGGCCTAATGCCTTTTATTCATTTTCGGGACAAGGTAAAGTAGTTGAAAACCTGAAAATTTTTGTTGAAGCAGCCAAACTTCGAGGCGAATCTCTCGACCACGTTCTGCTTCATGGACCTCCCGGTTTGGGTAAAACCACCTTAAGCTATATTATTGCAAACGAATTGGGTGTGGGTATTAAAGTCACTTCTGGTCCTGTTCTCGATAAACCGGGCGATCTGGCTGGCTTGCTAACCAATCTGGAACCTAACGATGTATTGTTCATCGATGAGATTCATCGTCTTTCGCCCATTATTGAAGAATATCTTTATTCGGCCATGGAAGATTTCAAGATCGATATCATGATCGAAAGCGGGCCGAATGCACGAAGTATTCAGATTACCATTAACCCGTTCACTCTGGTAGGTGCTACAACCCGCTCGGGTTTACTCACGGCACCCTTGCGCTCGCGTTTTGGCATCAATACCCGCTTATCATATTACGACTCAGACATTTTGCAAACTATTATCGAACGTTCGGCACGTATTATTGAGATCGAAATCGAGAAGGATGCTGCCTTCGAAATTGCCCGCCGTAGCCGTGGAACCCCCCGTATTGCAAATCTATTGCTGCGCAGGGTACGCGATTTCGCACAAATCAAAGGTTCGGGGGTTATTGACCTCGAGATCACAAACTTTGCTTTGGCAGCATTGAACGTTGATAAGAATGGTTTGGACGAAATGGATATGAAAATACTCGTAACCATTATCGATAAATTCAAAGGAGGCCCCGTGGGTTTAACAACTATTGCCACGGCCGTGAGCGAAGACGCAGGAACTATTGAAGAGGTATACGAACCTTTTCTGATCATGGAAGGGTATTTGATGCGAACTCCGCGCGGACGCGAAGCCACCGAAAAAGCATACAGGCATATTGGACGAATTAGCCCCGCGGCGCAGAACACACTTTTTTAGTCTTTTATATGGATACCAGACTTTTTTCCGGACAATTGAAAGCAAAGATGACAGAACTGGGCTTCTCACAATGCGGATTTGCCAAAGCAGAAGAATTGACAGAAGATCTGGAGTATTTCAATAATTGGCTCTCTCAAGGGTTTCATGCCGAAAAAGCCTATCTGGAACGAAGCCCCGAAACCCGTGCAAATCCATTGAAATTAATGCCTGAAGCCAGATCGGTGATCAGCGCAACATTGAATTATTATACGCCGCAAACTTTGCCCGAATCTCAGTTCTATAAAGTTTCCCGCTATGCTTATGGAAAAGATTATCATAAAGTTTTAACCGCAAAACTAAGCCTGATAAAAGACTTTATTCTGGAAAACACTTCCGGCAAGAATTGTATGTTCTTTGTCGATTCATCTCCCATATTCGAAAAAGCCTGGGCCAAACGTGCGGGTTTGGGATGGATCGGGAAGAACACCTTGCTTCTCAATCAAAACACCGGCTCATTCCATTTCATCGGTACTATTATCACCGATATTGAACTGGAGTACGATGATGTTAATCCCGAACATTGCGGAACCTGCACCAAATGTATAGATGCCTGTCCCACAAATGCGCTGAATCCTCTTGAAATTGATGTTCGCAGATGCATCTCGAACCTTACCATGGACCCAAGAAAGGATATCCCACAAGAATACAAAGGCAAACTTGAAAACTACATCTACGGTTGTGATATCTGTCAGACAGTTTGTCCATGGAATGCAAAGTTGGAAGAAACAAAAGAAAATGATTTTATGCCTTCCGCCGAATTGCTCGAAATGACCAAAGAAGATTGGGAAAATATTACTGAAGAAAAATTCGGTAAGCTATTCAGTGATACTGCTGTATTAAAAATTAAGCATATTATATTAAAGCGTAATATTGATTTTATCAGATCAAAAAATTAACAAAAAGTTTTTTAGTTTAATAGAAATTGTTATTTCACATTAATTATGTATCTTTGGAAATTGAAACAATTTTTTGTTTTAGAATTCAAAATTTAGCAATATGGCTGAAAAAATAAATTGCGTTATGCTGGTTGATGACAACCCTGATGATAATTTTTATCATGAAAGAGAGATCAAAAAGTACGACCCGTCAATTGTGGTTACTTCAAAACCATCCGGGAAAGAGGCCCTTGACTATTTGAGATCGATCAACGAAGGCAGTAATTTGCAACCCGACCTGATCTTTCTGGACATTAATATGCCGGGCATGAATGGTTGGGATTTTTTGAAAGAGTTCGATCTGCTGGATAAAAAAATACAAAGCAGTTGCCTTATCGTTATGCTCACCTCTTCCGACGATCCGGCAGATTTAAAACGGGTGCGTTCGTGGAGTTTTGTTTCGGGCTTTATCACCAAACCGCTTTCTAAGTCTATCGTCAGTAATATTATTGAAAAGTATTTCTGATTTATTCAGTTTATTTCTTACCTCTTCCGGCAAACATCTAAAAGAAGATGCTCATTCTGTAGTTTAACGAGCAATCCTTCATCTGATTTTATTCACACTCTGCACTAAAACTTAACCCTTTTATAAAATATCCTTTTGGTGAATTCGGCCGCAATGATGTAAATAACAACAATCAGCAATAACCATAAATAGGTTGTGAAACTGAGCGGGCTGAACCCAAACACGGTTCCAATGGGCGTAAAGGGCAAAATTAAGGTCACAACTGCTATCGACAAGGTTGCTATCAGCAGATATTTTCCCGGTTTGCTTTTGAAAAAAGGTTTTCGGCTTCTGATAACAAGCACGATGATCGACGCGGAGATAACCGATTCCAGAAACCAGCCGGTTCGAAACTGAGCCTCGTTGGCTCGAACGATAAGCAACAACACCCCGAAGGTCATATAATCGAACACCGAACTCACCAAACCGAAGGTAACCATAAACTTGCGTATGGCTTTTATATCCCACCGGCGCGGATAGCTTATCATTTGGTCATCAACGTTGTCGGTGGCTATGGCCATTTCGGGGAAGTCGGTGAGCAGGTTGGTGAGCAGTATCTGCTTCGGCAGCAAGGGCAGGAACGGAATAAAAAGCGACAACCCGGCCATGCTGAACATATTGCCAAAGTTAGCGCTTGTGGCCATAAAAACATATTTCAGCGTGTTCGCAAAGGTTCTTCGTCCTTCCCTCACACCTTCAACCAAAACACCCAGATCTTTTTCAAGCAGAACAATGTCGGCGGCATCTTTGGCAACATCGGCAGCCGTATCAACCGAAATGCCCACATCGGCAGCGTGAAGTGCCGAAGCATCGTTAATTCCGTCGCCCATATATCCCACCACATTGCCTGCCTTGCGCATGGCAATGATGATGCGTTCTTTCTGATTGGGTTCTATTTCGGCAAAAACATCTATCGAGCCCACACTCCGTAGCAAAGCACCGTCGCTCATCTTCCGGAGGTCCGAACCGGTTAATATCTTATTCCCCGACAACCCCATCTTTTTGCTGATGCTGGCAGCCACCAGATGATTATCGCCCGTGATGACCTTGAGCGACACCCCCATCTTTTTCAGTGTGTTTATCGTGTCGGCAATATTCGCTTTAGGCGGATCAAAAAGTGTCAGAAAGCCCAAAAAGGTCATATCTTTTTCATCGCTTTTGCTGATGGGCGTTTTGGCCGATAAGTTTTTACAGGCTATACCTAGGGTGCGAAAGCCGTTGTTGCTGAATTCTTCAAAGTGTTTTTGTATCTCATCTTTCATCGTGGCAATATCAACCGTTTTGCCTTCACTGATTTCGGCCGTTGAACATGCTTCCAGTATATTGGCCAATGCGCCTTTGGTAACGATGGTATGTTTATCGCCATTCACGAAAGCAATGCTCAATCGTTTCCGCAAAAAGTCGTACGGAATTTCATCCTGTTTGGTATATCCTGACACATCGAATTTACGGTAATTCAAAATGGCTTCGTCTATCGGATTGGTGAACCCGGTTTCGAAAAAAGCATTCAAATAGGCATAAAGCAACACCTTTTCGCAGGCAGCGGCATTCACATCAACAGCCGAATTGAGCTTCACGGTTCCTTCTGTAAGTGTGCCGGTTTTATCGGAACAAATGATATTCATGCTCCCGAAATTCTCGATAGAAGCAAGCCTCTTGACAATAACCTTTTTCTGTGCCATTTTTTTGGCGCCGTGCGACAGGTTGATGCTGATAATGGCAGGCAATAGTTGCGGAGTCAACCCCACGGCAAGCGCCAGCGAAAACAGAAAAGATTCAAGCACCGGCCTGTGCAAAAAACAATTGATGGCAAATATTATAACTACCAAACCCAGGGTAACTTCGCCCAAAAAGTATCCGAATCTTCGTATGCCGCGTTCAAAATCGGTTTCAGGAGGTTTAAGTTTCAGGCGTTCCGACACTTTTCCAAACTCGGTGTCTTTGCCTGTCAGCGTAAGCATTGCTTTCGCGTTTCCGCTAACAATGTGCGTTCCCATCCACAAGGCGTTGGTGCGTTGTGCCAGCGCCGTATCGGCAGGCAAAACTGTAACATCTTTTTCAACCGGAAAGGTTTCGCCCGTCAGCATGGCCTCGTCAACAAACACATCTTTCCCTTCCAGCATCACGCAATCGCCCGGCACTATATCGCCTGCGTTCAAAATCACCACGTCGCCCGGCACTATATCTTCAACCGGAATTTCCTGTTGCTTTCCGTTGCGCATCACCGTGGTTTTTATCTGCACTATGGCCAGCAGTTTTTTAACCGCGTTCGATGCGCTGTGTTCCTGCCAAAAACCCAGTAGCCCGCTTATAATAACTATGCTTAGTATGATGGATGCATCTACAAAGTTTTTCAGAAATAACGACAGTATGGTTGCAAAGATGAGTATGAGTATGATAGGACTTTTAAACTGCGCAATAAGATGGGTGAACACATCCGAACGTTTTTGGGGTTTCAGGCGGTTAGCGCCGTAGGTGCCCAATCGTTTTTTTGCTTCGCCGGTGGTAAGTCCGTTGGCTGTAGCATCAAAGCGATGCATCAATTCGCCGGCCGGAATGCTCCAAAAAGGCTGTTGGTTTTGGTCCATGATTTTAAGAATTAGATTGCAAAGACTAAATAATTACCCAACAAATTTAATAAATATAGCACAACAAATAATCAATATCATCAAATCCTCCTATACTATCGCTGAAAATTCCCCGCTCGCCCTCGTTTCCCGACTTGTAACATCTTTTGGGTTTGTTAACCATCATTCAAAATCTGTGAATCTTGCAATTCTTTTAAATAATTGTGTAACAATCAGAAATATAATTGAAAATAACTTTGCCTCTGAAAACACTTAAAATATATCTTATGCTTGGCGAATTAAACGAAGAACAAATTGAACAGGTGCTAACCACAAATGTGATAGGCAGAATAGGATGTTATGCCGATGAAAAAATTTATACAGTACCAGTAACCTATCTTTATGTCGATGGATATCTTTTGGGACATACCATAATTGGCATGAAAACCAGGATGCTTAAAAAGAATCCAAAATGCTGTTTTGAAGTGGACAGTATGCAGAATATGGCCAACTGGCAGAGCGTAATAGTTTGGGGTACGTTTGAAGAGTTGCAAGGCGATGAAGCAAAAAGCGCTATGCAAAAGCTTATCATCCATTTTATGCCGCTGATGAAAAGCGAAAGCAGTCAGCCCACTCATGGTCTTGATGAATTACAACAAATGGAGGCTCTTCATTTAAAAGCAATAGTATACAGAATAAACATAGAGAAAAAAACAGGCAGGTTCGAAAAACGATGATCTGTTTCGTCCGTTGTTGCTTACATTTCCATCTCCTCTACTTGCCAAAACCAACCCTTCTTAATTCCCATTATATCATTGTATAATTATATCATTTTCAACCATCAAAATGCAATGCTAAACAAAACCAACGATTGGGCATTCAAAAAATTCCAAACCCAACTTCAGAACAACGATTATCAAAATCTGAACAATGAAGTACAAAATATCGACAATGAAGTATAAAATCTGAACAACGAAGTATAAAATATCGACAATGAAGTACAAAATCTGAACAACGAAGTACAAAATAACGACAATGAAGTATAAAATCCGAACAACGAAGTATAAAATAACGACAATGAAGTACAAAATCTGAACAACGAAGTATAAAATAACGACAATGAAGTACAAAATGGAGTCAACGACAATTAAAATGTAAAATACGAAACATCGAAAACAAATTAAAATATTAATAACCAACAAACTAAATTATTAATCAAAAATTCTGTTAAGAATTAATTAACAAATCAATTCAAAAAATCTCTAACCAAAACCACCGTTCGGCTCAGGCTCCGGCCTGAGTCGGTATATCAATTATGGCCGCAGCGCAGGGTGAAGGATAAATTCTTGAATTTATTTTAAAGAAACGAATGCTTGTAGTACAAATAAAAAAAGGACAATTCCTCAACTAAGTGGAATCATCCTTTGAAGTCTCCCCGGCGGGAGTCGAACCCACGACCCATTGATTAAGAGTCAATTGCTCTACCAACTGAGCTACGGAGAGATTTGAGGTGCAAAAGTATAAAATATCCCGAAACTCAGGCATGTTTTTATAAAAAATCAATAAAATACCCGATTTATGTTTTTGCAGAATACATTATTACCCATACTAATTAAATGCTATAGGTAAGACATTATCAAGAGCCTAAATTAAAATCAATGCTTTTAGTTCAACACCAGCCAGCAAATCTGCGATAGTGCTTTTTCAGATTCTATTAAAGAAACAAGTATCATCCAGTCGTGAAACATCTTTGGATATTCATAGTAATTTATCGGGATACCTTTCTGCTTCATTATCATCTTCAACCTACTGCAATCTGCATAAAGAATATCATGCGTGCCGATAAATACACTGATTTTTGGGAGTCCTTCCAATGAGCCATTAACAGGGCTTACCAAATAAATACTTGTTTCTGATTTGCCCGACCAAACTTTGCCAGCCATCACCAGATCGTCAGCATTTAATGTAACATCTTTCTTTTGTATTTCTTTAATTTCAGGGTTACTCATGCTTACATCAATCCAGGGCGATAAAAGTATGATCTGTTCTGCCTGCGCTGTACCTTCATTTTTTTGTTTCTCGGCCAAAGCAAGTGCCAGTCCGCCACCTGCCGAATCGCCCATTAGGATAATGTTTTTTGCATCTGTTTCGGATAACAGGCTTTTATATATGGCCTCAAGCATAGCAAAAGCATCTTCATAAGTGGCAGCGGGCGCTAAAGGGTAATCGGGTAAAATAAAGGTGCAGTTTGTTTCGCGAATAATCTTTGCGGCGAAAAGCCAATGCTGACGAAAGATGTTATTAATATAAGCCCCGCCGTGAAGGTATAACACATATTTCCCCGACTTTTTCCCTTTTGGAGAAATCCTGTACACATTTCTGCCGTATACCCGGGTAGTATCTATGTTGAATTCGGTAAATAATTGTTTGGGAATTGTGGCTGCATCCGATACAAAATGGTCTTTGCTGAGTTTTTTAGAAATACTGTTTCTTGGTAATACTATTCTTGCGGCTATTTTTAATACACGTACCTCAAAACTTGGAGCAGCCTGATAAATATAAACGATAGAAGTGTCTTTTCCCGGTTGAGCCTGAATGGTAGGAGAAATCAAAAACAAACAAAACCCAATAAGCCATCTTTTGATGTTCATACGTTTAGGTAAAATGATATTGAAAATGGCAGCCATCTTTCTAACTTTTTTGAAGTAAAATGATCAAACGATACTTTTTTTATCAGCATTTTACCCTAAAGTTTTGTCTAAAATTAGTTTTTTTTAAATTATTAGAACCCTATAAATAAAATTTTTACTATGTTTGCCCCCCAATTTAACGTTGAAAACAAAACAAAAAATAATGGCCGACCAATCACTATTTGAAATGAATCCGAACCCGCTGGTTCAATACTTAAACAAACCGCAAAAAGACTTTACGAAAGCCGACCTGATAAAGTACGTTGAGGAAAACCATATACAGATGCTTAACTTCAGGTATGTTGGCGAAGATAACCGCCTCAAAACCCTGAATTTTGTTATAAACAACAAACAGCACTTAGACACCCTGCTCTCGTCGGGCGAACGTGTGGATGGCTCAAGCCTGTTCTCTTATGTTGAAGCAGGTGCCAGCGACCTGTATGTTATGCCGCGTTTCAGAACTGCTTTTCTTAATCCTTTTTCCGAAATTCCCACACTCGACATTTTATGTTCGTATTTCAATAAAGATGGCGACCCGCTGCCTTCATCGCCCGAATATATATTGCACAAGGCCCACAACGCCCTGAAAATGCATACCGGATACAGTTTTGAAACTATGGGCGAACTGGAATATTATGCAATTAGTGAAAAAGAAAACCTGTTTCCGGCCACCGACCAAAAAGCCTATCACGAATCGACCCCTTTCACCAAATGGGAACAATTTCGCACCGAAGCCATGCTCGAAATAGCCCGCGTTGGCGGCAACATCAAATATGGCCACACCGAAGTGGGCAGCTTTTCGATCGATAATTTAGAATTTGAACAGAACGAAATAGAGTTTTTACCCGTAAATGTTGAAGATTCTGCCGACCAACTTATCATCTCGAAATGGATTATCCGGACTTTGGCCTATAAATATGGTATCAACATCACTTTCGCACCCAAAATAACGGTGGGCAAAGCCGGTAGCGGTATGCATATTCACACCCGCTTGATGAAAGATAATCGGAATGCCATGGTGGATTGCGGAAGCATCAGCCAAACTGCTAAAAAAGTTATAGCCGGTTATTTATCGCTTGCGCCATCATTAACTGCTTTTGGCAACACCAATCCCACTTCCTATCTGCGATTGGTTCCGCATCAGGAAGCTCCCACCAATATTTGCTGGGGCGACCGGAATCGTTCGGTGTTGGTTCGTGTTCCTTTGGGCTGGTGCGGAAACAACGACATGATCGTTAAAGCCAATCCGCTGGAACTGGTTCCGAAAGATGATTTTAGTGATAAACAAACCGTTGAATTCCGTTGCCCTGATGGTTCGGCCGATATTTATCTGTTGCTTGCCGGACTCACTGTTGCTGCCCGCCACGGTCTGGAAATGGAAAACGCGTTGGATTTTGCGAAACAAACCTATGTGGACGTCAATATCTTTCACGACGAACATAAAGAAAAACTGAAAGACCTGCAAACGTTGCCGGCTTCATGTTGGGATTCTGCCTTAAAGCTCGAAGAGCAAGCAGAAATTTATAAGAAATACGATGTTTTTTCTCAAAACATCATTGACGGCATCGTGAAAAATCTGAAAAAATTTGATGACAGAAACCTGCGCGAAAAACTAAATGATAATGATGATGAAGTGATGAAACTGGTGCAACGGTTTTTTCATTGCGGCTAGTCATCTTCTGATTCTGTATCCTCCGACTCTTCAGCTATTTCAAGAGGATGTTCTTTTTTAAGTTTATACGTTTGGTATTTATCGAGCATGATAAAAACACTTGCCACAAAAAAGGGCAGTGCCGGAATTCGATAGCGAACTAAAGCTCCAAAATTAGCCGATGCCATTCCTACTCCAAACAAGAAAAATATAGAGAATAGTATTGAAAATAACAGAACGGGTTCGGAGAACAGGAACTGAAAATACCGGATAATTTTTAACCGTATCATCAGATAAAGAGTAATAATTAATAGAAAAAAATTTTCGAGTCCCGATAGTATCATAACAACATTTTTCGCTTCCCATAAATAAGGACGAAACATACCGGCTAATAATGCTTTTGGTGCCACTCTCATCATTCCTCCCATAGTTCCGTCAATTTTACCGACATTATAATAATTGGTTCCGTATTGTTCACTTCGCATAAGGTCTTCCTGAATCACCTGTGCCTTTTTCACAACCTGATCAACACTTCCATAACCACCTAAGCCACCTTGCATGGATGAAAACACGCCCCCCACAGTCGCAAACATAACAACAATAATTAATGGCATGGAAATAGTACGCAGAACGGGGTTTTTAATGTTAGTCAAGCGGTTAAAAAACATCCAGATCACTGTTCCGGGAAATAAAGCAACAAAGATGTAAGGCTTAATTGAGATGATAATCAAAGCATTTATTATTCCCAATCCCAGGTTGACAAATACTTTTTCACGCTTTTGAAACACCTGCATCATGTTATAAATAAACCAACCCGCCGCCGCAAAAGTATAGGTATCTTTCATAACTCCCGACCCCCAAAAAACAACCGATGGCATGAAAAGTACTGCAATAGCCATTTGTCTGGAAAGTTTCGGGTAGTAGTTGGTAAAAAACAAATAAAGTTTCCAGCATCCGAAATAAGAGAATGCAGACATCAATACGGTTGTAGGCATGAATAACCTAAAACCCAGAGTGTTTACAATACTTGAAACACATATTACAAAACGGGTATTATCATCTTTCCACATAAAATATTGCGGAAAGCCCGTGTTTGAATCAAAATAATACCACGATTGTCCGTATTTTACCATCCCAAAAAATGTTTCAAGATAATGACCAAAATCTTTAAACATCAGTTTCGACATGGCAATACTACCATAAATATAATCGACCGTATCGCCATATCCATAATATTCCGTGAAGATCAAAAGAAAGATAATGGATGAAAATACTTTGAGCAATAAGCCCGGAAGAAAATATTTATATAAAGGATTATCTTCAGAGTACCTTTTTTTGATAAAATATCCAATAAGAAAAATGAATATAATATAAAAAGGCGTTAAAAGAAAATCACCGAGCAGGTATCCGGGGAAGACATCCATATATTTCGTTTGAACTTAACAAAAGTAATAATAATGTGGTAATTTTGTTGCTTAAGTTTTTGCTCTTTAATAACAAATTATGAATTGCCCTGTTAAAGTTCTTTATGTTTCGTACGATGGGATGACAGATTCATTGGGTCAATCGCAGGTGATACCGTATCTTGCGGGTTTGTCACAAATCGGATTTGAAATACATTTGCTGAGTTGCGAGAAAAAAGAAAGGTTTGAAGCAAACGGAAAAAAAATCCAGGAAATCCTTTCAAAAAGAAACATTAATTGGTATCCCATCCATTACACGGCGAAACCTCCCGTGATTTCTACTATATATGATATTTATGCCCTGAAGAAAACAGCACGAAAGCTTTTTGCAGAGCACGATTTCCGTCTGGTGCATTGCAGAAGCTATATTGCTGCTTTTGTAGGTTTGATGCTGAAACGCAAAAAAAACATTCCTTTTGTGTTCGATATGCGTGGTTTTTGGGCCGATGAGCGCGTTGACGGAAATTTGTGGAATTTGAAGAATCCTATATTCAAATCGGTTTATAAGTATTTTAAAAAGAAAGAATCCGAATTTTTATCAGAGTCGGATCATGTTATTTCGCTGACCAAGAATGCTAAAAACGAAATTATAACTCATTTTAATTCTCCGATAGAATCAAAAAACATCAGTGTAATTCCCTGTTGTGTTGATACCGATATTTTCTCATGTAAAAATATTTCTGAAAAGGACCAGGCTACATTAAGAGATAAGCTGAAGATTTCTGTTGATGATTTTGTTGTGAGCTATTCGGGGTCGATTGGTACCTGGTATCTGCTGGATGAAATGCTCGATTTTTATAATGTTCTTCTAAAAACATACAAGAATGCCCGCTTTTTGCTCATCACTCATGATGATTCCAATATTATCAGAAATAAAGTTTCGGAAAAAGGAATAGACGCAAATAAAATAATAATTACAAAAGCTTCGCGCGAGCAGATGCCTCTTTTGCTTTCGTTAAGTTCGGTTTCGTTGTTTTTTATCAAGCCTGCCTATTCGAAAAAGGCTTCGTCGCCGACAAAAATGGGAGAGTTGATGAGTTTGGGAATTCCTTTTATTTCTAATAAAGGTATCGGAGATATTGATAAACTTATAGCTGAAAACAAAGTTGGAGTTCTGGTTGATGAGTTCTCAGAGGCAGCTTATGAGCACGCGGTTTTAACTTTAAATGATTTGCTGAAGACTTCGAAACAGGATATTGTGGATACAGCTCTTCGGTTGTATTCGCTAAAAAATGGTGTGAACGTTTATCGTGATGTTTATACACAACTTATCGGTACCTAATCCTAGATTTTCTTTTGTTTTTATGATTTCAAATTTTTTGGAAAGCATCTAAAAGGTGGAAGGATCGTTAATGTTGTTGGGTATAAATGTAATAGGTAATTTAAAGATTATATTGGTATTTTTGAGTAATTTTAGGCAGTAAATTGTAAATGAGAATTGATATATCCGGGAAATTTTGAATATAAAACAGGGTTCGACAGTATAAAAAACCGATTGAAGGAATTGTGTCTGAGTGAAGCCGGACAATTGAAAACTGAGCAGATCAGGTTCTCGGATTCGATACGTTTTGTTGAGAACCAATTGGCATTGACCTCGGAGTTTTGCTCGGTTTTGACTTCAGCAGAGAAATTTCCTTCACAGGATTATTATTATTTGGCTCCGGAACTGGAACGTATAACTCTTGCAGGTGCTTTTATCGAGTTGGAGAAAATGGCTGAGCTCAGGCTCTCGTATACGACAATTGAGGAGATCGTTGATTTTTTTTATAAAGAGCAGGAATTATATCCGCTGCTGTTCGGTGTTTCGAAAGAATTTGAAGTGTATCCAGAAATTGTTAGCGGTATAAACCGGATCATGGATGATAAGGGAACGATTCGGGATACGGCTTCGGAAGATCTGAAAAAAATAAGGGCGGGAATTAAATCAATCCAAATACAGATTGAAAAACGACTTCATCAGATATTGACCAGCCTGAAAAAAGAGAATATTATTCAGAGCGAAAGCGAAATTACGGTGAGAAACGGCAGGGCAGTGATTCCGGTAAGCGTTTCGAACAAGCGAAAAGTAAAAGGTTTTATTCACGATGAATCGGCGAGCGGACAAACGGCTTTTATTGAGCCATCAGAGATCTTTGAGATGAACAATTCGCTGCGCGAACTTGAGAATTCCGAACACAAAGAAATTATTAAAATTCTGATTCGTTTTACTGATGTTTTACGGTCCCTATTGCCGGGCATTGTGAAAGCATACGATTTTTTGGGAACGGTTGATTTTATCAGGGCAAAGGCATTGATGGCACTTGAAACGAATTCGGTAAAACCGCAATTGGTTGATAAACCTGAAATAAACTGGCAGAATGCGACTAACCCCGTGTTGGCCCAACATCTGAAAACACATAAAAAGGCAGTTATTCCGTTTGATATGGTTCTTAATGCTGAGCAGCGCATCGTGGTTATTTCAGGGCCGAATGCGGGTGGAAAATCGGTTTGTTTGAAAACCGTGGGGTTGCTGCAATATATGCTTCAATGCGGGCTTCTGATCCCTGTTAAAGAAAATTCAACGTCAGGTATCTTTTCGAAAATATTTATTGAGATCGGCGATGAACAATCGATAGAGAACGATCTGAGCACATACAGTTCGCATTTGAAGAATCTAAGTTGTTTTATGCAGAATGCCGAAGCAGATACACTTTTTATGATAGATGAATTTGGCAGCGGCACTGAGCCTCAATTGGGCGGGGCAATTGCCGAAGCTACTCTGGAAGCTCTGAATTTGAAAAAGGCAATCGGTGTAGTTTCGACACATTATGCCAATTTGAAAGAATTTGCCGCCAAAACCGAGGGAGTTGTGAATGCTTCGATGTTGTTCGACAGTAAAAAAATGCAGCCTTTGTATAAGCTTCGGATCGGCAATTCGGGAAGTTCGTATGCTTTTGAAATAGCTGAAAAGATAGGATACCCGAAGGATGTTGTTGAAAAGGCAATTACGCTGTCGGGGGTTGAAAAAATCTCGTTCGAAAAGCAGATCCAACAATTTGAAATTGAAAAAGAAGAACTGGCAGGCGAACAACAAAAGGTGAAAATGGCTGACGATTTTTTGTCGGATATGATCGACAAGTATCAGATGTTGTTGACGGATCTGGAGTCGAGACGGAAAGAGTTTTTGAACGATGCAAAGGCAGAAGCAGAAAGTATGTTGCAAAAAGCCAACATCGCCATCGAAAAAACCATCAAGCAAATTAAAGAAGCAAATGCAGAAAAGCAGATGGTGCAAACGGTTCGGACCGAATTGAAAGAAATTGTGGAAAATTTGGTTGCACCTGAGAAAGTTGTTTTACAACCTGCAAAGAAATTACCGATCAAAAAACATCAGGAACAATTGGCGAAGATCCCGCAAAAGGAAGTTTATTTGGTTGATCCGAAAAAAGGAGATTTTGTGAAAATACCCGGTCAGAACCAAATTGGTGAAATTATAGAATTGAAAAAAGACCAGGCAATTGTGATGTATAATAATTTAAAGATGAGTTTGCCTGTCGACCGGCTGATCGTGGCAACAAAAAAAGAATATCAGGATAGTTATAAAAAAATAACGAAAGGCGATTATTCGGAATTTTCGAGACAATTACAAAGCAAAGTTGCCGGTTTTCAGACTACTTTGGATGTGAGAGGGAAGAAAGCGGAAGAAATATACGGCATTATCGAAAAATATATAGATGATGCTTTACTGCTGAAAAATTTTAATATAAGAATTTTGCATGGAAAAGGCGGAGGTGTTTTGCGGAAGATCATCAGAGAGATTCTTTCGGCTCATAAAAATGTTGAATATTTTGGGAATGAACACATCGAAAACGGGGGAGACGGAATTACGGTGGTGACACTAAAATAAATTGGATTAAAAATTGATGATGATTAAAAAAAGAATATTATGAAAATGTTTGTTGTTTTGTTCATGTTATTGAGCACTTTTGTTGTTCGGCATGATAGTTTGAAGAAAGTTCCTGTTTCAGATCAAAATATTCAAAACGGCGTATTGATTCTGACCGATAAGAATTTTGATAACACCATTAAAAATGGGATAGTTATGGTTGATTTTTATGCCACCTGGTGCGGGCCTTGCAAGATTTTAGCTCCTATCATAGAGGAAATTGCTGAAGAAGCAAACGGAAAAGTAAAAATTTGCAAGTTGGACACTGACAGATGTCCGGTAGCTTCATTGAAATATAATATCAAATATCTGCCTACCGTAATTATCTTTAAGAACGGAAATCCCGAATACAGAGTAGTGGGGTTGCAGGATAAAGAAACTTTAGTTAACGCATTAAAAAACATTCAAGAATAAATTTATGGAAAACACAGAAACACCACAATCGGAAACACCAATACCTGAAAAACAAAAAAAAACCTTTTCGGAACGACTGAGAGACGCCTTTAGATTAAGACATATTATTGGTCTAGCCATAGGAGGAATCGGGGGATTTTTGTATTATTTTTATGTGGGTTGCGCTACGGGTAGTTGCGGATTAAAAGCGAACCCGTTTTATGATATAGGCTTAGGCTTGTTGCTGGGATACCTAGTTGCAGACATGATCAAAAAGAAAAAAGAGAAATAATTTGTTTTTTCTCATTTTTTGATAGTACTTTGATACATTAAAATGTTTTATGGGGATCAAAATATTCAATAAATTATCAAAGTACGCTTCCCTGGTGAAGATCGCTCATACGGTCTTTGCTCTTCCGTTTGCTATTATTGGGTTTTATCTTGGGTTGATTCATCAAAACTCGGTTTTTGATTACCGAAAGTTTTTATTGATCTTACTATGTGTGTTTTTTGCCCGAAATGCCGCAATGAGTTTTAACCGGATTATCGACAGAAATATTGATAAACTTAATCCACGAACTCAATCGCGCGATATTCCCAGCGGGAAAATACTTTTAAGGAATGCTGTTATATTTTTAGTAATCAATATTTTGGGATTTATTTTATCAACGTATTTTATCAATTCGCTATGTTTTTTTCTGTCGCCTGTTGCACTTGCAGTAATTTTAGGGTATAGTTTTACGAAACGATTTACATTTTTCGCTCATTTTGTTTTGGGCATGGGATTGTCACTTGCACCGATAGGAGCTTATCTGGCAGTTACCGGGCACTTTGATTTGTTGCCCATACTTTATTCATTAACGGTTTTATTTTGGGTTGGAGGTTTTGATATTATTTATGCGTTGGGCGATATTAATTTCGACAGAAAACAAAAGTTACATTCTATTCCTCAGCGATTCGGTATCACAAAATCACTGATAATTTCGGCCACGATACATTTGTTTGCCTTTATGTTCATTATTACTGCAGGTATTTTTGGCAATGACGGTTTGCTTTTTTGGATAGGTGTTGTAGTTTTCGGGATATTACTTTTTTATCAACACATCATTGTAAAACCAAATGACCTGAAGCGTATCAATGTAGCGTTCTTCACATTTAACGGTATTTCCAGCATTATTTTATTAATTTTTTTCCTTTTAGATTATTATATTTCACTTTAATACGAAAAATTTATTTTATTTTTGCAATATAAAGACTACACCCACATCTATAAACAATTAATTAATTGATTATGAAAAAGCTTATCTCAGCTGCAATAATTTTTATTCTGAGTTTTTCATTATATGCTCAGACTGACAAACCCGATTCACTTTTTAAGGCCGACGATCAACAGGCTGAAAAACTTTATAATGAAGGTGTGAAACTTTTTGAGAGTAAAAGTTATACTGAGGCCTTACAAAAATTCAGTTCGGCGATCGATCTGAAAGCAAACTTTGAAAAAGCAATTTATAATAGAGGCTCGGTTAAACTGGAAATGAATGATTTTGCAGGAGCAATTACAGATTTTGCCAAATCAATCGAGCTGAATCCTTCAGCAAAAGGATATTTTAATAAAGGAAAAGCAGAATTTGAATTGAGCAAGCACGATGAAGCAATTGATGATTTTACAAAAGCTATCGGACTTGATTCTACTCATGCTCAGGCATACTATTACAGAGGTGTTGAAAGTTTTGAAAAAGGAGCTTATGATAATGCTATTGATGATTTTAACCATGCAATAAAGAACAAAGCTGATTATGCTTATGCTTATAACGATAGGGGAAGTGCTTACCTTATGAAGGAAAAATTTGAAGAGGCTAAGACCAATTATCAAACAGCAGTTAAACTGAACTATAACATGCCTTTTTTTCACGAAAATCTGGGCAGCGCCATGAAAAAACTAAACGATTTTAAAGGTGCCATTGAAGAATATAATATTGCTATCAGCATAAAGCCCGATTATTATCTTGCATACAACAACAGAGGTTCGGCCTATTTCGAACTGAAAGAATATGACAAAGCCATTGCCGATTATAATAAAGCGATCTCGATAAAACCTGATTACCCATTTGCATATAATAACAGGGCTAATGCCAAATATAAACTCAAGGACAATGATGGTGCTCTGGCCGATTATTCAAAAGCAATTGAACTTAATCCGAACTATGGCTATGCTTATCTAAACAGAGGAATCGTAAATGAAATGTTGAGAAAACCTCAAAATTCCTGCGAAGACTGGAAAAAGGCCAAGGAACTGGGGATAGCAACTGCCGAAGGTTATATTAAATTACAATGCAAATAATTTTAATTACATTAAAATCATACTGAAATGAAGAGATCAATTTTTTTTCTGACAATAATTTTAGTTTTCACCGGAATTTATTCTGCATCATCTCAAAATATTGAGTTTATTAAAAGCAATTTTCCGGGAAAAGAAAAAGAATTTAAAGAAGCCAGAGCTCAAATGAATCAAGGAAAAAAATATTTTGAGATCGGTAAAGGGATGTATTTAGTTGCCCTCGAAAATTTCACTAAGGCTAATGCTTTTAATCCGAATAATGCTGAATTAAATTATCTGATAGGCACGTGTTATCTTAATACCATTCAAAAAACAAAATCCATTGAGTATTTCGAAAAATCGTTAGCTCTTAATGCTAACCAGTTTCCCGATACTAAATTCATGCTTGCAAAGGCCTATCAATTGAATTCAGAATTTGATAAGGCCATCTCCTTATATCAGGAATACAAACAATCCTTATCGCCTTCCGATCTGAATTTGCATGCTGCCGAGATCGAAAAAAAGATCAAAGAATGTAATAACGGAAAAGAACTGGAAAAAACCCCAGTACGTGTTTTTATCGACAATTTGGGCTCTATTGTTAACTCTGCTTATCCGGAATATTCTCCGCTTATCAATGCCGATGAAACACAGTTGTTCTTTACCTCGCGCCGCGATAATACCACCGGCGGAAAAAAAGATGAGAATGATCTTGGGTTTTACGAAGATATTTATATCACTGATAAAGCTGGAAGCGAATGGACAACACCGAAAAATCCTCCTAAACCATTGAATAGCAAAAAACATGATGCCACAGTGGGATTATCTCCCGATGGTCAAACCTTGCTGATCTATAAAGGAACCAATGGTGGCGATATTTACGAATGCAAATTAAAAGGAAAGAACTGGTCGAAGCCACAAAAACTGAATAATAATGTAAATACAAAAAACCATGAATCATCGGGCTCAATTTCCTTTGATGGTAAAACTCTTTATTTTGTAAGTAACAAACCCGGTGGATATGGTGGCGGCGACATTTATTATTGCAACCGTGATAAAAAAGGTAATTGGGGCGAAGCTAAAAATATCGGACCTGTGATCAATACCCAATACGATGAAGAAGGCGTTTTTATCCATCCGGATGGAAAGACCTTATATTTCAGTTCGCAGGGACATAATTCAATGGGCGGTTATGATATTTTCAAGTCGACCTGCGAAAATGGTGTTTGGTCAGAACCTATCAATCTCGGATATCCGATAAACACAACCGACGATGATGTATTCTTTTCGATCTCGGCAAGCGGAGTTCACGGATATTATTCTTCAGTGAAAGCTGATGGTTATGGTGGTCAGGATATTTATATTGTAACCTTTTTGGGAGCAGAAAAACCTTTGGTTAATAATACCGAAGACAATCTGTTGGCAAGTTTAACACAACCCGTGAGCGAAACGGTGATCGAAAAGCCTGTTGAAATTAAAGCAAATCAGATAACAATTCTGAAAGGAAAAGTGCTCGACGAAATTAATCTCGACCCCATTGGTGCTGTGATCGAAATCACCGATAACGAAAAAAATGAAATCGTTACCAGCATCGAATCAAACAGTTCAACCGGAAAATATCTAATATCATTACCTTCAGGAAAAAATTATGGTATTGCTGTTAAAGCACCGGGATATTTGTTCCATTCCGAAAACCTGAACATTCCGCCTACAACCATTTATCAAGAAATTGAACGCGATATCAAACTTAAGAAGCTCGAAATTGGCAGCACCATAGTGTTGAACAATATCTTTTTCGATTTCAATAAATCGGTGTTACGTCCCGAATCTATTCCCGAATTGGAACGCCTGATAAAACTGATGACCGATTTCCCAACACTGAAAATAGAGATCTCAGGACATACCGATAACATTGGTACGGCTGCTTACAACAAAACCTTATCTGAAAACAGAGCCAAATCGGTTGTTGATTATTTAATCAGCAAAGGCATCACGAAAGACAGAATGACCTTTGTTGGTTACGGATTCGATAAACCTATTGCAACCAATGAAACCGAAGAAGGCAGACAACAAAACAGAAGAACCGAATTTAAAATTGTCAGCAAATAACCGGATTTAGATAAAAAATAAAACCTACGCTTTTATATTGGTTCGGAACAGACGGGGAAACCCGTCTGTTTTTGTTTAATGATGTGAAGAAGCGCTCCCCATTTAACTATTTAACCAATTAACTAATCACTTTTTCGAAATGAGTTTATATAGTTTGTCGCCTCTTCTCACTTCCGAAACTACAGGTATCGAGCAGTTATCGCCTTTCACAGCTTTTTGAACATTGCTCATATCAACACGCACTTCATCCACTATGGCTTCGTAAACTCATCGGCTCAGGCGGGCTTTGAGTTCTTTCGTTCACTTTAGGCTCTTCAAACTTCTCTATTTCCAACGAATTATTTACCTTTGCACGTTTTTTATCATCACAATAGCTGAGGAATGGAAAAGAAATACACAGAATATAAGCATCTCGACCTGACACGAAGCGCCGAAGAAATTCAAAACTACTGGCGCGAACACGATATATTTAACCAAAGCATCGAAAACCGCCGGGGCCAGACACCCTTTGTTTTTTACGAAGGTCCGCCTTCGGCCAACGGGCAGCCGGGCATACATCATATAATGGCCCGCGCCATCAAAGATCTGTTTTGCCGCTACAAAACCCTTAAGGGATATTTTGTTGAACGCAAAGCCGGATGGGATACCCACGGCCTGCCGATAGAGATAGCCGTTGAAAAAACCCTCGGCATCACCAAAGAAGATATTGGCAAAAGCATCAGCGTTGAAGACTACAACAAACAATGCCGCAAAGAGGTGATGAAATATAAGGACCAATGGGACGAGCTAACCGTGAAAATGGGCTATTGGGTCGACCTGAACAACCCGTATATCACCTTCGACAATAAATATATAGAAACCGTTTGGAATTTGCTGGCCAAGTTGTACGAAAAGGGATTCCTCTACAAGGGATATTCCATACAGCCCTATTCGCCTGCAGCAGGCACGGGCCTGAGTTCGCACGAACTGAACCTGCCGGGATGCTACAAAATGGTGAAAGACAGCACCGTGGTGGCACAGTTTAAACTTATCCGCAACGAGCATCCGCTAGTAGCCCAACTGTTTGAAAAAGCTCATGGCGATGTCTTCATCATGGCCTGGACCACCACACCCTGGACCTTGCCTTCGAATACCGCATTGGCAGTGGGTTCGGGCATCGACTATGTATTGGTTGAATCGTTCAATCAATACATCGGATTGCCCATCACCGTAATTCTCGCCAACGAGCTGAAAGAAAACTTCTTTCCGGAAAAAAATACCACCCTCGCTATGGAAGATTATAAGCCGGGCGATAAGAATATTCCGTACCGGGTGGGAGCACATTACAAAGGAAAAGAACTGGCAGGACTGCGCTACGAACAACTGTTGCCTTATGTACAACCTGCCGACGGCGATGCTTTCAAGGTGGTTGTAGGCGATTTTGTTACTACCGAAGACGGAACAGGCATAGTGCACATAGCGCCCAGCTTCGGCGCCGATGATTTCCGCACCGCGAAACAACAAGGTTTGGGTTCGCTCACTTTGGTGGATAAACAGGGATGTTTTGTTGAAACTATGGGCGAATTTGCCGGGCGTTTCGTGAAAAGCGAATACGACCCCGATTTCAAGCCCGAAAGCGAGAACAATGTTGATGTGGATATCATCATCAAACTGAAAAAAGAGAACAAGGCCTTTAAAGCCGAAAAATACGAACACTCGTATCCGCATTGCTGGCGCACCGATAAACCTATTTTGTATTATCCGCTGGATTCGTGGTTTATCAAAACCACATCGGTGAAAGAACGCATGATAGAGTTGAACAAAACCATCAACTGGAAACCCGAAAGCACGGGCAGTGGCCGCTTCGGCAACTGGCTCGAAAACCTGGTGGACTGGAACCTCTCGCGTTCGCGTTATTGGGGAGTTCCCTTGCCCATCTGGACCAGCGAAGACCGTGAAGAACAGCTGTGCATGCAGTCAGCCTCACAACTAAAAGCCGAAATGGCGAAAGCCGTTGCAGCAGGTTTTATGAGCGAAAACCAATACAAGAACTTCATCCCCGACGATTTTTCGAAAGAGAACTATGAGACTATAGATCTTCACCGGCCTTATGTCGACGAAATAGTTCTGGTTTCGGCCACCGGCAAAAAGATGTTTCGCGAACCCGACCTGATAGACGTGTGGTTCGATTCGGGAGCCATGCCTTATGCACAATGCCATTATCCGTTCGAGAATATGGATTTCTTCAAGTATAATTTCCCGGCCGATTTCATCGCCGAAGGCGTTGACCAGACCCGCGGATGGTTTTTCACGCTGCATGCCATAGCCACCATGCTTTTCGACAGCGTGGCTTACAAAAATGTTGTTTCGAACGGACTGGTGCTCGACAAGAACGGCAACAAAATGTCGAAACGTTTGGGTAATGCAGTTGACCCATTTGAAACCATCGGCAAATACGGCCCCGACGCCACCCGCTGGTATATGATCACCAACTCGCAGCCCTGGGATAATCTGAAGTTCGATCTGGAAGGCATAGACGAAACCCGCCGCAAGTTTTTCGGAACGCTGTATAATACCTATGCTTTTTTTGCTTTATACGCCAATATCGACGGATTTGCTTTTCAGGAAACGGAAATTTCGTTGGCAAAGCGCCCGGAGATAGACCGCTGGATCATTTCGGAACTAAACACACTGATCATTCAGGTAGACGAATGTTATGCCGATTATGAACCTACCAAGGCAGGCCGCCTGATACAGGATTTTGTGGATGAGTTTTTGAGCAACTGGTATGTACGTTTGTGCCGCCGCCGTTTTTGGAAAGGGGAGTACACAGACGATAAAATAGCGGCCTATCAAACGCTGTATACCTGTCTGGAAACCATTGCCATGCTGGCTTCGCCCATAGCGCCTTTCTTCATGGACAACCTCTTTTTAGACCTGAACACGGTTACGAGTAAAAATAAGGCCACTTCGGTCCATCTTACCGATTTCCCGGTAGCCAACCATCAATTTGTGGATAAAGACCTCGAAGAACGCATGCAGCTGGCACAAAAAATATCATCGATGGTGCTTTCGCTGCGCAAAAAACACAACCTCAGGGTACGTCAGCCACTTACCAAAATCATGATACCGGTGATGGATGAGAAGATCAAAACCCAGATAGAGGCTGTAAAAAACCTGATACTGTCGGAAGTGAACATCAAAGAAATAGAATACATCGACACGTCGGCAGGCATACTGGTTAAAAAAATAAAACCCAACTTCAAAACCCTAGGTCCGAAACACGGCAAGTTGATGAAACAAATTTTGGATGTTGTTATCGCATTCAGTCAGGAACAGATCAACACCATGGAAAGAACAGATGCTTTACAGATAGAAGTTGCCGGTCAAACAATTGATCTGGACTCAAATGATGTGGAAATACAAACGGAAGACATCCCCGGTTGGGTGATATCATCATCGGGAAATATTACTGTGGCACTTGATGTAACACTTACTCCTGCATTGAAAGATGAAGGTATTGCACGGGAACTGGTTAACAGGATACAAAACCTCAGAAAAGACAATAATTTTGAAGTAACAGATAAAATTGAGGTGTTGGTGGAGAAACATGAAGAAATAGTCGCTGCTGTTCAGAATAATTTTAATTATATTTGCAGCGAAATTTTAGCATCTTCACTAACACTAACTGAAAGTATTTCTGCTGATAAGACTGCAGTAGATCTCACAGACGAAATAACGACTTTTGTTTCTTTAAAAAAAGCGTAGTTTATAATATCACAAAATCAATGGTTATGGAAAAGAAGATTAAAAAGGAGATTAAAAAAATTGCAGTGGCTAAAAAACCTGAAGCGAAACCTGAATTGAAGAAAGAAACAGGACCTAAAAACCGTTATTCTGACGAAGAACTCGAAGAGTTTAAGCAAATAATTCTTACTAAATTAGAAGAAGCCAAAAAGGATCTGGAAATTTTAACCGAAGCTTTTTCGAACAGCGGTGGTGAAGATATCAACGACACTTCGCCAACTTTTAAAATTCTGGAAGAAGGCTCACAGGTTCTTTCGAAAGAAGAAAACAGCCAGTTGGCCATGCGTCAAACCAAGTTCATCAAGAACCTCGAAAACGCCCTGATCCGTATTCAGAATAAAACCTACGGAATTTGCCGCGTTACGGGTGAATTGATCCCGAAAGAACGTCTCAGAATCGTTCCTCATGCTACCTTAAGCATTGATGCTAAGAACATGCAGAAAAAAACCAGAGACTAATTCATAATTCTTACTTCGTTGAAAAAAGCATTACTTGTAATCTTTTCCGTATTATTAATAGATCAATTCATAAAAATCTGGGTTAAAACTCATTTCTTTATTGGGGAAACCTATTATGTTTTTGGTCTCAACTGGTTTCAGATCCATTTTATTGAAAACAACGGAATGGCCTACGGGATGGAATTTGCCGGTAAATACGGCAAAATAATTCTTACGATTTTCCGCATTATTGCCAGCGGTGCTATTGCATGGTATCTTTATACTCTGATTAAAAAGCAGGCCAGTTCGTTCCTGATTATTACCATAGCGTTAATATTCACCGGAGCTATAGGAAACATTATCGACAGCGCTTTTTACGGATTGATTTTCAGCGACAGCACCCTGTATGATAAAGCCGTGTTATTTCCTTCCTCAAGAAGTTATACAACGTTTTTATACGGGAAGGTGGTCGATATGCTGTATTTCCCCATAATCGATGCTAACTGGCCTAAATGGATCCCTTTTATAGGAGGGCAGCCTTTCGAGTTTTTTTCGCCTGTATTTAATATTGCCGACAGCGCAATAACAGTAGGAGTATTTATTTTACTGATCTTTCAGAAAAGGCTGTTTAAAAAACCCGAAGCCCCCTCAACAGAAACCCCGCCAGAACCGAATACCGAAGCTTAAAACATTCAACATCCGCAGGGTAAATATAGGTCGTCGCGCGGGTTGATAAGCATTACGGGGATTTTGTATTTGTTTTCGATAATTTTCTTTTCATTCAATCCGAACAGCAGGTCATCCACAGCAACTTCTTTGGTTGCCATTACCACGATGAGGTCGCCCTGATTCATCCAGGCATATTCAACAGCATATTTGTCAATATCGACGGTAATATTGGGTTCTTTCAACAATTCGAACTGCACTCCTAAATTATAAAATAGTTTTTCGACCAAAACGATATTGTTGCGCAATGAGGCGGCAAAATAAGCATCTTTATATGAACGCGTTAGAATACGAACTTTCGATTTGCTTAAAGTGCTGATATAACCCGACCAGGCAGCTTTTTCTTTCGATTCGCGATTGAAATCAAGTGGTAAAATAATATTTTCATAAATGGTTTTGCGTGGCAGTTCCTCGTGAACAATGATCAGTGGAATGCGAAGATCTCTGTAGTCGGATACAACAGACGCTGATGTAAAATAGTCGGTTTTAGATCTGATTTCATTCAATCCGACAGTTATTGCAATTGCATTTAATTTCTGATATATCTTGTTAATGATGTCGTGTATCTCGCCCTTGAAAACATAGATATTTACCGGGATGTTATTATCGGTTCTTATTGTATTGGCCATAGTTGCCAATTTGCTTTTCACTTTGGTATCGGATTCCATATCGCCGGAATTTGCTTTAGCAAATTTTTTGGTAACAGTATGAAAAATACTGATCTCACAGGCAAACAAACGCGCCAGTTCCTGAGCGTAAACCAATGCTTTATCGGCTGCAGGCGAAAAATCGAAAGGAACAAGAACCTGTTGTTTGGGCGTAATTTCAGTCATCAGATAAATAAACAAAAATAGGTATTTTTTCTTAGAACGGTTGGCACGAAACGCTGTTAGTTCTTATAAAAAAAGCAACCCCGGTCGGGGTTGCTTAATAAATTACGGGAATTTTTTAAATGAGGTTTGTAAGGGTTAGAAACAATACCTCAGTTAAACATTAGGGTATAACAGTAAAACGTAATAAAATAAAAATAACTGGGTACTTGTAAAAATATTTTTATAAAGATCTCGCAAAACTTGTAATTAATTTGAAAAGTTCCGGGTATTTCGTGAGCGGAAGCCCTTGGGATTTGTCGTTTACGTTATGATATTCCTTGTATTCGTTGCCTAAAGTGTAGATAAAAAAACATTTTACACCTTTTTTATAAAAAAAATAATGATCGCTGTTAGCAGCTTCGCCCCGTTCGTTTATACTTTTCAGATATTTTCCTTCTTCATTTAGTTGTTTAAGTTTCTCAAATTCTTTTTTAAATATGCTTCCATTCACAACCTTGATCCCATCGCTTCCAGTACCTATCATATCCAGATTTAGTAAAAACTTAATTTTTTTTAAGGGAAATAGAGGGTGTTCCGTAAAATATTCAGAACCCAACAAGCCGGCTTCTTCTCCAGTGAACAAAATAAAAACAACAGAATAATCGGAACGATTTGCCGGCATAGAATAAAACGAAGCCAGATCAAGCACCATAGCTGTTCCGCTTGCATTATCGTTGGCCCCCGGAAAATATGCTTTAGTGCCCATCATTCCCAAATGATCGTAATGAGCAGTAAAAACAAGAAAACTGTCGGGGAACGCTATTCCGGGAATGTATCCGGCGATATTTTGAGTTTGATAATTGTAGCATTGTTTTGCTTCGATATTAACAGAAACATTCTTGATCTCTTGGGGAAATGCATTACGGGTAATGAATATTTCATCGTGTTTATTTTCGGTTTGTTCCTGTGCAACAGACCAGGTAAGGCCATGATCACGAATAAACAATACCAGTGGTGCTTTTTTTATCTTTGGATTTTTCAGATCTTTAAAACCGGTATCAATGACCAAGGCAATATTTAATAGGTTTGTTTTGTTGAACTTTTTAATTTGCTTGGGAGAATTTAGGGTTTTTTCGTTTAGCACCAATGTTTTATAGGTTTTATTCATCGACTGAGCATCAGGTGAAACGATAAAATCGAGTCCCGGTTTTATATCGGTATCATTGATCTTTAGTTCAACTTTACCCGGAAACGTATTTACATTAATATTGAATCGCTGAAAATAGCTTGTATCGAACTTTTGAATATTGTTTTTCTGTAATTGTTTCGAAATAAATTCTGAAGCAATTTTATTTCCATTGTTAACATATCCCCGTCCATAGAAACCGGGCATGGTCAGTGTGTCAATAATTCCTTTGACATACGTAAGGTTTTGAGAGTAGGCAAGGCTTGTGCTTAGCAAAAGGCACCAGAGAAATACAACTTTCGTTTTCATGTTATAAAAACTTTCTGATGATTAGGTCCTCCAATTTCTGAAGCACTTCCTGTTTTTCGTTCCAATTAAATTTTTCTTTCAGATCTTCAATAAAAACGTTTGCTTCCTCGATACCAACAACGCTGTTAAGGATATCAATGGATTTATTGTATTCTTGCAGATCGCCTTTAAACAGCTCGTTGATAAATAAAAATTTATCGTTTATTCCAATAGCATTCTTCAAATTTGTTATTGAAGATTTTCCAACTTTACTAGCCAGAGTTTTTTCAGAATTATCATGCGATATTTTATCATGCATGAGTTTAGGCGTTTCTTTAAATTTATCAGCCACTGTTTCTTTTTCGGCAAATGAAAATAAGTCCATCGCTTGTTTTTTTCTAGGTTTTATTGTTTTTGGTATCTCGGGTATTGGTTCTTTCAACAAATCCTCTTTAACGTCTTCTAAACTTTCATTAACGTCTTCAATAGGAATCTCAAGGATTGATTTATCGGGCTCTGATTCGGGTTCAGCTTCTTCTAATGGCATAATTAATTCGGGAGTTTCTGATAGGGTTTCCAATTCCTCAACAGGTTGTTCGGGTTCAACAGCGGGTTTTTCTTGTATTTCAACTTCGACGATGTTCAATTCATCGTTATTGTTTTTTTGAGGTTTTTCAATTTCTGTTTCAATCGGGGTGCTAATTATTTCTTCTTTAATCGAAATTTCCTGCTTCTCATTTACAAAATTTACTGCTATATTTGCATCAATACTGTTTTTGTTCAAAGTATTTAATTTGTTCAGATCGTAAAAGAGTTCGTATAGCTTACGAATATTAGCTAAAACAATATCAATTTCGATCTGTGGAATCTTTTTTTTATGTTCATCTATGATAGAGTACTGCTCGTTTAAGGTTTCCAGAATGATTTTTATTTCTTCTTTAATAATATTTATACTCATAATTGTAAAAATAAAAATGTTAGTGATAATTTTGTAACCAAATTAAGCATAAAATTATAAAAAGAACAACAAACCCGACAATGTTTTCAGAAAAAACTACAGAAACTCATAAAAAAGGATATATAGAAGTTATATGCGGTTCGATGTTCTCGGGAAAAACCGAAGAATTGATACGGCGATTAAAGCGCGCCAAATACGCAAAACAACGCTACGAAATCTTCAAACCGGAAATAGATACCCGATATGATATTGAAAATGTAGTATCACATGACGAAAATGCTATTGTTGCCACCCCTGTTCCGTCTTCTTCGCAAATATTGTTACTCGCTAATGATGTTGACATTGTTGGTATTGACGAGGCTCAATTTTTTGATTCCGAAATTGTTAATGTATGCAATATCCTTGCTGAAAAAGGGATCCGGGTAATAGTAGCAGGTTTGGATATGGATTATTTGGGGAAACCTTTTGGCCCGATGCCAGCATTGATTGCCACTGCAGAATATGTGACCAAAGTTCATGCTATTTGTGTAAATTGTGGCAACTTAGCCTATGTTTCTCACAGAATTGTAAAAAATGATAAATTAGTTTTATTGGGAGAAACCGATAATTATGAACCTCTTTGCAGAAGTTGTTATAAAGACGTTTTAAAGAAATAGTAAATTAATCTACGAAAACAGTTTTTGTAACAGTTTCTCCCGGTTTTAAACGAATGACAGTTTTACCTCGGATAGTATCCGGTGGGGTTCCAGGAGTTATTTTAATAGCAATAATATCCAAAATTCCTTCGTATTTAAAAACAGTCTGGAATTGACCTGTAGCATCAGATTTTCCCTCTACCCTAACATCGGGATAATCGGGGGCAATAATTACATCAGCGTATGCTACAGTAACATTGGTATCCGTTAAAGATTTTACCATTATTACAGCCGTACAATCTGTATTTGTTTTTTTGCACCCAAGAAAGACAAAAGTTGCAATACTCATTACAACAAAAATTGCGATCAGATTTTTAACGGAAATTATTCTCATAATTGTAAATTTTATTAACTTTGCTAAGAAATATTATTTGTGCAAATTAAATCATTTTGCTGTAAAATCATACGCAAATATATAAAAAAAAATTACTATGAAAAAAATTATCTTTTCTTTTTTATTTATTGTTTTATTTTCAAGGCTTAATTATGCCCAAACAGAAACTCAAACCGAAGTAAAATTTTTGATTAAAACTTCTTACGGAGATATTAAAATAAAGCTATATAATGAAACGCCTAAACATCGGGACAATTTTATAAAACTTGTAAAAGATGGATTTTATAATGGTTCTATTTTTCATCGTGTTATCAATAATTTTATGATACAAGGTGGCGGCGCTTCTGGTGGAAATAAAGATGTTGGTTATACGATTTCTGCCGAATTTGTGTCGAAATATTTTCATAAGAAAGGAGCATTAGCTGCAGCACGTATGCCGGATAATATCAATCCGAATAAAGAATCTTCCGGTTCGCAGTTTTATATCGTGCAAGGAAAAGTTTATACTGATGACGAGCTCAACTCCTTTGAGCAGCGATTAAATAAAAAATTTACAGCAGAAGAAAGAAAGGCCTATAAAACGATAGGTGGAACGCCATTTCTTGACGGTTCGTATACTGTTTTTGGAGATGTTATTGACGGAATAGGTGTTATCGATAAAATAGCTGCGGTAAAAACAGGTAATGGCGACAAACCTATTGAAGATATCAAAATGACTATCGAAGAATTAAAATAGATTTTGTTTTTGATTCTCTGAGTTGTTCAAATCTTATTACTTTTGAACAACTTTTTTATTTTTTATAATGGAAAGAACTATTACCCAATATATCGCCGAAATTGAAACTTTCAGTTCATTAACCGATACTGATCTGGAACAGTTTAGATTAACTTATCTCACTAAAAACGGTATCATTAATCAATTGTTTGACGAATTTAAAACCATCCCTTCTGAAAAGAAAAAAATTGTTGGGCAATTATTAAACCAGCTAAAAATTTCAGCTAACGAGAAATATGAATTATTAAAAAAACTATCGGAACAAACCCAATCGTATTCTGACAATAATTCCGACTTGTCATTAACTGCAAATTATGGAAATTTTGGTTCAAGACATCCAATGTCTTTAGTAAGAAATGAAATTATTCAAATTTTCTCAAGAATTGGCTTTACGATTGAAGAAGGACCTGAAATTGAGGATGATTGGCATATTTTCACGGCATTGAATTTTCAGGAAGATCATCCAGCCCGTGATATGCAGGATACTTTTTTCATTGAGCAACAACCGGATATTGCATTGCGCACTCATACCTCATCAGTACAAGTTCGCTTAATGCAAAATAATAAGCCTCCATTAAGAGCTATTATGCCGGGAAGAGTTTACAGAAATGAAGCTATTTCTGCCCGTGCTCATTGTTTTTTTCATCAAATTGAAGGCTTATATATTGATAAAAACGTTTCGTTTGCTGATCTTAAACAAACATTGCTTTATTTTTCAAAGGAAATGTTTTGCGCTGATACCCAAATCCGTTTGAGACCGTCTTATTTCCCTTTTACCGAACCTTCTGCCGAAATGGATATCTCTTGTACTATTTGTGGTGGAAAGGGCTGTAATATGTGCAAAAAGACCGGTTGGGTTGAAATTCTGGGCTGTGGTATGGTTGATCCAAATGTACTGGAAAATTGTAGAATTGACAGTTCCGTTTATTCCGGTTTTGCTTTTGGAATGGGTATTGAACGAATAACGAATCTTAAATATTCTGTCAAAGATCTTCGGTTATTCTCTGAAAATGATACACGCTTTTTAAAACAATTTCAAAACGTCTTATAGATCATTCATTTTTATACAAGGGTAGTTCCACATAGAACGATGTTCCTGATCCTTTTTCGGATTCAAACCATATTTTCCCATCATACGTTTCAATAATACTGCTAACAATAGCTAACCCAAGCCCCATTCCTTCTGATTTGGTTGAAAAATTGGGAATAAAAATTTTATCTTTCATTTCATCAGAGATACCCTCACCGTCATCTTTTATAATAAGAATCGTTTTTGTTTCTTTTATCTCTATTTCAACACTAATATTCCCAATATTTTTTGTGCCAATTGCTTGCACTGCATTATTCAATAAATTATTCATCACCCTGATGATCTGCTTTTTATCAGCAAAAATTCTAACCGGAATTAATTTATCGTATTCTAATGATATTTTGATATTTGAATTTGATCTAAAAATTTCAACAGAATTTTTTACTACATCAACAAGATTAATAATTTCTTTTTTAGGTATTGGCATTTTTGCAAAATATGAGAATTCCGATGCAATTACCGACAAAGAATCAATTTGCTCCACAATATTTTTGGTAAACCGCTCCAGCCTTATATCCCAGTCTGGTGCTTTATCTTTCCATGCCTTATCAAGATATTGAACGCTTAATTTCATTGGTGTTAAAGGGTTTTTAATTTCATGTGCAACCTGCATGGCCATTTCTCTCCAGGCACTCTCTCTTTCTGATCTTGCAAGTAGTTCTGCACTATTTGATAGTTCATCAACCATTCTGTTATACTCTGAAATTAAACTTCCTATTTCATCTCTTCTGGGCCAGAATATTTTTTCATTTTTACTTCCCAATTTAATTTTACTCATTTTTTCCCGAATGGTATTTAAGGGTCGGGAAATTCGGCCAGCAACAAAAAGTGTTACCAAAACGGTTATAACAATTAATAGAACGTAAATATTAATAAACGCAATAAGAAATGAGGAGAGTTCTTTTTTTAATTCACTTTCTTTTGCGAAATATGGTAAATTTATGTAATACATTACTTTACCGTCACTATTGTAAAAAGGAACGTAGGCAGAATAATATTTTAGCTTCCCAATATTTTCCTTTTGAATAAACAAGGTTGTTTTTTCTGTTATCATTTGCTGATAAGCTAATGTATTCATCTTATCAGAAATAAGGCCTTCATTAAATATCTGTGGACGTGAAGACGATACAATATTTCCATGATTATCAAAAATATTAATATCAGTAAAAAAAATATTAGATAATTTTGCTAAAGAATTAGATAAAACAGTTTGTTGTTCAAGATTTAATGTTTCTGTTACGGATAATTTATCCTGAAGTTCTATCAATATTGACATCGCTTTCTCACTTAAAATATCCACATTTTTATTTTCATCCAAATTTCTGATAAAATAATACGTGGACACACCTATAACAATGAAAGACACAAAAATTATCGATACCATAGACACCTGTAGTCTGTTTTTAAAATCAAATCTGAATAATTTTACTGGTACCGGAAAATTATTGATCAGAAAAAACAAAAACAATGTGATACAAAAAAGAGTAAAAAGCATGGAAAAGGGTGACAAAGTGTCTAATAAATTTCCATTTTTTTTGCTAATAATTAAAAAAGAACTGTCATCAATTTTATAAACTAAATGATTGAAACCATTCTTGCTGAAAATATAGGTATCATTTGTATTAAGTGAATCTTTTAAATAAAAGTCTGAAGAATAATAGTATTTCCCATAAGCATCTATTAAAGTGTTTTTTAAGTATTTGGCATACGAATAATCCGACAAATCTGTATTAATAAATATTTTTTTATCAATTAGTAATTCCGGATATCCCAGGCCTTTTGGAATAAATTTTGAATTCAATTCAATAAATAATGACATTGATGATGAGTCATCCGAAAACTCAAGTTGAGAAATATAGTTATTGCCTCCACTTCCATCATTTAAAACATAAAGATTTTCGCAAGAAGATGGTTTTCCAATGCTTTTTATCAAATCATCAAAATACATATAACAGTTTCTTTTCACAAGTGATGGTTCTATCAGTAAACTGTCGTTATTATTACATATTGTAATTTGAACTTTATACTTATCCCAGTATCCGGAAAAATAATTTTTTATAATATATTCGCTTGTTTCATTATCTTTTAATGTATACTTTCTTAGTTTTTTCTTAATAAAATTATCGGCTAAAATAATTTTTTGAGTAGATCTGTAAATGTATTCGGCAAGCGGATCTTGACCGGAAGATAATTTTTGAGCAAATGATTTTCTTTTTTCAATTTCCTTATATTTATTACAATCATTTAGAGTATAGTAAGTGAAATATGTGAAAACGATTAAATAAAATAGTATTTCATAAAAGTGAATTTTCGGACCTTTTTTCAATCTAAGGAAATAATAAACACTATTAAAAAATGAAAAACCTAGTAAAAGCTGAAAATCAAGAGAAGATTTAAATGGATGTATTAATATTATCAATAAAACAGCCAATAAAAGTCCAATAAAAAATGGAATTATTCTGATGGAAAACCGATATAAGATATTTAGAATTGTTATGTTTATTAGTAAAAATGATAGAATCGTAAAAGAAATAATAAAAAAACCAAGAATGCTTAATCCATTAATTGAAAAAAGTTGATTGAGATTATACGAAATTGTAGAGTCAATAATTATTGATTGAAGCAAATCTATTACAAAACAAAAAAGCAATCCTGATAAAAACAATAATAGAAAAGAAAGATAAATAGAAAGTTGTTTGCCAATACTTTTTTGATTATTAATTATAGTAGTTTTTAAAATAATTACACTTATTACAAAAAACAAAATGGTGTTTAACAATAGATCTCCTAAAGATGGTAATAACTCAGATGAGGCAAAATATATTGGACTAAATAGTTCTAAACTATATAAATCGGAGGGTAATTTAAAATAAAAAAGTAGAGCTCTAAATACGATCAATAAAAATAAAAAAGTAAGTTTTTTTATAGTTTCGCTCGAAGTGTTTCTGAATATTATCTCACACAATAGGTAAATCAGGTATAATAATGCTAAAAAAGCAATCAGATAAATAAAAAATATTAGTGTTTCAGAGGAATTGTTTAAGCTATTTGTCTGCTTATATGTAATAGAAAACAGGGGTTTTCCCTCAAGGTTTCTAATAATATTCGATTTTCCTGAAATAGATATTTTAGCATTTTGTGAGGATATCCCAAAATCTTGATTGAATTCATTTAGTAAGTAATCGTTTTCGTATTTATATTCTGATTTAATAAGAATCGTTGCGAGAAAAACCTGATCATTAATTCTTCTTTTAATTATTTCATACCAACCATTTGATAAATTCACAAAAGTGCTATCAAAAAAATTATTTGTTTGAAGATTGTTTAATGGAACACTATTATTTGACCAATAACTCAAGCTATCTTTATTATAAATAAAAAAAGAAATTTTTTCTTTCTTATAGAGATTTGACAGTTTATCATCTCCAAAAAATATCGATGGAGCATGATTTTTTGAAACAGCGATTATTTCGTTTAAACCTCTATTTGCTAAATTTTCTTTCTCTCTTAATCTTGATTTAATATTTTCTATTTTGGAAACACTAGTGTTTTGTGAATACAATAAGTGTTTTTTTAAAACAAAATTTATAAGTATTAGGGCTAAGGCTATGATAAAAACCAGAAAAAATCGGAATACGTTGCGTTTTTCTGTTGACATTGTTTTTAATTTTTCACAGTTACTGAAAATTTGACTTAAAATTAAAGCTTT
The DNA here is from genome assembly GCA_903913285.1 of uncultured Bacteroidales bacterium. GTDB lineage: Bacteria > Bacteroidota > Bacteroidia > Bacteroidales > CAIWKO01 > CAIWKO01. The sequence goes on along the minus strand of CAIWKO010000018.1, from coordinate 22,918 downwards.
TAAAGCATTTTTTTAATAAAATCATTTAATGATATTACTGCTATGGGTTTTTATATTAGAATGCTTTATTTTTTGTTGATTTTTTTTAAAACAAAAATCAGGCTGGAAAAATTGTTATTATTTTTTGTACCCCATTTATTCGATTTCAATCCATTTAAAAAGGCTTTGATAATATTTTTATTCCCAGTTTTATATTTTTCACTTAACACGCTAACATAAAAAGAATCAAATTTCATAGGAATAGTTTCAATTATGACAAAGTCATTTTTTTCAAAGAGGTCGTGAATTGATTTTTGTGTAAAATGATACAAGTGGCGAGGCAGGTCATATCCTGCCCAAAAATTTCTATAAATATCTGCATCTTTACTAGCAGCATTTGGAACCGCAATTATTACTATTCCATCATCTACTAAATAGTTTTTTATTTGTTCAATCTTAATGGAAAGTTGATGAACGTGTTCTAATACATGCCACATGGTTATCACATCAAATTTTTCCTTTGGTCTTTCGTTTAATACGCTTTCTGAGAGAACATTTAAAGAATATTGTGTTCTGGCCAAATTTTGAGCATCTGTATCAGGTTCCACGCCCATTACATTCCATCCACAATTTTTAAAAAAATTTAGAAATTCACCTGTAGCACAACCTATATCCAGTATTGAACCATTGTTTTTATATTTTTGAACAATTTTGTATTTGTTCTTATGATTTCTTCTTCGAACAATATGATAAATTTTATTAATCAAACCCTTTTTTGAATTGGAATGAGAAATATATTCCTTCGATTTGTAATATCTGGAAATTTCTATAATGTCCGGCCGTGGATTTACAAATAGAAATCCACACTTTTCGCACCTTACAATTGTAAACTTTTCTTTACTAAGAAAATAATCAAAACTTTCCATATAAACTGAAAAGTTATTATTTCCACAAATCTCACAAGTTTCTATTTTTTCCATTTTTTTTGTTTCACGTGAAACATTATTTGCCCAAATATACTAAAAGTACAGTAATATCAGCGGGAGAAACACCACTAATTCGAGAAGCCTGACCGATAGTTCTGGGTTTTATTTTATTTAGTTTTTCTCTTGACTCTATGGATAATGATTTTATTTTAATATAATTAATATCGCTAAGTAAAACAATATCTTCAAGTCTGGTTATTTTATCAGCAATTTCGCTTTCTTTTTCAATATAAGATTGATATTTAATATGAATTTCGGCTTGTTCCAAAATTTCGTTAGATCTAATATTATTTGTTTTTAAAAAATTTTGCAATTCTATTGAATGTCTTAATAATGAGAAAATATCTATTTGTGGACGTAATAATAAATTTGCAATTTTTGTTTTTTGAGAAATATCAGGTGTTTCAACGCTTCTTAAAAAGTCGTTAATTTTTGATGGGCTAATTGTTTCGTTTTTTAAAAAATAAATCAACCGAGTAATTATATCTTGCTTCTTTTCACAATCAAGCATCCGCTTTTTGGTTATTAACCCTAAATCATATCCTTTTTTTGTTAAACGTAAATCTGCATTATCCTGACGTAATAATATTCTGTATTCTGCCCTCGAAGTAAACATTCTGTATGGTTCATCAACACCCTTCGTTATCAAATCATCAATTAAAACTCCAATATAAGCCTCTGACCTGCTTAATATAAAATTTGGTCTATTTTTTAATTTATTATGTGCATTAATTCCGGCGATTAATCCTTGGGCTGCGGCTTCTTCATAACCAGTTGTACCATTGATCTGCCCAGCAAAAAATAGATTTTCTACTTTTTTGGTTTCAAGAGTTGTTTTTAGCTGAGTTGGTGGAAAATAATCATATTCAATTGCATATCCCGGTCTGAATATTTTTGCTTTTTCAAAACCATTAACTTTTCTCAAAGCTTTTATTTGAACTTCTCCTGGTAAAGATGATGAAAAGCCGTTTATATAATATTCAACCGTGTCCCAACCTTCAGGTTCTATAAAAAGTTGATGACGGTTTTTTTCGGCAAACCTTACAATTTTATCCTCAATCGAAGGGCAATATCTCGGGCCACGTCCTTTAATAATGCCTTTAAATAAAGGTGATTTTTCAAAGCCCCCTTTCAAAATTCCATGGACTTCAATATTTGTGTATGCTAAAAAACAACTTTTTTGCTTTTGTAAAACATTTGTTTTTGTAAAAGAAAATTTTCCGGGAATTGTATCTCCCTTTTGTTCTTCAAGTTTTTTAAAATCTATTGTCCTTCCATCCACTCTAACCGGAGTTCCGGTTTTCAATCGTTCAGTAATAAACCCAGCTTTTATCAAAGACTCTGTTATTCCAAGAGAGGAGTTTTCTCCCATGCGCCCACCGCGAAAATTCTTTTCACCAATATGCATTATTCCATTTAAGAAAGTACCATTTGCCAAAATTACTGCTTTGCTAAAGATTTTGATACCAAGGTTTGTTTCAAGACCTGTTACCTTGTTGTTTTTAATGATAATTGTTTTCACACTATCCTGCCAAAAATCAACATTCGAGTTTTTTTCTAATATTGATCTCCATTTTTCGGAAAATTTCATTCTATCACATTGTGCTCTTGGACTCCACATTGCCGGACCTTTCGATCTATTAAGCATACGAAACTGTATCATGGTTTCGTCGGTTACAATACCTGTTTTTCCTCCCAACGCATCTATTTCTCTTACAATTTGTCCTTTTGCAACCCCGCCTATTGATGGATTACAAGACATTTGAGCAATAAGATTCATGTTCATTGTTATCAGCAATACTGACGACCCTAATGTTGCGGCAGCAGAGGCGGCTTCACACCCGGCGTGTCCGGCACCGACAACAATAATATCATATTTTTTTAAAAGCATACGAAAGTTTCACGTGAAACAACAAAGCGATATCTCTTATTATAAGTTAGTTAGGTGTTATTGGATCATATGCTTCAACAATTAAGTTCTTTATATACACCCGATTTTTACCTCTATGCCAAACATACACTTTTAATTCGTCATTCACACTTCTTACTTCTGGTGTTTGATAATCAAATGTTGTTTTATTCCATATAGTTTTTGTTGAATCAGAATAACTCAAACTGCCTGTAAAATATTTATAAGAACCACCTTTATGATCAAAAGTAATCACCAATAATGAATTTTCTTCTTTATAATCTTTTGAATATTTATACTCCACTGTTGCTCTAATCCATGCATAATATTCTCCAGTAATATTTTTATATTTTATGGTGAGTCCGGGTGAAAAACTCAGAGAACTATCCATTACCAAACAATAACGTGTTGAATCAAAAGAATCTCTAATATAATGATCCCGATTTGAAGAATTTACAGTTGCGAAATCATAAATGCCAATTATTTTTTTATTAAATTTTTCGGGATTGGTCATTCTCTCAATCCCCGTAACAGACCTATCAACTAAAAGCATATCTGCAGCATTATCCGGTACTTTTGTTTTCCCTAAAATTGAAAAGTAGTATTTTGCAGTCATCCCGTCATGTTTAAGAATATCTTTATTAAATTGCCAAAACTGAAAAATATTTAGGATAAGAAAAAAGAACAATATTAAGTAAATTGTCGTTTTTTTATAAAATTTTAGCTCGTTTATTCTTTTTATCAAAAATCCAAAGGGTATTGCCAACAAAACATAGAGAGAAATTATTGCTCTTTGACTATAACAACCACCGGCATACCACCAACATGTCCAACTTGACACTAAATAAATTGACACTAAAGAATAGATAAATATTGGCCAGAAAATTTGTTTTTGTTTTTTTAATAAGAAATAAAGACCGATAACGGGCATTATTATTATAGGTGTGTATACAAACCATCCTTTTCTAAAGCTAAACAGAAAATTTGAAATGTGAGGTGATAATAAATCCAACCCCTCTCCCGGATTTGGATAACTATAAAAGATAAAACTTCCTGCATACTTCTTCCAATAATAAAATTGAGGAAGTAAGATAATAATAAAACAACAGGCTGCAACCAAAATTTGTAACTTATTTTTGCGAATTAATCTAATCTTTTCTTTCAGTGACTCTTTATTATATATTCCCCATAAAACAGGAATAATTAAACAAACTCCTTCATTTGGCCTTATGAGGGTAATCATTCCAGACAATCCTCCAATGAGAATAATATAAAGTGTTTTTTGCTTTTCGTGCCACTTTATGGTAAACCAAACCAAAGCTGCCACTAATGTGAAAAGAAAATTATGCGATAACAGGTTTCCAACACTTGCTTGATTAAGATAATTAGTTCCAAGAACCATTAATATCAGCAATAGCATAGTTGATTTGTCATTGAAAAACTTAAGCAAAATTTTTCTGAAAAATACCAAGCCAATAAACGAATATAGTAACGCACCAATTGCTAATCCGTATTGATAGGGTAATGATAATCCATCGGCAGGATACCCAAGTATAGGGGTTAATAAATGTGAAATGAAGAAAAATGGCATGTATAAAACTGCCAGGCCCATGGAATACTTCATCACCCATTTCCCTGTTGGACCTATATATGCCTGATAGAGTGTGGCGGTGGATTGATATTGGGCAATAAGTTTGTTGAGCCACGAGTGGTTGGAGAGGCCCAAATCGTGATATATAAATTTGGACGGAAGATATAAGTAATAACCAAAAACATCCCAGGAAAGAACATTTACAGGAGCATAAACAAACCTAAGCACAACAAGAATAAGGAATAAAACCAGAATAGTGACAAGAGAAAATAAGTTGTCTGATTTACGAATTTTTATCATGTTGCTGATTTATTAGTTCGTTTAGTATTTGTAAATAAAAATCTTCTTTCGTCGTCATTAGTGTTTTTTCTTTCACGGTTTTATCCTTGTATCCACATAAATGTAATAATCCGTGAGCCATTACCCGTGAAATTTCTTTTGAAAAAGTCTGTGAAAATATTTTTGCATTTTCTTTAACTCTTTCGACACTGATAAAAACATCTCCTTTTATTTCTTTTTTTTCTGAATAGTCAAAGGTAATAATATCTGTAAGTGTTGTGTGCTTTAAATACTCTTTATTCAGACTATAGAGATATTCATCATCGCAAAAAATCAGATTGATTTCTGCTAAAGTTAAATTATTTATTTCTTTTTCCATCAAAAGAAAAAGCCATTTTCGGATTAGTTTTTTGTTTCTGACAGGAGAGGATACGTTGTTTGAAAAAAACTTGATTTGGTTGGAAGGCATTAATCTTAGTTCTTATTTTCGAATATTTTTTTCTTGGTCTTTAAATATTCGTCAACATATTTTTTTCTGCTTGTGTAGACCTCCTGATTAATAGAGGTGATATTAAAATTTAATTGTATTTTCCTTCCTTTTTCACTAAAAACAACTTCATCTGCAAGAGTTTTTATCAAAAATATACCTGTTCCTTTTTTTTCGGGATTTAATTCTGCGTCGGTTGGGTCGGGTATTTTGTTTATGTCAAATCCGTTTCCTTCGTCTTCAATTGTGAATGATATACCTTTTTTGGAAGAATCAAATAATATGGTAACACTTTTGGTTTTATCGTTATTATTGCCGTGAAGAATAGCATTTTCAACAGCTTCAGTGATTGCTACTATGATATTTCCGAAATAGGAGTCGTTTATGTTATAATAATCACAGATTGCCTCAACGAATTTTTCTACTTCGTTAATCTCTTGTAAATCTGATTTTATTTTTATAGTATGTTTTTTCATCAATCAGCAAAATTATAAAAATATTCGTTAGCTTTATACTTAAAAAACGGGGTTAAAGTTACAGGAATTGTTTTTAATAATTCAAGTTCCTGCGATTTTAATCTTTTATACTCAAAAAATTGATTTGGGTTACTGTAATTTTTTTCTTTTGCTTCATTCGATTCCCGCTTATCATCCAACTCGCGTTCTTTCTCGGCTTTTTCGGATTCGAGCAATCGAGTGAGAATTTCTTTTTGTCGTTTTTGGGTTTCTGCATTTATTACTTTGTTCACGAGATCGGTTTCGGTTTGTTCCATTTTTTTCATGATCTCGTTTATATTTCCATCGTTTCCGGTTCCTTCTTTTTTCAAATCTTCGCCATATTGCTGCATCATTTGGCGGATGGCCTCCTGTTGTGCTGCTAAACGCGCCAATTGTTCGCTTATGGATTGTCCATCCTGACCTGATTTACCCGGATCGCCCGTTTTTCCTTCGTTTTCCATCTGTTTTTTGAGAGCATCCATTTGTTTGTTGAGCATTTCCTGCATCATTTTCATTGATGCGGCAGAGGGTTTGCCACCTCCGGGTTTTTTGCATGATCCTCCTTTACAGGATTTGTTTGATTTGTTTTTGTTTTGCTGTTCCATCTGCTGAAGCGATTCGGCTAATAACAGCGCCAGGTTATTTACAGATGTCATCACATATTGCTGTGCCTTTTGGGCTATAGACACATTTCGACTGTGGAGCAATTCAAGACTCTTGGTAACATTATCATTTATTTGTGAAATCTCGCGGTTCACCAGAGGCTGAATCATGGCCTGACGCTTGCTTAATGCCAGCAGCGAATCTTCTATCATACCTAAATCGTCCTTCAAATCTTTTTGTTTGTCCATAATGCCAATATACTTCGGGTCGGAGACATTTGTGTTTTTAAGCTTTGCAATCAAATCTTCCTGACCGAAAGATACACGCAGCAAGTTCTCCAGAATTTCGCGCAGGGCATGAGCATCTTCCTCGTCGGCCTGGTCCTGCATTTCGTCCTGATTCTTTTGCAAATCGTTGGCAAGTTGCTCCATTTGTTCGGCTGCATTTTGTTGCGATTTGAAAGCATTCTTGCGTTTGTTGTTCTGAAGCTGGTTCTGACTGTTGTTCAATTCCTGCTGAATGGAGTTCTGTTTTTCATCAGTCTTTTCGAGGTTCTTCGGGTTCTCAAGCTTTTTGTTTAAATCATCCAAATTCTGAAGGTCTTTTTTGGCATCGTTAAACTGGTTGTTGACATCCTTTTGCTGTTCGAGCAATTTGTCGGACTTGTTGTTTTCGTCTTTGGTTTGTTCGGAAAGATTTTTTTGCTGCTCTGAAAGCTTTTGAAGCTTATCAATGGTTTCGGACATCTTCTTTTCGAATTCGAGTTGTTTGAACAATTCGAGATTGCGGTCGAGCTCTTTTTCGATGTCTTTGTTGGATAGTTTCATTTTATCCAGCATCTCGTTCACCTTATTCTTGTCTAACTTGTCGAGCATGTCCTGCATTTGTTTGAACATATCTTTCATCTCGTCGGTCATCACTTTGTTGAAAAGGTCTTCGAGTTGCTTTTGTTTTTCGAGTATGGACGGGTCGACGGTTTTGAACTGCTGTTCCTTTACGCTGTTTTGATGGATTTCCTGTTTCAGGTCTTCCACATTTTTTTGCATCTGTTGCTGTTTGTTCACCAGATCCTCGATTTGTTTGCGTTCCTGCCAGTCGAGGTTTTTTTTGTCAAGCAGTTTTTTGTTGAGGTCGTCGATTTGCTTTTGAAGCTGATTGATATCTTTTATGGTTTCATCAATTTTGTCTTTCAGGTTATCGCTGTTCTGGTCGGTTTGTTTTTGAATTTCGTCCAGGGTAGGCACCTTGAAAACCATTTTCTGCGAACGCGTGGCTTTGCTGCCTTTTATGGCATCGTTGTCCCACACTTCGAAATAGTATTCGATGTTTTCGCCGGGCTGAACACCCAAACCCGAAAGATCGAAATAATAGTAAAAATCCTGCTGATTGAGGAGCTTGTTGATGGTTATTACGCGGGTTTGCTCGGGTTCTTCTTTGTTGTCGGGGTCGGTTTTCTTATATTTGAACAGAAGCTTGTTGAAGCCGTAATCGTCTTTTATCATTCCCTTGAAATAAAGATGGCTGTCGAAAAGCGAATCGTGATATTCTTTTAAATCGATATAGGGATAGGCATCGGGAATTACATTTATGTTATACTGCAGCGAATCGGGGTTCCTGATGAATTCATTGTAGGTGGCCACCGAATAGTTCTGAGTAACAAAAAAATGGCGGCTGTAGGCAAACTGGTTGTCGGAACCTGGCTGCAGAAAGAAGCTTTTATCGATAAACTGAAACCAGAGTTTTTTGGTGTCTTTGGTTTTTATCTTCCAGCTAATCTCGGTGCCGCAAGGTACTGACAAATCGCCGGAGTTTTGGAGGGTTTCGTTCTTTTTGCCTGTGTAGGCCGGATAGTTGAGCTGGAGTTCGAAATCGAGAATTATGGGTTTGGGAATAACGCTGATGGTATATTCTTTGGAGCGGAAACCGTTTGCCCGCAAATAGAACGACTGATCTTTCTGCAGATTTTTAAAGGTGTGATGAAACATCACGATGGTTTCTTTGGTGAGTTTGTATTCGTTGCCGGACGAAACCAGATAGACTTCGTTGGGAATCTGGTCGCCGGTGAGTTTCACGTTAAGTTGAAAATCTTGTTGCTGCACGGCCTTCAAATCGGTGTTGAGCACCACGAAACGGAAAGGAGCCTGTTTTTCGAAAAAGGTGGTGTAGTTGATGATGCGGTTCGACGGCTGGGTTATTATGGCCGGCGAAACAATGAGCAGCACCACCAGCACCACGGTTGGCGGCAGCACGTATTTTAGGTATTTTTTGTTGATGCGAAAATCGATAGCAGCCGTGAACGGAATGGGGGAGAGCTTCCGGATTTTTTGGTTGATGGAGGCTTCGAGCAGTTCGGCGCTTGCCGTGTTTTGGGCCGGGACAGCCTGCAGTTGAAGCGCGTTGAGAAGTTTGTCGCTCACCTCGGGAAAGAAATGGCCAATGATGCGGGCTGCCTGCTCGTGGGTGAGGGTTTTGCCGATGCTAAACAGGCGAAAAACAGGTATGGCCACGAACCGCCAGGCCACAAACAAATTTACACCTATATATAAATAGAACAAAACGGTGCGCACCACGGTGGGGAACCAGGCGAAATATTCGAGCACGGCTATAATCAGGAAAAAGGCAAGGGCAAAGGAAACAAACAGCATGAGGCCCTTGAGCAATTCGTTTTTATAATATTTCTTTATAAAAAGATTGAGCTTATGGATCAATATGTTTGTGGGTTCGGCCAACGTGATTTTTGTTTTTTTAAACGGACTTACACCTATTATAGTATGGTATGATTTGCAAATTTACGAAATTTCGGGCAGGTTTTAATACGTTTGGCGATTTGCGATTTGCGATTGGCGATTAGAAAGGTGAATTGGAAATGGTTTTTGCTCAGTTTGGACCAAGTGGGCTCACTTCACTCAGCAAATTGCTAGCTTCACTGAGGGGTAAGGCTAGCTTCTGTGAGGGCTAGGGCATGCTTAGCTACCAAATGGGCATGCTTAGCAAGCTCATGGGCTCGCTTAGCAAGCATATAGGCTCACTTGTCTGAGGGGTAGGGCTAGCTTAGCTACCAAATGAGCATGCTTAGCAAGGGGATGAGCTCAGTTGTGTAAGGGTAACCTAAGACAACTGAGCTATGAGGCTGGCTTCTGCGAGGGTTGTTGGTAGCTTTCTGAGCTATTTTAATGAGTGAAGCAGAAGCCGGGCCAGACACGCCTGCCTGCTTCCTGAAAAAGCGAATTCGCAACCCGATACAACGCAGTTGCGAATTCAAAAGTTCGATTCTGATAACCGAAACGCGGTTACCACATTTCTTCAGGTATTATTTTACCTTTACGGCAAAACTACCTTGCGTAGTAGCACTGAGGTTAATTACATCAATGCTTGTCCATCCTTTTGGGATGATAGCAGAGTCTCCCGGGTGAACCGTAATTGGCTGAGCCTCACGTACTTTACCAGCCAAATCATTACCAGGCTTGAACTGAATAACGGTAGTACCGTCGTTCACCAAAATCTTTCCCGTAATAACTTTGGTAACTGAAATTGTTACCGATTGGGGAATGGTGAAGGTGGAAACGGCTTTTTTTACACCGAGACCTTTGTATTCAGCACCCATTTCTGCAACAAGAGTTTTGATATCTTCATTATCGGTCACCAATTTGAAATGATTGTAGACATAGTTTGCCTACATAATCAAATCGTTGCCGAGCAATAATGAGGTATCATCAACCAATTCTACCATATCAACAAAAATTTGCCTGATGTAGGGCAGATCGACCTTCAATTTGGCATCTTTTGTAAATTCAGCCATATCGAAATCGCCGGGCAATTTGTTAGTATGTGCGAGCGCACCAGCATAAGCTTTGTCGACAAAACCTGCTCTTTGAAGGCCCATTTTGGGGAGGGTTTCGCGCTCTTTTTTAGTTGCATTGCGCAGAAAAGGCATCGCGGCTTTTGCGCCTGTAGCCAAACCTTCGACTGTGGTTTTAATGGCAGGGGTTATTTCACCGGAAATTTTATTTCCCATAAATTTTATACCTCCTTTCTGTTAGATTCATAAAATCTGCTATAAAATTATAAAATAAATAAAATCATTTGCAAGTTTTTATGGGATTTTTTTATCCAAAAAGATGATTTTTAAAATAATTTTTAATTTTCAACAAAAAACAATGAAAAAAAACCTAAAATTTCTTTTAATCAGAAAAACTATTGTTTATATTTGCATCTCATTAGTCGGATAAATTGCCTTATTCACATAAAAAATCAGGGGTTTAGCCGATAATTACAATGGCATCAATAAAATAAAATGCAATAATAGAAACCAAACACTAACCAAAAAACAAAGCTTATGAGAAAATTTACATTTCTATGCGTGATTCTGATCTTCTCAGGATTACAGGTGGCTTTTGCACAACAGAAAACCGTTACGGGGAAGGTGACCGCCAAAGATGATGGCTCGACCTTGCCGGGTGTAACTGTTGTTGTTAAAGGTACGACCATTGGCACTGTAACGGATGTTAACGGAAAATACACCCTGACAGTCCCGGCAAAACACGATGTGATTACATTTTCGTTTGTAGGTATGAAACCACAAGATGTAACCATAGGTACACAAACAACGATCGACGCAGTGCTGGAAACCGACGTGATGAACATCGAAGGTGTTGTAGTTACCGCCATAGGAATTTCGCGCGATTCGAAAGCGCTGGGATATTCTGTTCAGGAAGTTGGGGGCGATGAATTGCAAAAAACCAACAATGCCAACGTTTTCAATTCACTCAACGGAAAAGTTGCCGGAGTAAATGTAACCAGCAGTTCGGGTGCAGCCGGCGGTTCAACGTTTTTCACTATTCGTGGATTTCAATCCATAGGCGGCGACAACCAACCTTTGATCGTGGTTGATGGTGTTCCTATTGATAATTCGCAATATGCTTCCGGAAATCCCGATAACGGATCGAACAACCTGACCGAAGGTGTTGCTTACTCAAACCGCGGAATTGACTTAAACCCCGAAGATATTGCTTCTGTTTCGGTTTTAAAAGGCGGTGCTGCATCGGCTCTTTACGGTTTGCGTGCAGCAAACGGCGTTGTGCTGATCACTACCAAAAAAGGTCAATCGGTTACAAAATCAGGAAACACTTATGCAGTTAGTTTTTCTTCCACATTTTCGCTCGAACAGGTGAGCAGGCTTCCAAAAATGCAAATGTTATACGGACAAGGAACCAGTGGAACGTGGCAAGGTCCTGAAACCACGAAACGTAATTCATGGGGACCCAAATTGGATACCTGCAGTTACTCAACAGTTTTAACCGATCCTGCATCGCAAGACCCATTTGCTACAGGAAGCTATGCTTGGGATAAAAACGGAATTATCGTAAGTAAAAACGATCCTACTGCCAATGGAAACGCTGTTGTACCTTACGAAAATCTGAAAAATTTCTTCCAAACAGGTCATACGTGGGATAATGCGTTAAGTATTTCCGGTGGAAATCCAGATGCAACCTATTATCTGTCTATTGGAAACCTGACCAGTAAAGGAGTTGTTCCTCTGAATACTTTTAACAAAACAACCCTAAAATTGGCCGGACAAGCAAAACTTTCGAAGAAATTTACCACACAGGGTTCTGTTAATTACATTAATTCGGGTGGAAACAGACTTCAACAAGGTTCTAACCTTTCGGGTGTAATGCTTGGTTTGTGCCGTACGCCAAACACATTCGACAATGCAAACGGATATAGCGATCCTGTTGGAACTCCTGATGCTTATAAATTTGCTGATGGCGAACAACGCTCTTTCAGAGGTTTTGGTATTTACGACAATCCTTATTGGTCAGTAAATGAAAACTCTTTTAAAGATGATGTAAATCGTATGATCGGAAGTGCCGAACTAACTTATTTACCGTTAAATTGGTTAACCGTTACCTATCGTATTGGTACCGATTTCTATTCTGACAGAAGAAAAGGTTATTTCGCAATAAATTCAAGTCAAGCTCCTGCAGGTCAGGTTCAGGAAGATCAGCATTTCAGCCGCGATATCAATGGCGATCTGATCCTTATGTTCAAACACGATATTGGAAAAGATTTTAAATTTGATCTGACAGTAGGTCATAATTTTTATCAAACCTATCACCAACAGTTGTATGTTCAGGGAGATCAACTTGCACAACCCGATTTTTATCAGATCTCAAATGCAGCCACTATAACTGCCAGAGAAAATATCAGCAGAAAAAGAACACAAGCTATCTATGGCGATCTGGGATTGTCTTATCAAAGCATACTTTTCTTAAACATTACTGGGCGTAACGAATGGTCAACAGCATTACCAAAATCAAAAAGATCATTTTTCTTCCCATCAGCTAGTTTAGGATTTGTATTTACCGAACTTGGAAAACTGAAAGACAATAAAATATTGCCTTACGGAAAACTAAGAGTTTCGTATTCGCTTATCGCAAATGATGCTTTTATTTATGGTACTTATAACTACTTTGCTCCTTCTGTTTATGGTGATGGATGGACAACCGGTATCTCGTTCCCTTATGCAGGATACACCGGATATAAAACCGATGGCGGCCTTGGTAACCCGGGTTTAAAACCAGAAAAACTCTATTCATTTGAAGTAGGTACAGAATTAAAATTTATCAAGAATAGGATTGGACTTGATTTTACTTACTATAACAATGTGAACAAAGATCTAATCATTTGGGTGCCATTAGCAGGTTCATCAGGTTATACTGATAAATTGATGAATGCAGCTCAGATGTCGAACAAAGGATATGAAGTTGTTTTGAATACAGTTCCTATAAAAACTAAGAAAGTTGAATGGGATATTAATATTAACTTTACTCAAAACAAAAACAATGTTGATAAGCTTGCCGATGGCGTTGAAAACGTTGGTTTAGGTGGTTTTACCGGAGCTGAAATTCGTGCGGTAGTTGGTAAACCTTACGGATCAATTTACGGAACTGACTTTGTTAGAGACGGCAACGGAAATCTTATTATTGACAACACCGGAACTCCAAGCACAAATGATCATTACGGATTCCCGTTCATGTCGGATAAAGAAACCTTCCTTGGAAATGTTCAGCCCAAATGGACTATGGGTGTTTCAACTTCATTAAAATATTACGGATTTACTTTATATGCTTTGGTTGACATAAAAAAGGGCGGTATGATGTGGAATGGTACTAAAGGAATCATGAATGCTTTAGGAACCGGTGAAGAAACAGCAACTCGCGGAGAATCTTATGTTTTCGACGGTGTTAAAGGTAGTGTTGATGCAAGCGGTAACGGAGTTACTGATGGTACAACAAATGATATTACTGTTATTAAAGACCAATACTGGTATAATGGTTTAGGCGGTGGCTTTGGTGGACCTTCAGGCCAATTTATTGAAAAAACAGATTGGGTTCGTTTGCGTGAAGTTTCTTTAACCTATACTTTACCCAGCAAATGGTTTCATAAATCAATCTTTAAAGGTGTGGATGTATTTGTATCAGGTAAAAATTTGTTCCTCTGGACACCTTATACCGGTATAGATCCTGAAACTAACCTTTATGGAGCTGACAATGCTCAGGGTATTGACTATTTTAACATGCCAAATACCAGATCGTACATCTTTGGTTTAAAGGTTAATTTATAGTGTTTGTATTTAATTTAAATATTGAAAAACATGAAAAATCATAAAATAAAAATAATAGGAATGCTGATTCTACTAATGGTTGTAATCAGTTCCTGCAAAAAATGGATGGATCCTGCCTATAATCAAGATCCGAGTAAACCCACAAATGTTTCTTTGGCATTACTACTTCCCGGTTCACAAACCGGTTTAGGTTATGCGGTTGGCGGCGATTTAAAATACGCTTCCTCTATGTGGATGCAGCAATTAGCCGGCGGTGCAAACCAGCCATTAGCTTACGACAGATACACATTCACTCAAAGCGATGTTGATAATGTTTGGAAATATGCCATGTACGCTGCTGTTATGGTTGATATGAAGACTATGATGGATAAAGCCAAAAGCGAAGGCTCTCCATGGTATGGCGGCATTGCTAAAATCGAAATGGCCTATTCAATCGGTTGTATTACCGACCTCTTCAATGATGCTCCTTACTCAGAAGCTTTTCAGGGCGATGATAATCTGACACCGAAATTTGACACTCAGGAACAAATTTATGATGCTATTTTTGCTCTATTAACTTCTGCTATTACAGATCTTCAACAACCATCTACTGCTAATTTACATTTTCCCGGTGGAGAAGATTTTGTTTACGGTGGTGATCCCGATTTGTGGATAAAAGCAGCATATTCTTTAGAAGCTCGTTATTATCTTCACAAATCAAAAATTGATGGTGCAACTGCTTATACAAATGCACTAATAGCTCTTGCAAACGGTTTTACGTCTAATTCAGATGATTTCCAGGTTATGTGCGGGAATCCTTCAAACGAAAACAACCCGATGTATCAGTTTATGGTTAACGATCGTCCCGGAGATATTGTTATTGGTTATTATCTGGATAGTACCTTGCAAGTTACGGGGGATCCAAGATTTGATCAATTGATCGACAGCTCGGGTGGCGGCACAGGCTCTCACGCAGGAACTGCTGATGGTTATGAAATGGCCGGACCTTTTTATGCTTCGGCTAATTCTCCTGTTCCCTTTATGAGCTATTCCGAATTAAAATTTATTGAAGCAGAAGCTAAATTCCAAACAAGCGATTTACCGGGTGCTGCTATTGCTTATAACGATGCAGTTTTAGCTTCATTAGATAAACTTGGTGTAACTGATCCTACTTTCGTCACTAATTATGCAAGCGAAACAGGTGGTACAATTACTCTTGCAAAAATTATTAATCAAAAGTACATCGCACTTTGTTATCAATTAGAAGTATTTAACGATTGGAGAAGAACAGGGTATCCCGTTCTTCACCCAGCTGCAAATACTGTCTATTCTACAATTCCAAGACGTTATCCTTATCCAACTTCTGAAGTTTTGTATAACTCCAGTAATGTTCCAACTGCCACTATTCAGAGCAGAGTATGGTGGGATAAACTATAAAAAATCATTTTATTCATGAAAAAGGGTTGTGAACATTCACAACCCTTTTTTTATAAAAATATAGCCAAAAATATCAATTGATTCAAAAGAAAACCTATAACTTTGCCGAAATTTTTATAAAAAAAACTATGGCAAAAAAGAAAAACGAAGTTGTAACCAGAGAAGACGTTGTTGTTAAGTTTGTTGGCGATTCCGGCGACGGCATGCAGCTTATCGGTAATCTCTTTTCTGATACGGCAGCCTTATTAGGCAACGATTTGGCTAATTTTCCGGATTATCCGGCCGAAATCAGAGGCCCTCACAACACTATTGCTGGGGTTTCGGGATTTCAGGTTCACATAGGTCACAAAAGAGTTTACAGTTCGGGCGACATGTGCGATGTTTTGGTTGCAATGAATCCTGCTTCGTTAAGAGCAAATCTTAAATGGGCAAAAAAGGGCGCTACCATTATCACCGATTTTGATACCTACGACGAAAAAGCTATTGAAAAATCCGGTTATAAAGTCAATCCACTCGAAGATGGCAGTTTAAAAGACTATAATATTATTCCGGCTCCAATCACAAGCCTGAATAAAGAAGGTTTAAAATCCTTAAATCTGGATAACAAAACTGCCGAAAAATCGAGGAATATATTCGCTTTGGGGATGATATATTTTATGTTCAACTGGAAACAGGATAAGGCTTTCGATTTTTTTGAAAAGAAATTTAGTAAGAAACCCGTTGTAGTGGAAGCAAACAAACTGGCATTTACGGCCGGTTATAATTATGCCGAAACCATCGAAGCCATAAGCGTAACCTACAATGTTCCTGCTGCAGCCCTCGAAAAAGGCAGATATCGCAACATTTCGGGTAATGTTGCCACTGCATGGGGATTTTTAGCCGCTTCCGAACGTTCGGGCCGGCCTTTGTTTTTAGGCTCATATCCTATCACTCCGGCAACCGAAATATTGATGGAATTGTCGAAACATAAATCCTTAGGTGCAAAAGTATTTCAGGCCGAAGACGAAATTGCCGGTATTTGTTCCGCTATTGGGGCAAGTTTCACGGGATCAATGGCACTTACCAGCACATCAGGACCCGGTTTATCGTTGAAAAGCGAAGCAATGGGATTGGCTGTTATCACCGAATTACCTCTTGTTATCGTGAATGTTCAACGTGGCGGTCCGTCAACCGGTCTGCCAACCAAATCCGAACAATCCGATTTGATGCAGGCACTATACGGCCGCAACGGTGAATGTCCGCTTATTGTTATTGCGGCTTCATCACCTTCCGATTGTTTTTATGCCGCTTTTGAAGCCGCCAAACTATCGATGGAACACATGACTCCAGTGATATTACTTACGGATGGATATATCGGTCAGGGTTCAGAACTTTTCCGAATACCAAAAGTAAAAGATCTTCCGAAAATAACACCACCAATTGCTGCAGCAAACGATCCCAACTATAAACCATTCAACCGTGACCCGAAAACACTGGTTCGTAAATGGGCATTACCCGGAACCGAAGGCTTACGCCACAGGGTAGGAGGATTGGAAAAAGAAAACGGTATCGGAAACGTAAGCATGGATCCGGCAAATCATCAGTTGATGACCGACCTGCGCTATGAAAAAGTGATGAAGGTTGCCGATACCCTTCCCAAACAGGAAGTATTGGGCGAACCCGAAGGCGATCTTTTAGTAGTTAGTTGGGGCGGAACTTACGGTGCTGTTCACACTGCTGTTGAAGATTTGATAAAAGAAGGCAAAAAAATAAGCCACGCTCATTTCAAACACATCATGCCGATGCCGAAAAACACAGAAGACATTCTTGGAAAATTCAAACAAATTGTTGTTTGCGAACTTAATTCCGGCCAGTTTGTTCAATATCTGAAAATGAATTATCCGCAATTTAAATACAAACAATTCAACAAAGTTCAAGGTTTGCCGTTTGTTGTTACCGAATTATCAGAAAAGTTTAACCAAATTTTAAAGGAGATATAAGCCATGGAAGATAATTTCACAGTTGAACGCTCAAGAGTACCTTTAACTAAGGAAGATTTTGTTAGCGACCAAATGGTTAAATGGTGCCCCGGTTGCGGAGCACATGCTATTTTGGCATCGGTTGCAAACGTATTTCCCAAAATAGGTTATAAAAAAGAAAATTTTTGCGTGGTTTCGGGCATCGGCTGTTCGTCGCGCTTTCCATATTATGTTAACACATACGGTTTTCATGGCATCCACGGTCGTGCAAATGCTATTGCAACAGGAGTAAAAATTTCGAACCCTCATCTAAGTGTATGGATTGCCACAGGCGACGGAGACTCGATGGCCATCGGCGGAAACCATTTTATTCATATCATCCGCCGCAATGTTGATGTTAATATTCTTTTGTTCAATAACCAGATTTATGGCTTAACAAAAGGACAATATTCGCCAACATCACCTATAGGAAGTATTACAAAAACATCGCCGCAAGGAACAATAGAGCATCCTTTTAATCCTGGTGAATTGGTGTTGGGAGCGCAGGGAACTTTTTTTGCCAGAGCCGTTGACACTAATGTTAAAATCATGACCGAGGTTATGTTCGAAGCAGCCCGCCACGATGGTACTTCGGTGATTGAAATATTACAAAACTGCGTAATTTATAACGATGGTTGCCATACGCCCATCACTTCGAAAGAATTTCGGGATGAAAACCAAATTCATTTGAAGAACGGTGAACCTATGATCTTCGGGAAGAATAACGAAAAAGGAATCAAACTAGGGCCAAATGGTTTGGAAGTAGTTACTTTGGGTGAAAACGGTGTTGATGAAAACGATCTGCTGGTTCATGACCAATATTCGCAAGACCCTGGCATCCATCTGATGCTGGCCAAGATGACAGCACCGTATTTTCCGGTGGCTATGGGCGTAATTCGTTCAGCCATGTATTCAACTTACGACGATTTGGTAGAAGAACAAATTAAATTCGCAAAAGCAAATTCTAAAATCAAAAACGTGGACGATCTGCTGAACAGCGGAGATACATGGGAAATTTAAAAAAATTAATTTGGAACTTGGAAGGGACACTAAAAATTTGTGTCCCTTTTTTATTTTTATGATAATGGATGAAGAACCGGTATTTTATTTCTAATTGTTCGGCGTGAAATGTCTTATGCTTAGCATAAAAAAGACAGTTGCTTCATCTAAAATGTTTCATGTTTGGCTTAAAAGTCAATTGCTTGGCATAAAAAGTCTCATGCTTGAGTTTACGATTCTTTGTTTGGTGTGAAGAAGCGATTGCTCCATATAAAAAGTCGTTTGTTTCGCATGGAAAGTCGTTTGCTTCACCTAAAATATCTATTGTTTGGCGTGAAAAGTTGCTTGTTTGATTAATTTTTTAATCGAATTTCTGTAGCAATCCTTTTACACAACGCTTAATTTAAGCATATTGGTCATTCCTAATTCCGTAAGGGGAGTACTTGCAATGTTCACGATGAGGTCGTTTTTTCGGAGCAGTTTTTCTTTCAGCAGGCGTTGTTTGATGTCGAGAATGGTGTGGTCCGTATTGATAAATTTATCGTAGTAAAAACCCTGAACACCCCAAACCAAACTTAGGATGCTTAGTAATGCATGGTTGTTGGTGAATATATATATAGCAGCCCGCGGACGTTGCGCGGCGATGGCAAATGCTGAATATCCGCTGTAGGTCATGCCGATAATGGCCACGGCTCCCGATTGTTCGGCTAGGTTACAAGCGTTGCAAATGATAGAATCGGAAATATAGCGGTTGTTTTTTAAATCAAGAGGTGGGGTATGTTTGTAATAGATTTCAATCGAATTTTGTTCGGTGTAAGTGATGATGCGTTGCATGGCTTTGATAACTTCCACGGGGTGTTCGCCAACGGAAGTTTCGGCGCTTAACATGAGGGCGTCGGCCCCATCGAGAACAGAATTGGCTACATCGTTGGTTTCGGCACGGGTAGGGCTGATGTTGTTTATCATGCTTTCCATCATCTGGGTTGCAATTACCACGGGTTTGGAATTAATGAGGCATTTTCTGACAATTTCTTTTTGCATAAGCGGAACTTGTTCTAAAGGCAATTCTACACCTAAATCACCCCGAGCTACCATGATGCCATCGCTTAAGCTAATTATGGAATCGATATCTTTGATGGCTTCGGGCTTTTCGATTTTTGCCATTATGCGCACTTTTGCGGCACGTTTGTGTTGTTTCACATATTCTTTTAATTCCTGAATATCGTGAGCGCTTCGCACAAAAGAGAGGGCAATCCATTGAATTCTGTGATTGAGAATAAAATCGAGGTTTTCTTTATCTTTTTCGGTAAGACTTGGTTGAGAAATGCTGGTATCAGGCAGATTTACACCTTTTTTTGATTTAAGCAAACCACCATGTAAAACTTTTGCTTTGATCTCATCTTTTTTATTGGTGGATATAACTTCCAATAATAGTTTTCCGTCATCAATTAATATTTTTTCACCCTTTCGGGCTTCCTGCGCTAAAAGCGGATAACTAACAAATAAGCGCGATGCGGTTGAAACACATTCTTGAGTAGTGATACTCACTATATCATTGTCGATTAAAACAACCGAGTCGTTCTCAACTTTCCCAACTCTTATTTTGGGGCCTTGCAAATCGGCCAGGATAGCAATGTGAGTTTTATCTTCTTTATTAATTTTATGAATTGTGTTGATTATATTTTCGAAGAAAGCGAAATCACCATGTGAAAAATTCAGCCTGAATACATCAACACCTGCTTTTATAAGTTCCTTTAGGACAGATTCGGTTGAAGAGGCCGGTCCGACTGTAGCAATAATTTTTGTTTTCATATTAGTTTATTAATAAGTGACTGCCTGTTTCTTTAATTACGTTTATATAGTGCAATTCGATGTCGGTTAAAAAACCGTTCATTTCGTTGTATTTTTCCATATTAATTAAAAAGGCGGTAAGTATGTTGGTGGTTTTTTTTATGTTTATCACGATGTCGTTAATTTTTTGTTGATTCATATAACCTTTCATCAAGAGAACATAATCGGTTTCGGGCATTTTTTCTATCAGAAATGAATTGTTTTTTTTGTTGGAAAGTAAATAATAAAAACATCGTTGATTAAGGTCATAATAATGATAGAAAGAATATTCTTCGAGGTTGGATTTTTTTTTAGAAGATATAAAATTGTTGTTTTTTTGAAGGTTGATTTCTAAAATATTATTCAAGTTCCAGCAAAGTTTATAATCTTTTAAATGGCTGCTTATCCCAATTGCATGATATTCCTCGGTTAGATTATATTCAAAAGAAATAAACTTTTTCATGACGGTATTATTTTATACCCTTCATTTCTTTCCACATTTTATTGAAAGATTTTGGCTTCACCACTGGCACATCCCTTCGGGGTCCCCACGCGGTTCTAAAAAATAAACGGATTACTGCATTTTTCATTTTATCGCTGGGTTTATCTATAATCCAGCGATTCAACATTATCTTTTTCCAGCCATACATAACAATTCTATCAATAGGGCTGGACAATTTTTGTTCTACAATATCCCTTCGATTATATAACAACAATTTGTGAAGTTTTATAGCAGCCGGACATACTTCGGTACATTTTCCGCAAAGTGAAGAGGCAAAACTCAAATGTTTGTATTCTTTCATCCCACTGATGTGGGGCGTTATAACAGAGCCAATAGGTCCGCTGTAGGTTGTTCCATAAGTGTGTCCACCAATGTTTTTATAAATTGGGCAGGCATTTAGACAGGCACCGCATCGGATGCAGGTAAAAGCAACTTTTTGATCTTTTTTAGCAAGCAAATTTGTTCGGCCGTTATCGAGCAAAATAACGTACATTTCCTGTGGTCCATCAATTTCGTTTTCTTTGCGTGCCGAAGTTATTATTGAGTTGTAAACAGTCATGTTTTGTCCTGTTCCATGACTTGCCAATACGGGCCAAATTAAACCTAAATCTTTCATTGAAGGTATCACCTTATCGATTCCCCCGATAGCAATATGAATTTGGGGAAATGAAACCGACATTAAGGCATTTCCCTCGTTTTCGGTTAATGCAATTCCTCCAATATCGGAAACGATAAAATTTACACCCGAAATTCCTATATCAGCATTTACAAACTTTTCGCGAAGCAATTGCCGAACAAATGCTGTTAATTCTTCGGGAGTGCTTTCAGGGGGGGTATTAAATTTTTCATGAAACAATTTTGCAATATCTTCTTTAGATTTATGCATTGCCGGAGTTATGATGTGATATGGTTTTTCACCGGCAATTTGAACTATATACTCTCCCAGGTCTGTTTCGACGGATTCTATATTGTTAACTTCAAGTTCGTGGTTTAGCTCAATTTCTTCGGTTGCCATTGATTTTGATTTTACAATTTTGGTGGCACCCGCTTTAGCACAAATTTTAACTATTGCCTCTATTGCTTCTTCTGAATTTTGCGCCCAAATAACTTTTCCACCATTTTGCATGAAATTATATTCAAATTCTTTTAAATAATCTTCCATATCGTTCACGGCACGATGTTTAATGACCGATAAGCGCTGTCTTGCTAATTGTAAATTTGAATATTGTTCTTTTCCTTTAATAACAGCTGCATCATACTTAGAAATATTAAACTTAATAGTTCTCCGGTGTATTGTATCAAAAGCTTTTATCTCGGCTTTTCTTGAAAACTCTTTCTGTTTTTCGCTCATTTTATTCTATTATATTTTTTATCTTTTCTACTCGTATCGAATGTCTTCCCCCTTCAAACCTTGTTCTAAAAAAAATTCCAATAATATTATATGCTTCATCAAAAGTAATAAAACGTGCAGGTAATGAAACAATATTGGCATCATTATGTTTTCTTGCAAGTTCTGCTATTTCCATATTCCAGCATAATGCCGCTCTTACATTTGTATATTTGTTAGCTGCTATTGCCACCCCATTTCCACTTCCACAAATTATTATTGCTTGTTTTAAAATACCTTTATTTATATCGCTGGCCAATGGATGGATTATGTCTGGATAATCAACGCTAGCAAGGCTGTTGGTTCCATAATCTTTGATAACAAAGCCATCGGATTCTAATTTGTTTTTCAGTTTTTCTTTTAATTCAAAACCTGCATGATCACACCCTATTCCTATTATTTCCATTATTTATGATTGTTGATAACTAATTAAAGATGCTTTTTACTATTGTTCTAATATTAAATGGTTTTTAATATTACTAATTTTATATTTTTTTTTAAATCAAACAATTAAATTTTCAACAAAGAGAGTGTTAAAATTTGATTGTAAATTATTATTTCTTCACTTCTTCACTTCTTATTATAATTTACTATTTTTTTTCAACAATATTTTAGAGTAAAATTAAATAAAAAAATATCATATTCGATGATTTTAACAACATTGTTAATATTTTTTCAATACACTAATTAGTATATTTTTACGTTTTAATAATTCTTTATTTTTGTTGATAATGTTTTATAATTCAAATTAAAAATCGTTTATAAAAATTTTTTAAACATTATGAACAATTCTAATTAATAATAACTAATATTTTTATAAAAATAAATA
>CAIWKO010000017.1 GCA_903913285.1 uncultured Bacteroidales bacterium | reverse complement strand
GGGCACTATTGCCAGTTCAACACAAACTATTTGTAATAATACCCAACCGGCAAATATTACTTATACCACTGCTCCCAGTGGCGGTTCTACACCTACCTATCAATGGTATAAACAAACAGGTACAATTGCTGCTCCAACCGGTACATGGTCTTTAGGTTTCTGGACTGCGGTAAGCGGAGGCACCAGCGTTACTTTAGCAGGATCTACTATAGGTGCTCTTACAACCGGTACTTATACCTTTGCTCTGAGAGTTACCGATGCCGGAGGAACAACCTGTTTCGATGTTTGGAACGGCGACCGACAAGTAATCACAGTTCTCGGAGCATTCTCAGCGGGCACTATTGCCTCAGCTGGTCAAACCATTTGTTATGCAGGAACCCCATCAGTAATAGGCAGTACAACTGCAGCAAGCGGAGGAGATGGAAGCATAACCTATTCATGGAGGTCGTCAGCAGATTCTTATACTGCAGCCATCAGCGGAGCAACATCGGCAACATACACACCTCCGGCAGGTTTAATAACTACCACAAGTTATCAGCGTTATGCAAATGACGGAACCTGTAATACATCTCCAACCGTTTCATTGGGAACATGGACAGTAACGGTAAATAATCCCAGCGCGCCAACAGGCACTACGCCTCAATCGTTTTGTTCAAATGCATCTTCTACAGTATCAAACTTGACTGCTGTTGGTAATAATATAAAATGGTATGATGCATCTACAGGTGGAAGTTTATTAGCGTCCTCAACATCATTGGTAAATGGTAATCATTATTATGCAAGCCAATCAAGTGTATTAGGATGCGAAAGTTCAACAAGGTTGGACGTAACGGTAATAATTACACCATTACCTACTGCTTCCATAAGCTATCCTAGTTCACCTTTCTACACATCTGTTAGTACTCCACAGTCTGTTACTTTTAGTGGTACTACAGGCGGAACATACACTGCTTCTCCTGTTGGGTTAAGCATAAACTCATTAACTGGAGATATTACTCCTAGTTCAAGTACATTGGGAACTTATACCGTTACATATACAATTGCAGCATCTGGTGGATGTCCGACTGTTATTGCAACAACTCAGGTGATTATTACAACTGTTCCCACAACCACAACATTTACCGGAACCGGAAACTGGAATGTATCTACATATTGGGATCATGGTGTTCCTGCCTCAACTACTAATGCATTCATCGCTGGTAATTGCACACTTACTACGACTGGTACTTGTAAAAACCTAACTATCAATCCTAATGGATACTTGACAGTTAACTCAGGTCAAGCACTTACAGTAAATGGACAATTTACAATTAAATCAAGTGCAATAGGAACAGGATCTTATATTAATAATGGAAATGTAAATTATTCATTGACTCCAATGGTTGAACGGTATATTTCACAAAATGCATGGCATTATATTACATCTCCTGTTCAAGGTGCATTATCTGGAATGTGGACAGATTTATACTTGAAAGATTATAATGAAGCAATAAATACCTTTAACCCATTAATAACTTCTGTTACAGTTCCTTTAACTGTTGGGAAAGGATTTGCATTATGGTCTAGTACATCAACTACAGGTAATGTTACCCGCACCTATACAGGCAACCTGAATGAAGGTGATCATATTTTACCATTACAATGGAGTGGGTCAACACGAGGGAATAATCTTATTGGAAATATGTTCACATCGGCAATAACAGCCGATATTAACAATTGGACAAAAACCAATGTTGACAACTCTTTGTGGGTATGGAATCCGTCGATTGGTAACTATCAAACCTGGAATGGTACAACAGGAACTCTTTCAGGAGGTGGAATTATTCCTGCGAGTCAGGGGTTTTTGGTTAAAGCGAATAATTCTGGTGCAAGTATCACCATTATGCAAAGTAAGCGTGTTCAAAGTGCGGTTGCTTATTATAAGGATGCAACTGATAATACACTTTCAATTAATGTAGCTGGCAATACATATTCTGATGGATTGGTAGTAAGTTTTAATAGTGATGCGACCAACTTTTATGACCCGGATTATGATATTGAAAAAATGTATGGATTACCAGAAGCTCCTCAGATAGCAACTATTTGGAATGGAGATACTCTCTCAGTCAATGAAATTCCTGAAATTAGTGAATATTCAATTATGCCTATGATCTTTAAATGTACAGCATCCGGTACATATACGCTAACAGCTAACGGAGCTTCATCATTTAATATTGATTTACCTATCAGTTTACAGGATTTAGTTGCCAATCAAACAATAGATCTTCGTCAACAACAAGTCTATCAATTTAATCATGTTTATAATCCGTCTGTTACGACTCCTCGCTTTAATTTGATTTTTGGCGAGAATTTAACAGGAATTGCTGAACATAACGGTGATCTGAATATCTATGCCTATGATCATAAGATTTTTATAGATAATCCAACTTTGATTAATATTGTCCAAATAATTGTTTACAATAGTTTCGGGCAGATGGTTAAAGTAATAAATTCTCCTAAATCTGTTAATAGAATAGAAATTAATACTAATTTTGCAGTCGGAACATATTTTGTTGAAACAATAGATGATAATGGTGTGAATACCATTAGAAAGATAATTATTCAATAAAATAAATATTTTCTTGCTATCAAAGGAATTAATAGCATTAATATAAAAGGATAATACTATGATACGAAAATTTTTATTTATAGTTTTTTTGCTTTTTACATTAAATATTGGTTATACTTTAGCAGATGATCCAGGAGGTCCTGGCGGTGATCCAGGACCAACAGGACTACCTGTCGGATATGGAGTTCCTCTTGATAATGGAGACATCTTTCTTTTAATTGCAGGTGTTGCATTTGGCGCAACAATACTAGTAGTAAAGAAAAGAAAGTTGAAAAAGCCAAATAATTATTCTGCAGAAAAATAATTCCCAAAATCATATTTAAGCTGAAAAGCTCTGATGAAAGGGATAATTAAAAAATGCAGATCATTAATTGCTGAGAATAGGCAAACGATTTTTTTTATCCTAAGAGTTGCAATTATTTATATTGCCTGGAAGTTGTTAAGCTGGTTCTTGGGTGAGGAGAAAATTCCTATAACTGACCGACATTGGCCTTGGCTTTCAGCTGGATGGGAACATTTTAACGATTGGATAAGGATTGGGCTATTATATTCTTCCAAATTTGTTTTTTCGATTTTGGGATATTCGGGTCAAATTATTTCAAATAATAAATTATTAGTTCCAGGCTTGGCTTGGGTGGGCATTGGTGATTACTGCCTGGGAATCCAACTCTGGATATTTTTTGTTGCATTAATATGTTCTTATCCTGGTAAATGGAAAAGAAAATTGTTTTATTCTATCCTTGGTGTGATTATTATTAATATATTAAATATCATTAGGATAGTACTTCTTATTTTTGCTTTTCATGCTTTTCCAAAACATATGCAATTCAATCACGATTACATTTTTAATGTAGTCGTTTATATTTTTACTTTTGGTATGTGGGTTTGGGTAGTCAGAAGAAACGATAGAAAGAAAATTAATGCTTAATACTCTATATCTTGAATTAATTGTTAATCTTAGTATAAAAAAGCGTTGCCCTACCAAGGTAAATTTTTAAGATCAACATTACCCCCAGAAATAATAATCCCGACTTTTTTATCTTTGAACAGTCGCGAATTGTTTCTCACAGCTGCCAAAGTAACGGCTGATGAAGTTTCAATAATGATCTTCATGCGTTCCCAGATGAGTTTCATGCATTCAACAATATCAGTTTCAGAGACAGTGAAAATATCCTGAACATGTTCCACTATTATCGGAAATGTTTTATCTCCGAGCGAAGTTCGCAAGCCATCAGCTATAGTATTAGGATTTACAGAAGGGATGAATTTCTTTGAATAGAACGACTGAAAAGCATCGTTGGCTTGTTCGGGTTCAGCAGCAATAACTTTTGTGGCAGGAGAAAAATAATGAGTCGCCAGAGCAGTTCCGCTCAATAAACCACCGCCACCAACTGGGGCAATAATATAATCAAGAGAGGGAATATCTTCTATCAGTTCTTTGGCAGCCGTAGCTTGACCGGCTATAATAGTATAATTGTTGTAAGGATGTATCTCGGTAGCATGAGTTTCTGCGATTACTTTTTGCAAGGTAGTTTCACGGGCTTCCAGAGTTGGAATGCAAAAAGTGATAATGCCTCCATAAGACCTTACTGCATCAATTTTTACTTTTGATGAGTTGTCGGGCATCACGATATATGCTTTAGTGTTTCGCAGTTTTGCTGCACGTGCCAATGCCTGTGCATGATTGCCTGAAGAATGGGTTGCAACCCCGTTTTTAAGTTGGTTTTCATTCAGCGAAAAAACAGCATTGCAGGCTCCCCTCGATTTGAAAGCACCTGCTTTTTGAAAGTTCTCGCATTTGAAGTACAATTGCGCTTGAAACATGTTGTTCAGGGTTTCGCAAGTTAGAACAGACGTACGATTAATATAGGGCAATATCCGTTCAGCAGCTTGCAAAATGCTTTCCTTATCAGGAACTTTCATAGATTTTTGATAACAGGGTTAAAACACACGAGCCCGAAACAAAGTTTCGGGCTCGCAATAATAAAAATAATATTTTAAAGCACTTGAACCGGCTTGATCAATTTTTTACCGATCTCAATAGCTTTTTCGTTTTCAGGTATCAAGCTATGATGGCGCATGGGCAATGATTTTTCCAGACCTTTTCTGATATATTCATCTGAAACAATAGGTTTAAGTTTTAGGTATCCGCCAAGAACCATCATATTGAATACTTTGGTGAGCCCTATTTTAGATGCTTCGTCAGCAGCGTCAATACGATAAATATTGATGTCTTTGCGAACAGGATGGCGTGTTATACCATTCCCGTCATAAATAAGATATCCCCCTTTTTTTACTGTATTCTCGAATTTATCCATCGATTGTTGGTTCAGGATAATTGCGGTATCAAATAAATTAAGAACGGGAGAACTTATACGTTCGTCGCTGACGATCACAGTAACATTTGCTGTTCCACCGCGCATTTCAGGACCATAAGAAGGCATCCAGCTAACTTCTTTATTTTGCATAATACCGGAATAAGCAAGAATTTTACCCATTGATAAAACACCTTGTCCTCCAAAACCGGCTATGATTATTTCTTCTGTCATTTTTTTACTTTTTTCTATTAACATTCAAATTATACAGTAGGAACTTTTATATCTCCAAGCGGATAATACGGGAACATGTTTTCTTCCATCCACTTATTCGATTGAACCGGTGTCATTTTCCAACCTGAATTGCAGTTCGAAACCACTTCAACAAAAGATACGCCTTTATTTGCATACGAAAGTTCAAAAGCTTTACGAATGGCTCTTTTTGTTTTACGAACATTTGCAGGAGTATGAACCGAATGACGGGTTACATAACAAGTTCCGGGTAGGGTAGCAACCAATTCTGTTATCTTTAAAGGATTTCCCATGATCTGAGTATCGCGGCCATAAGGGCAGGTTGAAGCTTTCATTCCGGGAAGCGTTGTGGGTGCCATTTGGCCGCCGGTCATTCCATAGATACCATTATTGATAAAAATGATAACTATGTTTTCTCCGCGGTTACATGCATGTATCGTTTCTGCAGTGCCAATAGCAGCCAAATCGCCGTCGCCTTGATAAGTGAAAACATATTTTTCAGGCATCAATCGTTTGATAGCGGTTGCTAACGCAGGAGCACGTCCATGGGCTGCCTGTTGCATGTCGATGTCAAGAAATTCGTAAGCTAATACAGAACATCCAACTGGAGCTATACCGATGGTTTGCGACTGTATGTCCATTTCTTCAATAACTTCCATAAGCATACGATGCACGGTACCGTGACCGCATCCCGGGCAATAGCTTAATGCACGGTCGACAAGGAGGTCTGTTTTTTTATAAACCAGATTTTCCGGTTTTATAATTTCTTCTCTTGTAATTTCAGCCATGACTTATGCTCCTATAATTTTAGTTTCTAAAATGTTTACAACTTCTTCCGGGTTTGGAATAATTCCACCATAACGACCGAAATGTTCAACTTTTACTTTACCGTTCACTGCCAGACGGACATCTTCAACCATTTGTCCAAGGTTCATTTCAACTGTCAGCATACCTTTAACTTGATGCGCTAATTTGTATAATGGAATTTTTGGGAACGGGAATAAGGTGATCGGACGAAGTAAGCCTACTTTTATTCCTTTTGCTCTGGCCAGATCAACAGCTTTCTGACAAATACGTGCACTGGAACCGAATGCTACAAGCAAATACTCAGCATCGTCGCATTGTATTTTTTCAAAACGAACTTCATTGTCTTCCATTGCTTTGTATTTGCGTTCCAGGCTTAGTACATGTCTTTCCTGCTTATTCGAATCAAGATCTAAAGACGTAATGATATTACGTTCGCGATCGCGGGTTTTTCCTGTAGTGGCCCAGGGCGAAATTTTATTGATCTCTTCCTGTGTCCATCTCGGAACGAATTCCTGAAGCTCCACTTTTTCCATCATCTGACCAATAACACCATCTGTAAGTATCATGGCAGGATTGCGATATTTAAAAGCTAATTCGAAAGCGAGAGGAACAAAATCAGCCATTTCCTGAACAGAAGCCGGAGCTAAAACCAATAAACGATAATCGCCGTGTCCGCCGCCTTTTGTTGCCTGAAAATAATCCGACTGTGATGGTTGAATGGTTCCCAATCCGGGACCGCCTCTTACTACATTCACGATCAAAGCTGGCAATTCAGCTCCTGCCATATACGATATGCCTTCTTGTTTCAAACTGATACCGGGGCTCGATGATGAAGTCCAGCATTTTTTTCCGCACGAAGCGCCACCATAAACCATGTTGATAGCTGCTACTTCACTTTCTGCCTGAAGTACTACCATTCCGGTTGTTTCGTATGGTTTTTGAACCATCAGATATTCAAGTATTTCTGATTGCGGAGTAATGGGATAGCCGAAATATCCGTCAGCACCTGCCCGAATTGCAGCTTCTGCTATCGCTTCATTACCTTTCATTAATCTAAGTTCTTTCATTACGATATACTTTTATTTTAAATTAATTATACTTCTGTTGGTACTTTTACCCTGTACACTGTAATTACTCCATCAGGGCATACAACTGCGCAATTGGTGCAGCCTGTACAATTTTCGTTCGTAACCATGGCAAAATGATAGCCTTTGGCATTCACGTTCTTATTCATTGCGATAACAGATTCGGGGCATGCATCAATGCATACTTCGCAACCTTTGCATCGTTCAATGTTTATTACTATTGCTCCTTTAACTTTAGCCATTTTTTATGTATGATTAGATATTATTATTTTTGAATTTGCCTTATTTTGAATTAGCGAAAGTAAATAAATTTACTCAGAATTTAAGGATGATTTTCATGAAATTTTTTCAGGCGTTTTTCCAGATCCGGAAATTGATCGCGGTGCACCAGCGATACACAGGCACGCATACCTTCTATACGGCTGCTGCCGGTTATGGCCAACGAAATGGCACTGATACCATAGTATAAAAGTTCTTCGAGCAATTGTTCGCCGGTGAAACCGGGATAAGCAAATGTGAAGTAGAATCCGTCGGCAAGAGGTTCGTTTTCGTCCATATCGTAAACAATTGTAAAACCATTGTCAATGAACATCTTCTTCATGATCTTGGCTTTCTCTCCGTATTGTTTCACATCTGCCACAAAATTAAAAGTTCCGTCGTTGGCGCCTTTCAGCATGGCAGCCAGAGCGTATTGTGCGCTGTGCGAGGTACCCGAACTTAACGAATATATTGTGCCGTATATCATGGCTCTGCCAAACTGGTCGCTCGAATAATAGCGTTTCAGGTCGGGAGCAGTAGTGTTGAAAAGTTTCGGCGAGATCACCATCATACCGATACGTTGCCCTGCATAGCTGAATGCTTTCGAACTCGAAACAAAAAGGATATAATTATCGGTATATTTTGCAACAGTGGGTTGGTAAGGCGGTTTGCCTGGCTGCGAATAATCTTTTCGGAAATCCATACCGAAATAGGCCAGATCTTCCATCACCACTACATTGTATTTATTGGCAAGTTCGGCAATGATGCGCAGTTCTTTATCCGTGAAACATATCCACGATGGATTGTTTGGGTTCGAATAAATAATGCTGGCGATGTTGCCTTTTTTTAGATACGATTCCAGTTTGTCGCGCAATTTTTCACCACGATAGTCATACACATCAAAAGCTTCGTAGTTGGTGCCTATCACTTTGTGTTGCTGTTTGTGAACCGGAAAACAAGGATCTAAAAACAGCGTGGTGTCTTTTTCTATATACATGCGGTTCACCGTCATAAAAGCGGCATATCCGCCCTGCATCGAACCCACCGTGGGTATGCAGTTTTCGGGTGTAATGTCTATATCCAGAAACAGTTTTACAAAACGTGCCATTTCGGTCTTCAACTGCGGAAGCCCGTCAATTTCGGGATAAATGGCAGCTACGCCCTTGCGCAGTGCAGCTATTTCGGCTTCAACGCCCACAGAGGCAGGAGGGATGCCGGGCACACCCATTTCCATGCGGATAAAGCGTTCGCCGGTTTCGTCCTCTATGGTGTTGATGAGTTTTTTTATTTCGCGTATAGTGGCCTTGCCGATGCTCGGTACATGACTCTCGGCTATGCAACGGGTGACTACTTCGTAGTTTATAGGTGTTTCTTTCATAACTTCTCGTTTGGATGATTTGTTACCGTAATGCAAATAAATAACTAATTTTAAAACTGACAAACTTTTACGTCAAATTTATTTTATTGTGGTTGGACATTAAGGCTTTGTAATTTGCTATCAGTTATTCGCCATTTTGTCGTGCTGCTTTTTTCTGCGATTAACATCAGTTTGTTTTTTGTCTATTAATGGCAATAAAACTAACTTTGCACTTTAATTTGCAATAGGTTCAAATAGTTTCATGAATTGATCTGTAATAAATGAACATCAGCACTTTTAAAGCCTTTCGCAGTCGCAACTATAGTTTGTATTTTACGGGGCAATCCGTTTCGCTCATCGGAACCTGGATGCAGCGCACGGCTGTGTATTGGTTGGTGTATATGCAAACCCATTCGGCCTTTATGTTGGGACTGGTGCTTTTTGCCACACAATTTCCTTCTTTTTTGCTATCACCCTTAGGTGGCGTTATCTCCGACCGCTACAACCGCTATAAGGTATTGCTCGTTACACAAATTGCATCGCTTATTCAGGCCTCGCTGCTTGTGATGGTAGTGGTTTTTACGCAATATCAGATATGGGAAATATTCGCGCTCAGCATTTTGCTGGGCATCATCAATGCGGTCGATGTGCCTGCCCGCCAGTCGATGGTGTATGAGATGGTCGATTATAAGGAAGACCTGCCCAATGCTATTGCGCTCAATTCTTCTATGGTCAATCTGGCCCGGCTCATAGGTCCTGCACTTTCGGGTATCATATTGGAAAAACTTGGCGCGGGAACCTGTTTCCTGATAAACGCATTCAGTTTCCTGGCGGTCATCCTGTCGCTTTTATTAATGCGGTATCCGAAATTCGTTCCGCGTCAGCATCCCGGCAAAGTTGTTGGTGAATTCCGCGAAGGATGGAAATATTTAAAACGGACGCCGTCCCTTGCTTATGTCATCATACTCATTGCTCTGGTCAGCCTGCTGGTAGTTCCGTTCATCACTCTTTTGCCGGTCTATGCCAAGGTGATATTTAACGGAAACGCCTCAACCTTCGGCTATCTCAACAGCGCCATCGGTTTGGGTGCAATAGGAGGGGCCTTTTTCCTGGCCTCCATGAAAGCTGGAGTTAACCTGAAAAAGTTCTTATTCATCAGTCTGTTGATATTTGGCGGGGCGCTGATATTGTTCTCACACATCACCAACCTGCCGCTGGCTTTACTATTTGCCATGCTGGCCGGGTTTGGCATGATGTCGCAATCAACCATCAGCAACACCATCATTCAAACCAATGTCTCGCTCGAAATGCGCGGGCGCATTATCAGCTATTTTGCCATGGCTTTTTTTGGCATGCAGCCTTTGGGCGGATTATTGATAGGTGCCGTGTCGCAAAGCATCGGGGCTCCATACACCATTTTGGCCGAAGGCCTCGCGGCAGTTGTCATTGCTCTTATATTTCTGCCCTTCTTCCGCAAAGAATTTTTAAACAAAAAAGACGAAATAAAACTCGTCGAATCCGAAGACCCCACCGTAACCATCAACAACAATTAAACTCCCCCCAATATGGAAATCAAACATCTCGAACTCGGCTTTGTAAACGCCTTTCTCATAAAAACCCCTGCGGGACCCTTTCTGGTCGACTGCGGAATGGCCTTCAGCCGTGCCAAACTTGAACAGCAGCTTTCGATGTATGGCATAGCGCCCGCCGATATCAAACTCCTCATCGTCACCCACGCCGATATCGACCACATCGGCAACTGCGCCTACCTGCAAAAACAACACGGGGTCAAAATAGCCGTCCATCAGGGCGATGCCGATATGTGCCGCACCGGCAAAACCGATATGGACCGCCAACGCAAAGCATCCTGGCTGTCAAAACTCATGCGTCCGCTTGTTGTGGCCCTGCTCTACAAACCCATGATGAAAAAATTCCCCCTCGAACCTTTCGAGCCCGACATCATTCTCGACGACGGACACAACTTCACCGACATCGGCTTAGATGCCGTCGCCATTCACATCCCGGGGCATACCATGGGTTCCATTGGGCTTTATACCACCGACGACGACTTCTTTTCGGGCGACACCCTCCTCAACCATAAAAAACCCACCACCGCCCACATAATCCAAAACCAAACCGCCCTCGATGCCAGCCTCCAGATAATAAAAGACCTGCACATCAAAAAAGTATATCCCGGCCATGGCCAACCTTTCCGTATGGAAGATGCAGAACTTTGGGGTGATTAGCGATATTGTTTGGAAGACGAACAAATAGATCGACTATAAGATATTTTTCTTTTCAACTTTCTGAAAGAATTTTAATTCATAATAGGAAAAATGTATACTAGTTAGAAAATATCCTTAGCCAGCTATAAAATACCCTTAGTCGGCTAAAAAATGTCCTTAGCCGGCTTGGAAGTATTTTAAGTGGGCTAAAAATAGTTGAAGTGTTCTTTAAATTATTCAGAGAGAATAACCTAACTAGATTTTCCTCCTCAGCAAAAACCTGTATATTATCCTGTCGGGCAAAGCCTCGGTAATGCGCACCAGGCAAAAAATAATAGCAATACTCAACAAAAACCGTATCACAAACACCCCCACGAACGAGGCCCCCAGCGAGCACATCAGCACCGTATCTTCAATCACGCTGTGGCACAAACCCATCAGCGCCATCGCGTAAAAAATATCTTTCCGTGTCAATTTGGGATTGCTTTTGGCCTCATCAATAATAAGCGCGCCCCCATACACCACTCCCAGCGTCAGCCCAACCAACGCAATGGTGGTCACCTCCTTGCCGATGCCCATCAACCTCAAAAACGGGTTCAGCAAACGCGTTATCAGGTCTAAAACCCCTATCATTTTCAGTATCCTCAGCAACAACATCAAACTAAAAATAAAACACACGATCACCCCGTAGTTCTTCAACTCGCCTATGGCCCACGAAGCAAGCGAACCGTCAGGCATCGTGGCGGGTTTCCACACAATTTGCGCCGGCTCACTATACCACCCGAAAACCCTATAAAGATGAAAAATAATAAAACCAAACAAAAACCCGAAACCAAACCTAATAACAAACATCGCCATCAATCGCACGCCCGTTTTGCGCGCTATCTGCAACTCTATC
Organism: uncultured Bacteroidales bacterium; assembly: GCA_903913285.1. Lineage (GTDB taxonomy): Bacteria > Bacteroidota > Bacteroidia > Bacteroidales > CAIWKO01 > CAIWKO01. The sequence goes on along the minus strand of CAIWKO010000017.1, from coordinate 32,395 downwards.
GGAAACGTGTGCGCCACCAGCATCATAATACTGATGGTGGTCACCTGTGCGATACTCAAATGCATACCGCCCGAAATATTCAAAAAAGCAATAACCCCGCCAAACAAATTCGTAATCATGCCGCTTGCCCATACCAGGCCCATTTCGCCGGGCAACCCCACGAACTTCATCACCGGATACAGCAAATTGCCGATCACCGAAATAAACCCCAGCATCTGCAATACCTTCACCACTATCGAAACGGGTATCATGATCTTAAAAAGTATCACAACAGTGCGCAGCACATCTTTCAGCAACGAAGCAAAAAACACATAAACCGATTTCAGGGCGGCCTTCATCAATTATTTTTTTGCAAAGATGTCGATTTAACCCAATAAATTCATAAAACCGTCAAAAAAAAGTGGAGAAATGCTGGTGAAGATATTATGCAGTGCCATTAAAAATATTTCAGCAATTAACCGGCTAAAACCCAAAGAAATCGAAAACTTTGTTAATTAATAAAGAAACATTGCTTGCTTTGAACAATTAATTTCTATATTTTTGTTTAATGATGATTCAAAAAAATGACATTATGCTGACTGAAGTTGTGAACGAAACTTTTCTCGAAAAAGCTGTTCAACGAGCAAAAGAAAGGGGTATTGTACTGCCTACCTTCGATGAAATGCAAGATCCGGAGCAAATTCCGGAAGTAATAAAAGATAAACTGAAGAACATAGGGCTGTGGGATCTGCATCCCTTAAACCTGTTCCGAATCACCTGGAAGAACGAGCCGAAAGAATTCGGAGGAAACTATGGCGGTGTAAATTATATCGAACTGCCCAAAGCCATCACCGGAGTTGATGCCCGTATTGTGCTGATGCTGGGCAAATGGTTCCCGACCGGTGCGCATAAAGTGGGTGCCGCTTATGGGTGTTTGGTGCCCCGCATCATATCGGGTCAGTTCGACCCCACCTATCATAAAGCCGTGTGGCCGTCAACAGGCAACTACTGCCGCGGGGGCGCATTCGACTCGTATCTGCTCGGCGTAACTGCCGTGGCCATTTTGCCCGAACAGATGAGCAAAGAACGTTTCGTTTGGCTGAAAGAAATCGGTGCAGAAGTAATAGCCACTCCGGGCTGCGAATCGAACGTGAAGGAGATCTACGACGCCTGCTGGGACATAAAACGCAACCGCAAAGACTGTATCATATTCAATCAGTTCGAAGAATTCGGCAACCCATGCTGGCATTATAAGGTCACCGGAAAAGCTGCCGAAGAACTGGCTGCTTCGCTTAACGGACGTTTGGCAGCCTACGTGAGTGCAACCGGTTCGGCAGGCACTATTGCCGCCGGCGATTACCTCCGCAAACATCATCCTCACATCAAGGTAGTAGCTTCCGAAGCCTTGCAATGTCCAACCCTGCTGATGAACGGTTTTGGTGCGCACCGCATCGAAGGCATAGGCGACAAACATGTACCCTGGGTGCATAATGTAAAGAACACCGACGTGGTAACAGCCATCGACGACGAAGATTGCATGCGCATTTTGCGTTTGTTCAACGAACCCGAAGGCCATAAACTGCTCGCCGCCGAAGGCATCGCTCCCGAACTGATTGCGCAGCTACACACCATCGGTATATCGGGCATCGGCAACATATTGTCGGCCATAAAAACCGCTAAATACTTCGAAATGACCTCTGATGATATCATCATTTCGCTGGCAACCGATTCGGCCGATATGTATCGATCTAGGTTGACCGAACTCGAAGAACAAAAAGGAAAATACACCACCCTCCAGGCTGCCAAAGATCTGGAAAAATGCCTGATGGGCACAGGAACCGACACCATGAAGGAATTGAGCTATACCGATAAAAAAGCCATACACAACCTGAAATATTTTACCTGGGTTGAACAACAGGGCAAGACGGTAGACGAGATCAACCAGCTTTGGTACGACGAAAATTTCTGGCAACAAACCTTTTCTCAGGTGAGCTATTGGGATGATATGATCGAAGATTTTAACGAACGAACGGGAGTGCTGAAAAAATTGTAAAACTATGTGCGAATTTATTGTAAACCCTTATTATAAGGCCTTACCCGACTGGATGAATCAGGGTAATGCTTTTCAAAACGACGACATATTAAAATTCCATCGCTCGCTCGATGGTTACGAGGCCACTAAGGTTCACACTCTGGACGGACTGGCAAAGAAACTGGGATTGAAGTCTATATACGTGAAAGATGAGTCGACACGTTTTGGCGTGAAATCTTTCAAACCTTTGGGTGCATCATACACCATTTATCGATTTTTGAAAGAGCGATGGGAGAAAGAATTCAAAACTGAGTTCTCGGTTTTTGATTTTAAAAAACCTTTGAAGATGAGTGAGCTGGGTATGTTTACCTTTTGTGCTGCTACAGATGGAAATCACGGCAGGGCAGTTGCCTGGACGGCCCGTATGCTCAACCAGAAAGCGGTCATATATATGCCGAAAGCTACGGTGAAATCGCGTATCAACAATATTAAAAACGAAGGCGCCGAAGTTGTTTTGATCGACGGTACATTCGACGATTGCGTGAAACGGGTGGATGCCGATGCAAGGGCCAATGGCTGGATCGTTATCTCCGATACGGCCTACAGGGGTTATATGTATTATCCGCAATACATCATGGCAGGATATTCCACCATTTTTCGTGAGATGGACAACAGCATCAACAATCAGTTCCACTGCAAGGCCGATGTTGTGATATTGCAGGCAGGAGTGGGCGGACTTGCTGCTGCTGCCACCTGGTATTATACAAAGAAATACGGTAAGAACCGGCCAAAGCTTATCTGTCTGGAGCCTGTCAAAGCTGATGCTTTTATGGAATCGGTCAAGAACGGCAAACCTACCGAATCGAAACAGAACTTTGACTCGATCATGGCCGGTTTAAATTGCGGTGTATCGCTTTTGGCCTGGGATTATATTTGCGAAGGCGTGAATTATATGATGACCGTGAGCGACGACTATGCCGAAAAAGCAATGCGGCAATATTATCACCCCATTGGCAACGACCCGCAGATCATTTCGGGAGAATCGGGTGCATCGGGTTTGGCCGGATTGCTTGCCCTGATGGAAAACAACGATATGGCAAAATACAGAGAGGAGATCGGTCTCAACTCAAAATCATCGGTGCTGCTCATCAATTCGGAAGGCGATACCGACCCTGATAATTTTAAGAAAGTAGTTAAATAAACCCCGGCATGATATCATTCAAACTGAATGGTGAGCAGATCAACTACAGCGGCGACCCAGAAAGGCCATTGCTGCACTATCTGCGCGAAGAAAAAGACCTTATTTCCGTAAAGGACGGTTGTTCGTGTCAGGCCTATTGCGGTGCCTGTATGCTCGAGATTAACGGTGAAGCAAAACTGTCGTGTATCACAAAAATGAAACAGCTTCAGCAGGCAGAAGTAACAACACTTGAAGGAATTCCTGCTGCAGTAAGAGATGTTATTGCGAAAGCCTTTGTCGAAAAAGGAGCAGTGCAATGCGGTTTCTGCACACCCGGTTTTATCATGCGCACTAAAGTGTTGTTTCAAGCCAATCCGAGCCCCAACAGGGATGATATCGTGAAAGCGCTGAACATCAACTTATGTCGCTGCACGGGTTATGTGAAGATCATAGACGCAATTGAGCTTGCTTTGCAGACACTAAATTCTGCTTCTATAGTGGAGTATTCAGAACCGAAAGCTTTTGTAGGAAGCCGTTATCCGAAATATCAGGCGTATGAAACTGCCATAGCTTCGCGACGGTTTGTGAACGATATGAAATTCGACGGTATGCTTTTCGGAGCATTGAAATTCAGCGATCATCCGAGGGCAAAAGTAGTAAAGATAGAAATGGAAGAAGCTGAGAAAATGGAAGGAGTTATCGGGGTTGTTACCTCAAAAGATATTCCGGGCGAGCGCTTCACAGGATTGATATTTAACGACTGGCCGCTGATGATAGCCGAAGGCGAGATCACCCGATACATTGGCGATGTGCTGTGTGCAGTGGTGGCAATCGACGAAAATACGGCACGCATAGCTGTTGAAAAGATCAGGATACACTATGAAGTATTAACTCCTGTGGTTGATCCTTACGATGCTTTAACAGAGGATTCTGCACAGGTTCAACCCGATAAACCGAACCTGCTTGATAATTGTGTGATACGCAGAGACGGAGACTACAACCAAGCATTAAAGAATTCTGTCTACAGTTCGAAAGGTTATTATCAAACACAGCGGGTTGAACATGCATTTCTCGAGACCGAATCGGCCATTGGTATACCTGATGATGACGGTATACACTTATACAGTCAGGGGCAGGGAATTTATGTAGACAGAAGCCAGATCGCGAAACTGCTGAATATTGCATCTGATAAGTTACGGGTAACGCTGGTACCCTGTGGCGGCGGCTTTGGCGGTAAAGAAGACCTGACCGTGCAGGGACATGCTGCTTTGTTTGCACAACTAATACAAAAGCCTGTGAAAGTAACCTTGTCGCGCGAAGAATCCATCCGCATGCATCCCAAGCGTCACCCAGTCTTTATGAATATAGAACTTGCCTGTGACGATAATGGTATGCTTACGGCTTTGAAACTTCGTGCCGTCGGCGATTCGGGAGCCTATGCTTCGGTGGGCAATAAAGTGATGGAACGGGTGGCAGGTCATGCCAGTGGTGCCTATTATGTGCCTGTGGTGGATATTGAAGCAAAGACCGTTTATACCAATAACATCCCGAGCGGTGCTATGCGGGGTTTCGGAGCCAACCAGGTGGCGTTCGCGCTGGAAAGTTGCATAGATGATCTGTGCGAAAAAGGCGGTTTCGACCGTTGGCAATTCCGTTATAACAATGCCTTAACCGAAGGCAAAATGACCGCAACCGGACAAATACTGGAACAGGGTATTGGCGTTAGAGCCACATTGCTAGCGGTTAAAGAAGATTTCTATAAAGCAAAATATTCGGGTCTGGCATGCGGTATCAAAAATTGCGGAGTCGGTAACGGTATGATTGATTACAGTCATGTTGCCATTGTTATTAAGAATAAAAAACAGATCGTGGTGAAACACGGCTGGACCGATATGGGGCAGGGCATCAATAATGTAGTAAGCCAGATAATTGCTGAAAGAACCGGTATATCGCCCGATTTTATTACAGTAGAAATTGATACGGAAGCCGGTCTGGAAACCGGTATGACCACCTCGTCGAGAGCAACCGTATTGCTGGGAAATGCCGTGATAGATGCCTGCAATAAACTGAATGCAGAACTTAAGAACAATATGCTTGGACAATTATCGGGCAAAACATTTGTAGGCTATTCGGAATGCAACTGGACCACAAAGCCCGGTGCCGATGTCGAGAAAATAGTAACCCATTTTTCGTATGGTTATGCAACCCAATTGGTGATACTCGATGACAATGGCGCAATCCAAAAAGTTGTGGCAGCCCACGATGCAGGCAAGATCATGAACAGAACGCTTTTCGAAGGACAAATTGAAGGTGGTGTTGTGATGGGTATCGGATATGCCTTAAAAGAGGAGTTGCCCATGGAGAACGGTTTCCTGAAAAGCACAAAGCTAAAAGATTGCCGTTTGCTGAAAGCCAAGGATGTTCCAGAGATCAAAGTCATCGGAGTGGAAGTGGAGGATAGCTTCGGGCCATACGGAGCCAAAGGAGTGGGTGAAATAGGACTCGTACCTACCGCCGCCGCTGTAGCCAATGCCTGTTATCAGTTCGATAAGATCAGAAGATATAAATTACCGATAAAATAAAGTAAAGGAATCGGTTACTTCTATAAATTATTTCGCACCAAAAACTTTCTTCAAAATATCGCTCACCCGTGCAGCAGGGTCTTTCCGTATTTTATATTCTTCGTTAGCAATAAGCTTGAAAAGGCCGTCGATAGTTTTGTCGGTTACATAAGCATCCAGATCGGGGTTGACCTTTTTCACGAAAGGCAGTTTGTTATAGGTAGAAGCAAGGGGATTCCAGTATTCGGTTAGTTTCACTTTTGCAAGAGCGGCTTTAACAATAGGAGTGAAGGCTGATTTCAACTGAGACGAGGTATTATCTTTTAAGTACTGGGTGGCGGCATTGTCTCCGCCGTTAAGCAGTTTTATCCCGTCGCTTATCGTCATGTTTGTAACGGCATTGATAAATATGGTGGCTGCCGATTTGCTGGCTTCTTCAGCGCCACGGTTGAGGGTTTCTACAAACTTATCGCATTGTTCGCCCATGCCGATGTTGCGCAATTGGGTTTCCATATCGCGGGCATCCGACGGAAATACTATCTTGATGGCCGCGTTTTTCAGAAAGCCATCGGTTTTTGATGCCGATGCAACCGAATTATTGGTGCCTACATTCAGGGCTTCTTTCAATCCTTTCACTATTTCATCGTTCGAGAGCGACGATTTGCTGATGACATTGGTGGCTGTTTGCAACAGGTCGTTTATAATTTGCGCTTTTAATTGCATGCCTGAAAACAGGCAAAAACAAAAGATGATCAACAGGGGATAACGATATAGGGTTTTCATACTTGGAAGTTTAATCACTATAAAGATAAACGAGTTTATCGGAAAATAAGTATCGAAGCTTAAGATTTAGGGAAGATGTTGTGGAATATCCAACCCGGCAGAGTTCTCTTAAATATCCACAATATTGTTCTTGATGGCTATCTTTATCAGGTCGACTGTGCTTTTAAGCTCCAGCTTCTGCATAATATGGTTTTTGTGCGACTCAACCGTTCGTATACTGATAAATAATTTATCGGCAATTTCCTGGTTGCTCAATCCACTGGCAAAATGTTTCAATATTTCAATTTCGCGTATGGTGAGCTTATCTTCCATGCGTTCGGGCTGATTGTCGGCGGTTTTTGCTTTCTGAACATAACTTTTTAATATCACGCTCGAGATAGATTCGCTGTAATATTCGTTGTTATTATAGATGGCTCTTATTGCATCGATGATCTCTTTGCGGGTGGTGTTCTTGGGCAGATATCCTTTAGCACCCGACTTTATCGCATTAAAAATATAATCTTCGGCCGTGTACATCGAAAGTATCATTACTTTCAAATTCGGGTGAGTTTCGCTGAGTTGCTTGGTGATCTCCAATCCCGAAACTTCGGGAAGCGAAATATCCATCACAATGATATCAGGATTTTGCAGCTTTAGTTTTTCTTTCAGTTCGTTATAGCTGGCGGCTTCGCTTATTACGTCTATATCTTCAACATCGGTGAGCAGGGCTTTGATACCGTCGCGCACTATCTGATGGTCGTCAACCAGTATGATCTTTATCTTTTCCATTGACCTGTTTTATGAGCAGTTGATTGGTAATTTAACTATTACTTCCGTACCGTTTCCCGGCTCGGAGTTTACTTCAAATGTGCCGCTGAGCATGTTAACGCGTTCGCGCATATTGTAAAGTCCGTTGCCGACATATTTATACGTAGCTTCAAATTTAAATCCTTTTCCGTTATCTGCAATTGATAATACAATAAAATTCTCGATTTTTAGAATATTTACAGATATTACCGATGCTTCTGCGTGTTTTACGGAATTGTTTATGGCTTCCTGAGTGATGCGATAAAGGTACATGCAACACTTCTCACTGAGCTTTTCGTTGCTGATGCTCGCGTCGGCATCAAATTCAATGGTTTTGCTGGTATGTTCGGCTGTGTCGTTGCATAAATTCCGTAAAGCGTTGATGATGCCGAAATCATATAAGCCTGCAGGCATCAGATCGTAGGATATGCGGCGTATCTCGTCGATGGTTTTGTTGAATAGTTTGCGCAGGTCGTCGAGTTTTTTCTGATTTTTTTCGTCGTCAACTTCAACGCTTTCGAGTTTCAACTTGAGAGCTATCAACGATTGTCCCAAACCGTCGTGCAGTTCGCGGGCCAAACGCTGCCGCTCAATTTCCTGCCCGTCTATCACCCACGAGAGGCGCATCAAACGTTCTTCGCGCAGTTGTTTTTCAACATTCACCCGCTTCGTGATATCTCTCACCACCGAAGCTTTTATCATTTTACCTTCGTATTCAACGGCATTTTCCTGTATTTCAACATACATTTTGGTGCCGTCGCGTTTTATGGCCTGTGTTTCGTAAGTGTAGGGTTTCAGGGGTATTTTAAAGCCGGAGCCCGAATGCCGCTCCTGAAAGATGTTGTAGACGTTCATTTTCATGATCTCTTTTTCGGTGTAGCCGGTCATGCTCAGCAAAACCTGATTGGTGAGTATCGGTATGCCGTTCTCGTGCAGAACAATGCCATCGAAGGTAGCTTTGTTCAGATGTTCGAGGCGTTTTTCACGTTCTTTCAGTTCGTCGGTTTGTTTTTTGAGTCGTTCGCCTGTTTTTCGGAAGGTTGCTGTCAAAGCTCCGATATCATCTTTCGAGCGGATGTTGATCTTATTGTTATCGTTGTTTTCGTCGAAATGGTCAAGCGAATCTATCAACTGGCGTATGTTGTTCTTTACGCGACGGGTAATAATGAAATAAACTGCTAACGACAGCATCAGCGACAGCAACAAACAACCACAGGCATAGACGAACAGTTCCATAAAACGATATTTGAAACAAACCTACAATTTTTTTTAGAAAAACAAGCCCGCGAAGCTAAAAAAACCAAAACTGTTTTATAATTTAGCCAACGCTAATAAACACGTTTCATGATATTGATAGCCGACAGCGGTTCGACCAAAACGCACTGGGCATTGCTCCGGCCCGACAATACTGTGGTGATGTTCACTACCCCCGGCCTCAATCCGCATCATTGCGACGAAAAGATGTTTCGCGATGTGCTTACCGAAACTTTCGGGTTTTGTAAAGACACGGTGACTAAGGTTTTCTTCTACGGTTCGGGATGCTCGGCAACTGCACAGACTGCTTTTGTGAACCGATGTCTGCACGACTATTTTGCTGCAGCCGCTGTTGAAGTTGAGAACGACGTGGTGGCTGCTGCCAGAGCTTTGCTGGGCGAAGCAGAAGGCTATATCAGCATCGTGGGCACAGGCTCGGTGTGTGCGCATTATAACGGACGGCACCTCACGCGGATATCGCCCTCGCTGGGCTATATGGTTGACGACGAAGGCAGCGGTGCGCAACTGGGAAAGGAACTGCTGAAAGCCTATTTCTATAATTTGTTGCCCGAAAAACTCACGAAGGCTTTTGCCGAAAACTATAATCTGCAACGCGACGATGTGCTCCGCAATTTATATCATCAGGCCCGCCCCAATGCCTATCTGGCTTCTTTTGTTCCGTTTCTGAAAGCCAATCTGCACGATGAAACCATGGCCGCGATGGTTTTCAAGTGTTTCGACCGCTTTTTTGCCTGCCACAGCCAACTTATTTTCACCAATAAGAATCTACCTTCGGCTTTTGCAGGTTCGGTGGCTTTTTATTTTAGAGATATTTTGACCGACGCTGCCTCCAAGCACGGCATGAAAATATACGATATCCAGAAAGAACCAATAGGAGCCTTGGTGGGGTTTCACAGGGGGAAGTGAGGGCAGGGATAGTTTGCTTATTTTATTTTAACATAATTGGCTTTTTGTTTATTGACTCTATTGAAAATAAGTTGTTTGAAAAAGGCCATGATATCCAAAATAGGGTAAATTAGGTTTGGTTATAGGCTCATAGATATCTATGATAGGGTAAACAAGGTTTGGTGATAGGCTCATAGATTTCTATGATAGGATAAACAAGGTTTGGTGATAGGCTCTTCGATATCTAAAATTGAATAACTAAGGTTTGGTTATAGGCTCATAGATATCTATGTATGGATAAACAAGGTTTGGTGATAGGCTCATAGATATCTATGATAGGATAAACAAGGTTTGGTGATAGGCTCATAGATATCTATGATAGGGTAAAGAAGGTTTGGTGATAGGTTTCCGGGCTTGCAAAAAGATAATAGGCAATAGTTAACTCTTATCTTTTACATTTAGCTCACTTCCTCTAAACTCTGTCGAAAAAGGGGCTTTTAGAGGTAGCTGAAAGCGGAACGCAGAGTATAACCATGGCTTCGTCGCCCAGCAAATTCATTTCTTTCACGGCCCTGCCTGCCGAATACAACACGCGGCAATCAACTTTCAGATCGGCAGCCACGCTCACAGCCGAACCCACGGCTATGCCCAGGTCGGTGATGTTGAAAACGCAGGGTGTTTTAGGGCTTATATCTTTTTGTTTGCAATCGCTCAAACCGCACCAGCCGCAATCCATCCCTATCGAATTTATTTTGGCAGCGAAGATAAGCATATAGGCCGACTGCATGATGTTGGCCGCATCGCGCATAAAAAAGGGTGCACTCAGGCGCTCGCCTATTTCGGTCATTTTGTCGGCAATACGTTTCAGATCGGGTTTTTCGGCAATAGTTAGTATCAGGTTGTCGATTCCCCTGCCTTTCGGAGCCGTGCGGGCTGCTATCAGCATGTGGCCAACCACTTGTTTCAGCACTTCATCTTTGATCTGGTCTTCGCGTATCATACTTTCTGTTTTAAGTTTCTAATTGCCTCACAACCTCACAGCCTAATTTACCACTATCCTGTCTTGTTTATACTTCACCACTTTTTCCACTTCGCCGTTTTCTTTATACCAAATTTCGTCGCCTTCTTTTTTATTGTCCACAAAGTTTTCGATGCGTTTCAGGCGTCCGTTCCAATAGAAACCTTTCAGGCTGCCTGTGCCGTTCACAAAATTGCCTTCGCCCACCTGAATGCCGCGGTCGTCGTAATATTCCCATTTTCCGTCGTACAAACCGTTCTTATAATGTCCTTTTGCTTTTACCAGGCCGTTTTGGTGGCGCTCGATGTGTGTGCCGTTCAATTTATCGTTCACATACTCGTCTTCAATAAAAATTTTGCCGTTGTCGTAATACGAAATACATTTGCCGTTGCGCAGGTTGTTCTTGTAGATATCTTCGCTTTCTATCAATCCGCCCACGTTCCATCGCGTGATCTTTCCTTCTATGCTACCGTTCACGTAAGTGCATTCCATCATCTTTCGCTCGTTCAGAAAATACCAGGTGGCAAGACCGTTCATCTTACCGTTCTTGTAAGGAATTTCCTGTTTCAATACACCATTCGGGTAATATTCTTTACGGATATCGCGGCACGAAGCCAGAAGGAGCAGAGAAGCGAGAAGCAGAAAGAAAGACGTTTTTTTCATAACGTGAAGCTTTAGGCCACCATCAGCAACGATCGATCGATCTTGTTTATTTTTTCTTCGGCCAGTTTCAGGGTGATGTGGAGTTGCTGATCTTCCAAAACCGAGGGCATTTCGAACATGGCATCGGTCATGATCACTTCCATGATGGTGCGCAAACCGCGTGCCCCGAGTTTATATTCTATCGATTTGCTCACGATAAGGTCGAACACTTCCTCGTCGAAAGTGAGCGCGATGTGGTCCATTTCGAACAGCTTGATGTATTGCTTAGTGAGGGCGTTCTTCGGCTCGGTGAGTATGCGTTTCAGTGTTTCGCTGTTGAGCGGTTTCAGGTGGGTGATGATGGGCAAACGCCCAACCAGTTCGGGTATCAGACCGAAAGATTTCAGATCTTGCGGCGCCACATACTGCACCATATTGTCCTGATCCAGATTTTCACGTTCGTTGGCCGAAGTGTAGCCTATCATATTTGTTTTCAAACGCGAGCCGATGATCTTCTCGATCCCGTCGAAGGCGCCACCGCAAATAAAAAGAATGTTTTCAGTGTTGATCTGTATCATGCGTTGCTCGGGATGTTTTCGTCCGCCCTGAGGCGCCACGTTCACTATTGAGCCTTCCAGCAGTTTCAGCATGGCCTGCTGAACACCTTCGCCCGAAACATCGCGTGTGATAGAAGGGTTGTCGCTTTTGCGGGCTATCTTATCGATCTCGTCGATAAAGACGATGCCTTTTTCGGCGGCTTCCACGTTATAGTCGGCCACCTGCAGCAGGCGGGTTAAAACGCTTTCCACATCTTCGCCCACATAGCCGGCTTCGGTCAACACAGTGGCATCGGCAATGCAGAACGGAACATGCAGCAATCTGGCAATGGTTCGTGCCAGCAGGGTTTTTCCCGTGCCGGTTTCGCCCACCAGTATGATGTTCGATTTTTCGATCTCCACATCATCGCTGTTTTTTTTTGCAGGCTTTTGGCTGATGCGTTTGTAGTGGTTATACACCGCAACGGCCAGCACTTTTTTGGCGTCGTCCTGCCCGATAACGTATTGGTCTAAATGTTTTTTAATGTCGACAGGTTTCAGTAGTTCGAATATGCTGGTATCAACGTTTTTTCTGAGTGCACCAAGCTCTTCTTTCAGAATTGTTTCGGCCTGTTCAACGCAGGCATCGCAAATATGAGCATCGAGCCCGGCAATAAGCAGGGTTACGTCTGATTTCTTTTTACCGCAAAACGAACATTTTTCCTGATCTTTAGCCATTGTTGTTTATTTTTTTGGTTTCTGCAGCACTTCGTCAATCATGCCGTATTTTTTTGCTTCTTCCGCTGTCATCCAGTAATCGCGGTCGGCATCTTTCCAAACTTTCTCGTAAGTTTGTCCGGAATGATGAGCTATAATATCGTAAAGTTCTTTTTTTAGCTTTTGAATTTCGCGGGCGGTGATCTCGATATCCGAAGCCTGTCCTTCAGCGCCTCCCATAGGCTGATGAATTAAAACCCGAGAATGTTTCAATGCTGTACGTTTTCCGTTAACGCCTGCACATAAAAGTATAGCGCCCATCGAAGCGGCCATTCCTGTACAGATAGTGGCAACATCAGAAGTAATGTACTGCATGGTATCATAAATACCCAAACCGGCATAAACCGAACCTCCGGGGGTGTTCAGGTATATCTGTATATCTTTTTTAGCATCAACCGACTCCAGAAACAGCAACTGCGCCTGAATAATGTTGGCTATATAATCATCAATCGGAGTACCCAGAAAAATGATACGATCCATCATCAAACGCGAAAACACGTCAACTTCGCGGAAGTTCACCTGACGTTCCTCGATAATGGTTCGTGTCATGTCTTGTGCAGCGCTGAATTTATCGAGGCGCGAACTCGAAATGCCCAAATGGTGTGTGGCATAATTGCGAAATTCTTTACTGGAGTTCATGGTTTATTGTTTTTGAATTGATATTAATTTTACGAAATCATCGTAGGTAACTTCTTTTTCTTTCACATTGAGCTTTGTTTTGAAAAAATCAAAGAGTTTGTCGTCAAACAGTTTTTCGGTTATTTTCTTGGTTTCTTCTTCATTTTCCATGATCGTTTCGGCTATCTTATCAAAACGGGCATCATCTTCTTCGTGGTGATGTTCGTGTTCATGTTCGTGATCGTGTTCATGTTCATGAACCTGTGCTTTGATAAAGTAACTTTTAATAAATTCCTTAACCTCATTTTGAGTAACAGCAAGCTTATTATCTTTAACGATTTTGTTTTCGATTAATTGCCATTGGAAGGCTTTTTTTGTTTCGTCCCATTCCGCATCGATCTGTTCTTTGGTGATCTTTTTATCTTCGGTGGTTTCGAGCAGATAGCGTTTCATGAATTCTTCGGGAAAGTCGATATCGGTTTTTGTGCGTATCAACTCGGCAACGTCGCTTTTAAATTTATGTTCACATTCATGTTGGTAACCATCGGCAGCCTGTTTGCGGATGAGTTCGCGCATTTGTTCAACTGTGGTTATGCTGTTATCTGGATATACTTTTTTAAAGAACTCTTCATCCATTTCAGCAATGGTTGAGCGGTTGATCTGTTTTACGGTAAATTTGAACTTCGAACTTACTTCAGCCAGTTGTTCTTTTTTTAATCCTAAAAAATAGGCTTCTTCATGTTCGCTGCGGGCAATTTTTTTAGGATCCAATTCAATTGAATCTTCAACTTTAAGTCCTATTAGTTTTTTCTTGCTTGTTTCATCCTGAATAAACTCCATGTAAAGGTAAGCATCGTCTTTTTTGATACCGTTTTCTTTCACATTGCCTTTTTCGTCAAGCTCTTCGAAAGTTCCCGTAACCATGTCGTGGTCTTCAATTGTTTCAACATTTTCCAGTTTGCCGTATCTTTTGCGGATATCGTTCAGGTATTTATCAATGATGTCTTCGGTGACAGCAATTTTATACAAGGGCACTTCAATTCTATCGCTGATGTCCACTGTGAATTCTGGAGCTAATGCTATATCAAAATAAAAAGAAAAAGTGGTCTGAGTGTCCAGATCAATAGCTTCATTCTTTTCGTGATTAGGCAGGGGCGAAGCCAGAATTTCGCTTTGGCTTTCCATCATATACTTATGCAATCCTTCGCTGTACGCTTTATTTACTTCTTCATATAACATGGCTTTGCCGTACATCTTTTTCACCATGCCAAAAGGAACTTTGCCCGGACGAAATCCAGGTATGTTAGCTTTACGCTGATAATCTTTTAATTGTGTATCAACCTTGTCCTGGTAATCAACCGGTTCAATTTCAATCTTTATAGTTGCCGTTAAATCTCCGGTGCTTTCTTTTGTAATAATCATTTTAGTTCTTTTTTAATAAATATCGTTCACCTTTATCGTGTGAGCTTCAGATTTTGTTAGTAATAGTTATGGATGGATAGTATGAACAGAATGACAGCTAACAGGATAAATTCCCCTTTCTTGACTCGTAAAAATTATCATTCTGTCAAATTCATCCTAATTTGTGCGGATGAAGGGACTCGAACCCCCACGCCTCTCGGCACCAGATCCTAAGTCTGGCGCGGCTACCAATTACGCCACATCCGCAATGCGGGTGCAAAGATACGATAATTTGTAATTATCCAAGCCTATTCATAAAAAATCATAGCAGTTAAACGTTTATAAAACTTTACTTTTGCGTTAAATCTTTTTCGATGGAATACCTGATTCTTGCCATAATCACGTCGACTATTATTTTTGTCCTTTTTAAGTTCTTCGGGCATTTTCGCATCGATATTGCACAGGCCATCACCGTGAATTATCTCGTTGCAACACTGGCTGGATATTTTTCGGCTCCTATCGGCTTTCACCAGACTCTCGATAAACCCTGGATATTATATGCTGTTATTTCGGGGGTATTATTGCTGGTAACGTTTATTGTATATGCTGTCTCCACCCAAAAGGTAGGGATAGCTATCACCAGTGTTTCGGGCAAGATGTCGGTTGTTATTCCTGTGTTGTTTGGTTTTTTGATGTTTCACGAAGTAGCCACCTGGATGCGTATTACAGGTATTGTATTGGCGTTGGCAGCTTTTTATATGACTCTGATGCGAACAACAGCGCAAAAAGCTCAGATGCGCTATTTTATTTTACCCTTGTTGCTCTTTATCGGAAACGGATGTAACGATAGTTTATTCAAGATTGTGCAAGGCCATTTTGTTAAGGATGATTATACCAACTATCTGACAATTGCTTTTTTTATTTCGCTTGTTTTGGGTTTAATTATTGTTGCGATGCAGATATTGGTCAAAAAGAAAAAAGTAATGTTAAGAAGCATCATAGCAGGAATAATTCTTGGGCTGCTGAATTGGTATTCAACCTATTTTTTTCTGGTAGGAATGCGATATTTCGATGTTTCTGTTTTTGTGCCTTTGTTTAATATGAGCATTGTTGTAATTGCTGCCCTTATTGGCTTTTTGTTTTACCGGGAAAAACTATCAACTATTAATATTCTGGGGATATTGCTGGCTGTAATTTCAATCGTTTTGATTTCAGGAATCGGATTTTAGCAGCGAGTTCATTAAAGTAAAAAGAAAAAGGCCTGAACTTTCGTCCAAGCCTTCGCTAATAATTTTACCGTTCACCTAACGAATCAAACGGAACATTTTGTTCCAGCGTAATCGTTGGAAGAAGCTTTTTTGTGTGGGTGATTTCGGGTTTGGTTGAGCTATCGATAGCCAAACGAATTTTGCTTTACCCACAATATGGTCGATGGGAACAAAACCCCAGAAACGTGAATCGGCAGAATTGTGACGGTTATCGCCCATCATCCAGTAGTAGCCAAGTTTAAATGTATAGGTAGTTGCTTCTTTCCCATTGATGAATATCTTTCCGTTGGTTACTTTAACATCGTTGTGTTCATAGATCTCAATGCAACGTCTGTAGATGCTTATGTTTTTGATGCTAATAGGAATGGTTACACCTGCTTTGGGTATGTATATAGGTCCGTAGTTATCTTCGTTCCAGCGATAATTCGAATCGAAAGGAAAAGTGTAGTTTGCCCATTCGCCTTTTGGATAAATTACTTTTTCGACCTTAACCACATTTCTGAGAAGTTTTACACTCTCGGCAGTTTCTTTGGTAAGGGTGATAACATATTTGTCGTAATCGATCTGCGTTACATCCTCGGTTACGTCAAACTTATCAAGCATTTTTTGAGCAACCGGAGCAGAGTCGGACGTTTGAACTATATACTTGAATTCTTTATCTCCAACCTCAGGTAAAGGTTTCCCATTGATATAAACGATTTGATTTTTGATCTGCAAGGTGTCTCCCGGAATGCCAATGCACCGTTTGATATAATTTTCACGTTTATCAACCGGACGTGCAATGATATCACCGAACTGACGTTTGTTGCGCCATACTTCATTGTGTCCTACTTCGCGAACAATAGAATAATAGCTCCGGTTTTGCATGTTCAGAGCCACTGTATCACCATCAGGATAATTGAAAACAACCACATCGTTATTCTTGATGGTTGTTAAACCAGGAAAACGGTAATAGTTGAGTTTTATCCATTCCAGATATGATTTGGTGTTCTCGGTCATGGGTAAGGTATGATGTGCAAACGGAAACGACAGTGGTGTCATCGGGATACGCGGACCAAAACTAATCTTATCTACAAAAAGATAATCACCTACCAGCAAGGTCTTTTCCATAGAAGAAGTGGGGATGGTGTATGCTTCAATAAAAAAAGTGCGGATAATAGTAGCTGCTATAACAGCAAAGATAATAGCATCGGCCCATTCGCGATATGCTGATTTTTTTACAATTTTACGTTTATCGGGGTCAATATATTTTTCTTTGGAAACAAATGCCAGATAGGGTAAATAGAAAAATGGTGCAATAATACTTAATGCCTGAGCGCCCAAACCGTTTTTGTTAAAACATTTTAAGATTTCGACTATCATCAGCATTATGGTGAAAACATTGATGAAAGGAACCAGAATGAAAATAAACCACCACATGGGTTTTTTGATAATCTTTAGCCAGATATAAAAATTATAGAAGGGTATAAGAATGTACCATCCTTTATAACCTGCTTTGGCGAAAAGCCCCCATAGGCCAATTATTGCAAAAATAAAAAACAGAAGGGTGAGAATGGAATAAATGCTCATTTTATTAGTGATTAGCGATTAGCGAATAGTGATTAGTGATTTGCAAAATTTTTATTTGCTTATGCAAAATTCAGCTAAAAAAACGATATGACAAGTTTTTTAGTATAAAATTCGTTACATAATCTTTAATTGGTTAATTAAAAAAATGCTGTTTCTTAGATTTTTGAATGCAGAAACAAATAAAATAACAGTTTTTAGATTTTTTTTAAACAGGCTGTCTGTTAATAATAAAAAAAATAAAAACCTGAAAATGGAAAATGTTTTTTATTTTTGTGGTCAGAAAATTAATTAAAGTCAACATGGATAAAAAACTATTTACTTCACGCTTTTGGTTTGTATTAACCGTTATTCTTACCGGTGCTTCGATGCGATTGATCCCTCACTGGCCTAATTTTACCCCGATAGCAGCTATTGCATTGTTCGGTGGAACGTATCTGAACAGAAAATATCTGGCATTTCTGGTTCCAATTGCTGCCATGTTTTTAAGCGATATATTATTGGGTTTCCACACGACGATGTTTGCAGTTTACATAAGTTTTGTGGCTACAGTGGGTATAGGGTTGTGGTTATCGCGCAAACCGAGTGTATTAGGGATATTAGGTGCTTCTTTAGGTTCTACTATTTTGTTTTTCGTGGTTACCAATTTTGCAGCATGGTTGGGAAGTCCGTTCTATCCGCAATCTTTCGCCGGTTTGATGGAATCGTATGCAGCAGGTTTAGTTTTCTTCAACAATGGAGCTAACGGCATTTCGTTTTTTATGAACAGTTTGGTTGGCGATTTGTTCTACAATACGGTTTTCTTTGGAGTGTTCTATTTGGCACGTCTGCGTTTTCCGGTTTTGGCAAGAAGTTAATTACCTCAATATATTTTATAAAAACCGGGCAATTTGTCCGGTTTTTTTTTTTTTTTTAGTCGTGAAATTTATTTTGTTTCACAAAAATGCGCATCTATGTATGTTCTACACAATTTAGCAACGGTTGAAGAATATGCCGCAATGTGTGGAGTGGCAGTAACAACGGTTTATTATCGTCATCATAAAGGCAATATTTCCTCGATTGATATTGACGGTTGGGTTTTTGTCGATACTACCTTGTCGCCTCCGCAAAAGCTTATTCATCGGTATGTTCACAAAAAGAATCAACATATCATTTTACCCGACAATATAGATCCTAAAGATTTGGTATCGGTTTTTTCTTATGCATACAGGAAAAAGATACGCCCCGACACGTTTTATGGATTGGCTGCCATGGATAAAATAAAATCAGTGGTTGCAGGCAACGTGGTTTTTATTTTACGAAGCGAAGCAGATAAGATAAAAATTAAACATACTCAAAACCAAAAAAAATATACATTTCCTATTTCTCCCACTACCTGAGTATTTTTATTTTATAGTTTCACCAGATGTTAATTAGTGTTTATTAGTACCAGTAATCCATAATGGTAATAATGATTATGGATGGAAGGTACCTGAAAGCAATAGTCATTATTTTAACTATAAACAATTAGTACCTGGAATATATAAGTGCAGTCGTGCTTATAGTTAATAGGTACCTGGAATCTATAGTGGTCAAAAGACATATAATTAACAGGTACTAGGAGACTATAGTTGTAATAATGCTTATTAATGATAGGTACCAATTAATTGTAATTGAAATCAGGCCTCTAATAAAATTAATAAATTATTCCACTATAAACTTGTTACTTATTGCTTTTATCTTTCTCCTCACTCGGGCCAACATTCTTCACAAGCATTCCCGGTATATCTGCAACTGCCTAAATCAACCCAACATGTTCCATGTTCATCATTCCATGGTTTATCGGTTGGACAGCATGATTTTGCTGAACTGCATGAAAGCGGGTAATTTGGATCGGTACACATTTTTGTCTTTAAACAGCTAGTAACCAAACCAAAAATGGTGATCACACATAACATAAGCCCAATACTAATTGGTAGTCCGAATTTTTTGATAGTTTCTTTCATGAGGTTTGGTTTTGATGAATTAATTGTTGGGGCGAATATTATATTGTTTCTTAAAAGTCATGGGCGAAGGTAATTCCGATTGAATAATTATTTTAATAGAGTCGTGTTTTATATAGAAAGCCGTAGGATAGGCATTAACCATTTTGTCCATTTCTTCTTTCGGCAAATTGGTTATTGGGAAATCAGGTTGAAAATTCTGTTCAAACAACAATTTGTCGGCATCCTTTCCGCTTGCAAGAGCTACAAACCTGTCAATGGTGCCGCTCCTTTTAAACAAGCGTAGGTTTTCGATCGAATTCCAGCAATGCGGACAGGTGTATGAAAAACAGAAAAATAGATAGGTGCTGTCCGGCGAAACTCTGGCATATTTTGCCAGTTCAGTGTTCTTTACCAATTGATTTTGGTAAGCATGAACGGGTTTTTTATACGAATAAAACGAAGGCATCCTGAAACTATAGCCTGCTTCGAATATCGAAACGATCATTACAACCACGATGACAAACTTTTTCCAGCGCGCGATGTCCGTCGTTTGTTGCGGATATTTGAGCCAAACAACCAGCGCGATTGCTATAAGGATGATATTTCGCAAAAACGATAACCATGGTGGGGTGCTTGCCTGACGTATAGTTCCGAAACATCCGCAATCGTCAATTCCGTTTCGGAAATGTCCGTAAGCAAAAGCGGCAGTGAAGATGATGAGTAAAATAAAAGAAACAAAAGCCGTGCGTTTTGGGGCTATAACTAACACCAATAGTACACCGAGTAATATCTCCAAAACAACGATCATGGGAGACGCAATCATAACCCAATGAAATCCGTATTGAGCTATCAGACTGCCGAAAGCTGTAGTATCAATCACCTTTCCGAATCCCGAAACCAGAAAAAAGATTCCAAGTATTATAGAATAAACATTAAGAACCTTTTTTTCGAACATCATTTTATTTTTAAAAGCATTTATTAAGGACTATTTAATGCACTTAGAAACTCAAAATTATTCCGGGTCCATTTTTTGTAATACCGAAATCAAATCTAACGGCATTGGCTGTGGTCACTGACTGATTATATTTATCGATCATTTTCCGCTGAATTGATTTGCCGATGATATGCAATGGTATCGCCGACAAACACATTGCGGCACCAATATATGCCATGGCAATACCTGCATCGTTTGATTCATAAATAATTGTTCCGGCAATTGCCAGCGTAGCTCCCGAACATAACGCAAAATTGGCTGAATAACGAATTGCTGTTCCACTAATAAAAACCTTGCGAATGTGAGGAGTGGTAATTTCCTTCATCATTTTAACAAGGCCGAAAGTTCCCAATTGTTTTTCGTGATAAAGATATGTGTGTCCCGAAATGAATATTTGATTTGAATTATAGGTCTTTTTTTCCAACGGATTGCTGTTGATGTCAAATACGGTCTCCCTTTTTTTAAATGTTTGCTTGTTTCCGTTCTTGTATATGATCCAGGAAATGTCCGAGGTGGCAATAGAATATATTTTATTATTGAGAGAATAGGTTGTTATGACATCCGGGTCGTCATACAATTTGTATGTTACCGTATCGAATCCTGCTTTTATTACCTTAACAGTAATCTTCTCCCCATTCGTTTTTGTAATAACATCCTGACATCTGCCTATAATCGAAATTAATAAGAAAGCGATAAGCAGCGTAATTTTATACTTCATCCTTATGTGTTTTTTTGCGGATAAAGATATTCTTAATTTTAGAAATCAGTTCTTTTTTTCCTGCTTTTCTTTCAAATAAACATCCCAGGTTTTGGTTTTGTAAATATCATCGGCAAAATAGTGCAGAATGACATTCATATTTTCGGGGGTGAGATATTGGCTTGTCAGCGAAATGTATTTCATGTCCTCATCAAAAAACAAAATGCTTGGCAACACGATGTGGTCGCCGAGTATCTGGTGTAAGAACGGATGAAAACTTTTGTTTTGTGCAGTGTTTGCATAAACTTTACCATCGTAATTAATAGTATCCAACGATTGCCCGTTCATATAAACGGGGTAGAACTTTGTATTGACAAAATCGGTTACCTCGCTGTTGTTAAACGTACTTTTCAACATGGTTTTACCGCCATTACACCAGTCGGTATTCACAAACAGCATCGTTTTACGTTTGTTTACAGCATTTTTCTTAGCGGCTTCGTTGAAGCTATTCAGCCACTGAACAGTGTCTTTATTCACAAAGGTTGAATCGGGATAAAATGCTTTATAATAGTATTTCTGAAAATCCTGCACTGAAGTGGTATTAAAAATATACTCCACCGTATAGACCAAGATCGGCTCGATATCTTTAACTGCTAAATAGCCAGGGGCAAGCATTTTAAATTTATAATCGTTGTTATAAAATACCGTGGTTGGATAGGATAGTTTTTCTTCAAGAAGAATTACAGCAAAATCGTTTGGAGAACGGTTCCCGAGTTTTTTATTGATATACCTTTTATCCTGAAACTCGACAGTATCCGGTGTTTCAGCATTGAATCTGACAGGGTAGAAGAAGGCATTGATATAGTTGGCCAATCCGGGATTTGAGTAAGTGGTTTTCATCATGTGTTTGCACCATCCGCACCAATCTGTGTACACGTCGATCAGTATGGGTTTGGGTTGTTTTTTACTCAGTTCCTGGGCGGTTTTTAAATCAAGCCACTTCACCAAACCTAAATCTTCAGGTTCTTTTTGTTGCGCATGAAGCAAGTTTGCGGATAAGAAAAATGCAAGGGTCAAGTATATTAATGTGGGTATGTTTTTTTTCATTTTTTTAGGAAAGGATAAATTTGTTACTCATTTACAAGATTGCAAAGGTACGAAAAGCAGTTTATTTAATCCGGTAGAGCACATTTTTTTCTGTATAGAACAATTCAACAACATCAAGCATTATTAGATTCACAAGTATGGTTTCGGCCGTGTTTCTTGAAATGACAGCCAGAGAACAGAAAATACTTAACGATATGTGCGGATTCTGCGTAAGATAATCAAGAAGGAGTTTCTCACGTTCTGTATATTGCATATGGGTTGGATAGGCACTCAGCTTTCGTTTCCAAACACGCATCAGCACGGCATTGGCCAAATAATTATTATCATTTACACGCACATAAGCCAGCCATTTTTCATCTTGATTTTGTGCATAGCAAATAGCATCGTTCATTTTCGGAATCTGTATTTCCAATACTGTTTTGCCTGCTTCGTTCCATTGTTTAACCCTGAAGTTTGCTTCAGGCTTACAATACATTTTTGCCGACGCTTCGGCCATGTATATTTCCTCTTCTGAGCGAACGCCTGAAACGATGCCATTATCTTTAACACCTATAAGCAAAGTGCCTCCATCAGTATTGCTGAATGCAGATATAGTGCGGGCAATTTTGCGCGAATCCGAGATCTCGAATTTAAAATCAAGGCGCTGATTTTCACCTTGCTCTATCAGGCTTTGGATATGTGATTTTTTCGGGATCATGCATTTCGTTTTCGCAAAATCATCAAACCGATAAAGGTAAGAAAACCGTTAAGGATTAGCAATTCGAACCCGAACTCATAACCATTGAAAAGGGTTTTCGAGAAGTTATTTAACACATAACACGCCACAGGGGAGATGAGAGCCACTATCCATACATAGCGGTCCTTTACCGCAAAGTTGGTAAACAATCCGAATGAAAATAAACCCAGCAGAGGCCCGTAGGTATAACCCGCGGCTTTGTATATGGCATTGATCACGGCCTCGTTATTCAGTGCACGAAAAATAAGGATAACAGCGAACAGAATTATGGCAAAGCCGATGTGGACCATGTACCGTACTTTCTTTTTCTTATTTTCATCCAGCTTGCTTTTATCTTTAAATCCCAAGAAATCCACGCAAAACGAAGTTGTAAGCGCAGTAAGAGCTCCATCGGCGCTGGGATAAGCTGCCGATACAAGTCCGACCATAAACACCAATCCTGCCAGCGGACTTAAATACCGGAAAGCTATGGTTGGAAAAAGATCATCGGTTTTTGCTGGAATTGCAATTCCTTTTGTTGAAGCATACAAGTATAGTACAGCACCCAATGTGAGGAACAAAAGATTTACCACAACAAGTATACCACTGAACACAAACATATTTTTTTGTGCTTCCTTCAGGTTGCGGCAACTGATGTTCTTTTGCATCATCTCCTGGTCGAGTCCGGTCATCACAATCGCGATAAAAGCACCGCTAAAAAACTGCTTAAGGAAAAAATTCTTGCTGTGCCAGTCGGTTTCTACCATTCTTGTATATCCGGCAGCGTGTATTTTCGAAAATATATCTCCGATTCCAAACCCGAGTTCTTTTGAAATAAAATAAATGGAAAGTACCACACCCAGCAACATAAAGGTGGTTTGCAGAGTATCGGTCCAAATTATAGTCTTTACACCTCCTTCAAAAGTATAGAGAATGATAAGGATAATGAAAACTGCGACTACCAAACCAAAAGGTACTCCCCACGGATCGAAAACGAATATTTGCAGCACATTTACCACTAAAAACATCCTGAACGAAGCGCCGATAATTCTGGATAACAGGAAATAAAAAGCTCCCGTTTTGTATGACCAGAATCCGAATCGCTGATTCAGGTATGAATAGATGGATGTCAGATTAAGCCTGTAATAAAGCGGAAGCAAAACAGTGGCGATAACGGTATAACCGATCAGAAAACCTGCAACAAGTCCAAAATAAGTAAATTGTTGCGTTCCCACTAAACCCGGAACCGACATAAAAGTAACTCCCGACAGCGAAGCGCCGATCATTCCATAAGCAACCACAAACCATGGCGAAGATTTATTGCCAATATAAAAACCTGCGTTTGTTGATCTTCTTGCCGTTATAAATGTAACAAGAAACAACAGTAAAGTATATCCTAAAAAGCAGCTTAAAAGTACAACAGGTTTCACGTCGTTTATTTTACACAAAAATAGTATTTAAATTAAAAAAGTTGCAATTGATTTGCTTAAACCTGCAAATCTGTGGCTATATTTCATAAATTTGCATAAAATTATTCCGAGTGGCAAACTATCCATCCAAACTATTCGAACAAGCCGTTAATGAATTTGCCAAACTGCCTGGTATTGGACGAAAATCTGCTGTGCGTATGGTATTATATCTTTTGAGGGAAGAAGAAGAGATAGCATCTTTGCTGGGAAATACGATAGTGAAGTTGCGTCAGGAGATACGCTATTGCAAGCATTGCTATAATATTACCGAAGATGAATGCTGCGAAATTTGTGCGAGTATCAAACGCGATAAATCAATCATCTGTGTTGTGGAAGATATACGTGATATTATTGCTGTGGAAAACACAAGCCAGTATAACGGAGTGTACCATGTTCTTGGAGGTATCATTTCGCCTATTGACGGCATCGGCCCGAACGATCTGAATATAGAACCCTTGCTGAACCGAATAGCCACAGGTATATGCAAAGAAGTGATCATGGCATTGCCAGCCACCATCGAAGGTGATACCACATGTTTCTTCCTGTATAAAAAACTGAGTAATTTTGATATTGATGTCAGTTCAATTGCCCGCGGTATTTCGTTTGGAGATGAACTGGAATATGCCGATGAAGTGACATTGGGCCGTTCTATTATCAATAGAACACCGTATCAGGCCAACTATCAAATGCGGTAATCTACACTATATACGTAACACCCTCCTGTGCCAGTTCCGTATATGGAAATGCACCTCTGGTTTCTTCCAAAAGTCTGCTCAGATCATCATAACGCGCTGAAAAATGTCCGACAAGCAACCGTTTTGCATTGGCTTCTTTTGCTGTCCTAGCAGCATGCAGGGTAGTGGAATGCTGTTTTTCGATGGCATTGCTTTCCATATCGTGCATAAAAGTTGCCTCATGATACAGGAGGTCTGCATTATTAATATGCGGAATTATTTCAGAACTATATGCTGTATCGGAACAATAAGCGTATGATTTGGAAGACTGGGGCGGCAATGTTAATTCTGAATTCATATATTTTTTGCCGTTTCCGTCGATATAGTCTTCGCCCTGTTTTATTTTGTTGAGATATTTGAAAGGGATATTCAGTTCTTTAATTTTTTCTTTGTCTAAATGCAAAAGCGCATTCTTCTGAACGAATAAAAACCCATGTGTTGGAACTCTGTGTATAAGCGGAAAGGAATTGACCCGTATTTTTTCATCTTCATACAGTGTTTCTGATATATTTTCGGTGAGCGGATGAAAAATTAGTGGGTATAGCAAATTTGTTGCTGAAGCTTTGAACTGCAGATTGATTATTTCCAACAGATCATGGTTGGCATAAATGTGCATCTCTTTGGTACGTCCAAATAAATGCAGCGTGAATAACAAACCCACCAATCCCAGATAATGGTCTCCGTGGAGATGGGAAATAAAGATATGGTCGATGCGCTGAAATTTAATTTTATAATGCATCAGTTGCATCTGAGTGCCTTCGCCGCAATCTATCAAAAAAAGTTTATCTGAGATATTCAACACCTGAGCGCTTGGATGGCGTTCTTTTGTCGGTGTGGCCGAACTACAACCCAAAACGGTGAGTTCAAATTTCATCAGTTCATTTGGTTTATATCAGGTTCGGGAGTTTTTTATCTGCCTGTATCCTGTTCTTTTCCATGTATTTTCTGATACGTTTGATGTCGGCTGATTTTGTGGTGTCTTCCGAAAATGCAGGAACGATCTCGCGTAGTTTTGTGTACACTTCCTTAGTGTAATCTGACAAACGATCCTGATATTTCAGATAATCGATAGCCTGCAGCAGTGTCATCAGTTCGATAGCCAGTACATCATAAGTGTTGCTGATCACTTTTTTGGTGAACAATGCTGAATTGGTTCCCATACTTACGATGTCCTGGTTGTCGTTGTTGCATGAAATACTGTGAACATAATTGGGGAAGCATAAGGTTTGGTTTTCGGCAACGGTTGAAGTGGCTGTGAACTGTACGCCCTGCATACCGAAATTCAATCCGAGGGTACCCAGATTTACAAATGGCGGAAGCAGATCGTTCAAACGCGGGTTTAGCAGATAGTTCAATTGGCGCTCCGACAGCATTGAAAGACGTGTGATGGCTGTTTTTATCTTGTCCATTTCCAACGAAACATAATCGCCGTGAAAGTTGCCTCCGTGGAAAATGTTTTGGTTTTCAACATCGATGATAGGATTGTCGTTCACCGAATTGAATTCGGAAATGAGTATTTGTTCGGAGTTGACAAGCGTGTCGAAAATTGGTCCAAGTATCTGAGGAACGCAACGCAGCGAATAATATTCCTGAACCTTGTCGGCAATGATATCTTCTTTGAATTCGCGGCCGTAGAGATGTTCCTGACGCTTGCGTATCAGCGAACTTGTTGAAAGTACATTGCGCATATAGCCGGCAATGACTTCCTGACCTTTATGGCGTTTCACGATGTTAAGTTCGTGCGAAAAATGATCATCAAAAGAACCAACGATCTCATTAATAATACTGGAGGCTATAACTGACCAATTCATCAGGTTGTAGGCATTCATCAGGTTGATGACGCCAATGCCTGTCATAACGGAAGTACCGTTGATGAGCGACAATCCTTCGCGGATATGAATAGAAATAGGAGTGATGTTGTTTTGAGCAAAAACTTCTTTGGTTTGTTTTATTTCGCCATTTTGCCAGACTTCTCCTTCGCCAATTAATACGAGAGCCAGATGAGCAAGCTGCACCAGATCTCCACTAGCACCCACGCCGCCGTGTTCGGGTATTACTGCTGAAATGTTCGAGTTGATCAGTTTTACTAATAGGTCGATAACTTCTGTATGTATTCCGGAATATCCTCTGAGTTGCGTGTTCAGGCGTGAAAGCATGGCAGCTTTGGCATATTTATCGGGCAGGGGTTCACCTAAACCCGAACAATGGCTGCGAATGGCATTCAACTGAAGTTGTTTGCGGTTTTCTTTATCAATTTTATAGGGAGCCATAGGGCCGAGGCCGGTATTGATACCGTATATGACCTTATCTTCGCTGAAATCGCGGAGAAATTCGTGGCATTTCTTTACTCTCTCGAAGGATTCGGGGCTAAGTGTTATTTCTTCTCTTTGAAATAGAATGGAATAGATTTCTTCAAGTGTAAGATCGTGTGAACCTAATGTTATCATGACTTAATAGTTTAGAATAGAATTTCGATATGGTTTGGTGCTTATTCAAACGGGGGCAAATATCGTAAAAAATAGCGAAAGAGCTGCGTTTTTTACGGAAAAGAATTCGTAAAAACCTTTGGAAACGGTTTAGTTTATTGAATAATATTATCTTATAATGGTCAGCGAACCTTTAAGGCTTTTAGGTATCTTTAGTATCTCTGCCCAATCTTCCGAATAGAATATCACCCAGCTGTAAACTCCTTCTGCAGCGGGAACTCCCTTATAGTTTCCGTTCCATTCGGCTTCAGGATCATTTGAATGGTAGATCATTTCGCCCCAGCGATCGTAAAGATACAGATCGAAGTCGCAGATGTTCTCGCTGTAAACCCTGAACCTGTCGTTCTTTCCGTCGCCGTTCGGAGTGAAACAGTTGGGCACGAAGAGGGTGATGGGTGTAATTACAATGATGGTCTTAAAAATAGAATCTCTGCAACCGTAATCGTTTGTTATCACCAGCAACACATGATAGGTGCCGACATCCGTATAGGTGTGGAAAGGCGACTGTTCATCAGAATAGGTATTATCTCCGAAATCCCAGAACCAATGATCTATCTGACCGACCGAAGCGTCCTGAAAACGAAACACGGGATCTTCAATAGTTGCAACTGGTGGGTAGAACGAATAGTCGGCCTGAGGGCCGGGTATGTTCGGAATAAGCACCGATGCAACGGTGGTGCAAAAACTGTCGGTTACAGAAACCGTATAAGTGCCTTCGCCCATATGGGATATGAAATCGTTGGTCGAAATATTGTTATTCCAATTATAGGCGTAGGGCGGATGTCCGCCCGATGCCAACACTTCGGCAGCCCCTGTGCCTTTGTTGCAGGTGTCGTATTGTATATTGATGAAGGCCACGTGGGGAGGAGGAGTATCGGTGAGGGTAGTGTCGGTTTGAGCCATGCAGCCATTGCTGTCGGTAACTGTTATGGTGTAATTGCCTGCATGAACCCCCGTAAGGTTTTGTGTATACTGCACAGGCGACGAATTCCAGGCATAGGTATATGGCAAAGTTCCCCCGTTCGGACTAGAGTATATCGCTGCATCTGCTGCGCTGCACATTTCGTTCTTAACGCTGTCGATATTTATTTGCGGTCCGGGAGAATTGATAAGTGTAATGGTATTTGTTGCCGTACAGCCCAGATGGTCGGTGATGGTTACCTGATAGGTTCCGGCAGGCAAATTGCTGACTGTTTGAGAAACAGCAGGTGGCGTGGTGCTCCAGTTATAGTTTATGGGCAGGTTACCGTTGGTAACCATTGCAGTTATAGTACCGTTTGATGCTGTGCAGGTTTCGTTATGCACGTTCGAAAATGCAACTGTAGGCTGAGGCAATTCATTGATAGTAACTGTATCGTAAACCGTAAAACAAGAGGTAGCATCCACCACCTGAACAATGTAGGTGCCGGGAGTAAGGTTGTTCAGGATTGAAGCGTGAAGTCCTGCAGGATTGAGCCAATTGATGGTGTATGGTCCCGTGTGTCCGTCGGTTATAGTTAGCGTAAGGCTGCCGTCGTTGCCGGCACAACTGGCACTGTGGGGAGTGATATTCAGCAGGGGCGCTATAACACAAGGCCCGTTGCAGGCCGCGGGAGTAGCTGTTATGGGGGTGCTGCTCCATACCAGCGAACCGTCTGTAACCCGCTGAAACGATGTGTATGTATTTGCCAAACAAGCCCCCACATATTCTATACCGGGTATGCTGGCTGCAGCTGCAAGGGTTTCTATGCCATGGCAGGTTGTAGTAGTGACAATAGCATGCTGATATTCGTTCTGTGCACCCAAATTGGCAGGGTTGCCATAAGCATCCCAATACACTGCATCAACCGGAACACCGTTAGGATCGTAAAAGGCAAGCCAGCCGTATTCGTTGCGCAGAAACCATCTGTCGGAATATCCGTCAAGATATTGAACTCCAAAGGTGGAGTTACGATATGCGTTCATATCAAAATTAAGAACAGGCACCTGAGCATGGTTGCCTCCAATTATTAGAAACCCGAACGGAGGAATTATTGTTCCGGAAGGAAAAGTGAAAGCACCCCAGTTTTCTTCTGTGCCGAGCGAGGTTATTCTTTGTGCATTGCTTCCCAGTGTATAACAGCTTATATCAACAGGTGCACATGTAGTGTTGTATAGTTCTATCCATTCTTTGTTATCGGGTGGTTGTTCGGTCATATTATACAAAGAGTTGGCGTTGGTAGCGCCGGCAGGATCGGGAGGACTGACACATAATTCGTTTATCACCACCGCCTGACCATAAGCGGGTGCTATTGCCGTAAATCCAAATAGAAATACAGTAAGCAGAACAGTGAGTTTGTGCTTCATTGTTAGGAAACAAATTATGGTACAAAATTATACATAGTCGGACTAAATTCGATTTAATTTTTTGTTATTCTTTTGGTTTTGTTTTTCTGTTCGAATAAATAGCTGTAGGTTTGTTTTTCTAATCAGAAAAGCTATGGAAAACGAGATAGTGCGTAATATGGTTGTGTTGTTTCTATATATCTCTGTGTCGTTGATGACTGTTTTTGCACGAGTGTATCATAAGCGGACGCTCTTGTATGTTTCAAAACCGCTGATGATGCCATGTTTGCTGTTGTTTTATCTGGTAAGCTATATGTTTCTGCAGCCAGTTATTATTGCTGCTTTGTTCTTTGCCTGGACAGGAGATATCCTTTTGTTGTGGTATAAAACCAGAAAATGGTTGATAGCAGGCATGCATTCGTTTTTGGTGGTTCAGTTGTTGTATATTGTTTTTATGTTCCGCCACCAGGTGGATGCAAATAGTTTTTCAACGTTCTCGATCATATTCGTTGTGGTGTTTCTGTTTGCTGGCATATATATTTACAAGCGACTTTATAAGTATTGGAAAGAACTTAAAATAGCTGTACTAATATATATTTTCGCAGAACTCTGTTTTTCGTACCTTTGTTTCGTGCATTGGGCCGATCAGATGACCGATGTATCTACTGTACAATTGTTGGGTTCGTTGTTGTTTCTGGTATCCGACACCATAATGGCTTTCGATACGTTCAGGAAACATGTGAGGAAAAGCGGTGGATGGATACTTGGTACATACGCGACAGCCCAATTGTTCATACTTGTTGGATTTATGAATTGGTAGAATATGGAAACAGATATATTTACAATAGAGGCCGATGATGATGTCAGGCTCACGGTGTATTCGTGGATGCCTGATGATAAAAGCACGGTTAAAGGCATTGTTCAGATAGCTCACGGAATGGCCGAACACGCAGCGCGTTACGAAGCCTTTGCTGTTTACATGGTGAAGCATGGTTATGCTGTTTTTGCCAACGATCATCGCGGACACGGAAAGACGGCAGGTGCCATGATAAACGCAGGTTATATAGGCGGTGGCAACAGCTGGAGAACCGTGCTGGGCGATATGCATCTGCTCAATAAATACATTAAAGCCCTGTTGCCGGGTAATAAGATCGTACTGCTGGGACATAGCATGGGTTCGTTCTACGCACGGGCCTATCTGGATATATTTGCTTCGACCATTTCAGGCGTGATCATATCGGGAACGGCATGGTATGGATCTTCGCTGCTGAGTTTCGGACTGGAAGTGGCTAAGTTTCAATGTATGCTTCTGGGCAAACGCAACCACAGCAAACTGCTCGATACGCTTTCGTTCGGTTCGTATAACACACCTTTCAAACCCAACAAAACACCTTTCGACTGGCTGAGCCGCGACGAGAACGTGTGCAGGCTTTATACAGCCGACCCGTATTGCGGTTTTGTGTGCACTTCGTCGTTCTATCGCGAACTTTTCCGCCTGCTGATGTACGTGCAGCGGAAAGACCTGTATGAAAACCTCAACAACGATTTTCCGATACTGATACTCTCGGGCAAGTTCGATCCGGTGGGCGAAAAGGGTGAAGGCCCGAAGCAAGTTGAAACCTATCTGAAAAAGAAATGGTTCACCAATGTTACGATGCAACTCTACGACGGAGGCCGTCACGAAATGCTTAACGAGATCAATAAAATAGAGGTGTGGGAAGAGCTGACACGATGGTTGGCAAGGAAAGTGAGCTAGAGTGACTAGAGTGAGCTAGAGTGACTAGAGTTAAGAGTTAAAAGGTTCAAATCATAAGATGATAAAAGCATTAATATTCGATTGGGGCGACACGGTGATGCGGGATTTTCCGGAGAAGGAAGGCCCCATGTATCTGTGGGACCGCGTAGGATGGATACCCAATGCAGAGCTTGCCTTGCAGCAACTCTACAACAAATACATCATTGTGATAGCTACCAATGCAGGACAGTCGGATACGCAGGCCATGATACGCGCACTGGAACGGGTGGGAGCAGAGCGCTATTTTCGCTATTTCTTTTCTTCGAAAGATCTGGGCTACGAGAAACCCGATGTACGTTTTTTCGAAACGATAGCCAACAAAATAGGTGTTAAGCCTGAACACTGCGCCATGATCGGCAACCTGTATGAAAAAGATATCACCGGAGCCAAACAATGCGGCATGTTTACCGTGCTGTTCAACGAAAAACAAACGGAAGGCGACTACCCTTTGGCCGATAAGGTTATCTGCGGGATGGAAGAACTTGAGGGGATAGTTACCAGTTACTAATTACGAGTTGGAAGTGCCTAAAGTGTCTAAAGTGAGCTAAAGTGCCTAAAGTTGAAAGGTGAGGGAGGGTTTTTGTTTGAGTTGGCGGGACTTTTTAGTTCGGAAGTTAGAAGACGAAAGACCGAAGCCGGAAGATTTTCTCTGTGTTCCTCTGTTTTTCGTTGTGTTCTCTGTTGTTTAAAAAGGTCTATGGTCTATGGTCTATGGTCTATGGTCTATGGTCTATGGTCTATGGTCTATGGTCTATGGTCTATGGTCTATGGTCTATGGTCTATGGTCTATGGTCTATGGTCTATGGTCTATGGTCTATGGTCT
>CAIWKO010000016.1 GCA_903913285.1 uncultured Bacteroidales bacterium | reverse complement strand
CAATTCATTATTATTTCCCGACCCTTCTCTACAATTTCCCGACCCTTCTCTGTCATTTCCCGACCCTTCTCTGTAATTTCCCGACCGTTCTCTGTAATTTCCCGACCCTTCTCTGCAATTTCCCGACCCTTCTCTGCAATTTCCCGACCCTTCTCTACAATTTCCCGACCCTTCTCTGTAATTTCCCGACCCTTCTCTGCAATTTCCCGACCTTTCTCTACAATTTTCCGACCGTTCTCTATAGTTTCCCGACCCTTCACTGTCATTTCCCGACCATTCACTGTCACATTCTGTCAGTAAAAAGTAATTTCCCGACTCAAACATATAGCGTCCCGACATGAACGCGTCGTATTCCGTCTCGTACATGTCGTATTCCGACTCTTCCCTGCTCTGTTCCGTCCCTTACATGTCGTATTCCGACCCTTACATGCTCTGTTCCGACCCTTCTCTGCTCTGTTCCGTCCATTACATGCTCTGTTCAGTGCCTTTTTTAGCCCTTTTTTTCAATTCTCTGCCATTTCGTCACACTTTTATGCTCCCTGCTTGCAATAGTTAATTTCTTCCCCCCTCAATCAAAAAGCGTGAACTGTGGGTTGTCGGGTTTTTGGTAGGGCGGTATGCGGGTCGGGATATTATAGCGCTTGCATAAAGCAGAAAACAAGGCGCTGAGTTTGTTTTGTACAGGCGATTGAAAACTATATTGCCCGTGGTAGTACTTTTGGTATTTGGCTAATATATTCTTATCCATTTGGCCGAGTTTGTCGAAAAAATAATCGCGTTGCTTATCGCGCAACGTCATGCCGAAAGCGGGCAATATATACGCTGCTTTCGCGTCGCGGGCTTTATCTATTATAGCGGTGATGTTTTGTTCCGTGTCGGTCACAAACGGCAACACGGGCATCAGCAATATGCCTGCTCTCACGCCCCCTTCCGATAATTTGCGCACCGCCTCAAACCTCAGCGACGAAACCGGGGCGCCCGGCTCAATAATGGCCGAAAGCGCATCGTCGGCAGTGGTGATAGTTACCGAAACCGTGGCATACACCCGGCTTATGTCTTTTATAAGCTGATAGTCGCGCAACACCATATCGCTTTTCGTGATAATATGCAGCGGAAAGCCAAACTCTTTAATAACGGTAAGAGCCCTGCGCGTCAGTTCCAGCTCTCGTTCGGCGGGCATATAGGGGTCGTTCATCGAGCCCGTGCCTATCGTATCTTTCTCTTTGATCTTGCGCAGTTCGGCGCGCAGCAGTTCTATGGCATTCTCCTTAACCAGTATATCTTCAAAATTGGCGATGTGGTAACACTCACTCCGCGAATCGCAGTAAATACATTGATGCTGACAACCCCTGTAGAGGTTCATCGAATATTTGATGTGAAACCACCCGTCGGCCTCTTTATATCGGCTCAGTATGGTTTTGGCTTTGACAAACTGCTGCATGCTGGCTCAATAACCGAATTCTTTTCCAAACATCGTATCGACGATAACCTTATAAACACTCACTTCCTCCACCGAGGGCCCGCCGTATTTAAAATCGCGGCCCGTGTATTTCTGCATAAAAATGTTGAGCGCCTCCACCTTTTCGTCGAAACCTTCGATAAATTCAATATGTCCGAACACCTGCACGCTGCGATAGCGCATCAGATAGCTGCATGCCACTTCCTCGTGCTGAAAAGCCATCTGGTGGTCGGTGCTGAACGTAACGCACACTTTGTTGTTAAGGCGCATAATGTCCATCTTCTTGCCCTGCTGAGCCGAATGCAGGTAGATGCATTTATCTTTGTATCCGAAGTTGAAAGGTACTACATAGGGCATGTTGTTCTCGTCGGCCAGCCCCACATAACATACCGTGCATTTATCGATGATGGCTTTTATCGTTTCGGCATCCTGAAAAAGCCTTTTGGTGCGTAAACTCATAATTTTATATTTTCATCCAAAGATATGGAAATTCTTTTTTAATTTTACCCTAAAAAAAAGATGATAGACATTTGTTTGAACTTTTTGGAGAAACTCTCTGCAAACAACAACCGTGAGTGGTTTGCCGAAAACAAGAAACTATACGAAACTGCCAAAAACGAATTTGTGAAGATAACCGAACGCCTTATAAAAGATGTTGGGGCATTTGATAAAGATATCCTGGGATTGCATGCTCAGGATTGCATCTTCCGTATCTTTCGCGACGTGAGGTTCGCCAAAGATAAGTCGCCCTATAAAACCAATTTCGGAGCGAGTTTCAACAAAAGCGGAAAGAAAATTCACAATGCAGGCTATTATTTCCATCTCGAACCCGGCGGTTGTTTTATTGGCGGTGGCATCTACATGCCCGAGCCCGATACCCTGAAAAAGATACGACAGGAGATATTTTATAACATCGATGAGTTTGAAAAGATAGTGACGGAAAAAGAATTTGTGAAGTATTTTGGCGGCATCGACGGCAGCCGTTTGAGCCTTCCCCCGAAAGGCTACCTGAAAGACTTTAAAGGAATAGAGTATTTGAAATTTAAAGATTATACCGCCCTTAACCGGTTCAACCCGACGAAACTAACCGAAGAAAAACTCTTCGACTACACTGTAAAAGCCTATAAGGCGATGAAACCCTTGAATGATTTCCTGAACAGGGCCATGGTGGAATGAGGGAAAAGGAGCAAGATAAAAGTGTATAACGAATAGTGAATGGTTGGAAGTCAGAAGGCCGAAGTCGGAAGACCGATGTCGTGAGGGTTTCTCTGTGTATCTCTGTGGTTTTTTTTATCAAATCACAAATCGCCAATCGCCAATCGCTTATTCATGGCTGAAAAATAACAATTAATTACAATCAATACATTTCCTTCTTCCGATACACCATTCCCTGCAGGGTGGCTATGAGTGCGCCATGTTGGTTGGTGATGTTGACGGTGTAGGTGGCGAGTTTATGATTTAAGGATGTTTCGGTGGCTTCGGCAAATATGGTTTCCTGTTGAGCAGCCAGCAAAAAGAATATACTCGAATTGATAGAAACAGCCACATTGCCGTGCGAATTGGCAGCAGCAGCCAAAGTGAAATCGGCCAGCGAAAAGATAACTCCGCCGAATGCATTGTCCACACCGTTCAGATGTTCGGGCTTGATCAGGAGTTTTGCTTTCGCGCAGCCGTTGGCAGCTTCCAGAAGTTCGATGCCGAGCAGAACGGCAAACTTATCGCGTTGTTGAAATTCGTTGATGTTCATGGGGGAGTTAAAAGTTTGAATTGAAGTGCGAAGGTCGGAAAAATTATTATTCAAAGCGTTTGGATAAACTTTAATATCATTTTCTCCATTCCAACCATCCTTTTTTCAATATTACTGATTCATTATACTTCTTATAGGAACAATTTACTCCAATAAAACAAGGATTCCCGTTATGTAAACATACTTTGCGGCAATGTAACCATTCATTACCGAAATGTAAACAGACATTACCGCCATGTAGGCATACTTTACGGCAATGTAAACAAACATTACGGCAATGTAAACATACTTTACCGCAATGTAAACATACATTGCTGCAAATTAAACATACTTTACCGCAATGTAAGCATACTTTACTGCAATGTAAACATACATTACTGCAAAGTTAACTTACATTGTCGCTTTTTAAGAGTTATTTGATTATCTCACCCGTTCCGGGATTTTTGAACACAGGTTGTTTCGATGAAGTTTTTCTGAAAAAACCATCTGCTACCACAGCATGTCCGAAACCACAACCGCAATTGAAATCGGCTGTTTTTTCTTTCACACTCACACCATCCTGAGTAAAAGTAAAGCTGATCAGGCAGCTTGTATCTATATCAGGTGTTTTGTAAACGGCAATGTTATTCTGATAATCCATGGTATCGATAAACGAACCGGAATTATAGCTTGGTGCGCCTTTGTTAACCCAAAACGTCATCGCGATCTTTTTCGGCGTGATCTTTTTTACCTGTACCTGACCTGAATATCCGTAGATATCATTTCCGTTTTTAGTTGTTTTGCTATTGATTACGTATGTACCTGTGGGATCAATATAATTGGTATGATGTGTTCTTGTGTTAGCCCACAAAATAAAAACAACAAGAAGCGTAAAGGTTTTTATCATAGATCAGATTAAGGACAAAATTCTGTTTATTGCTAGTTTTAGTGGGAAAAGGCCTGTTTTCCGGACACAAAGTTATACAAATGTTCTGCTTAACCAAATTGCTCTTTGTTTTTACGTGTTAAGTCTTATTTCTTAAGCTTTGCTCTTTTGTTATAACCTTTATCATCGAATGGCTGCATTTCTTCGATGAGCATTTCTTCCAGAGCTTTCACTTCTTTGGTATAATCAAGAGGCTTATCGTCAGATTGTTTTATTTCTTCGAGTATTTCGTAAACAAATTGTCCTTCTCCCAATTTCTTCCAATCCTCTTGCAGGCCTGCATTTGGGTGTATGCCCATATCGAGCTGCAGTTTTTGAGCGAACCAGATAGCTTTCAGATCGATGCTGCTACCCACAAATACTTTACCATTGATAATGTTTTTGATCTGGAACACACCCATTTTATACTTCATTTGTTTGTATTCCTCTTTTAATTCTTTGCGGGTTTTCATGCGGTTTAGTATTAATTTATTTGGAAATTATTGATGCCCCTGGCTTGTTTATAAGGTTTCGATACCATCTTTAAAAGTTGTATAGGTTAAATTTGGGAGCAATTCGTTTCTCATACGATTTGTGTCGCCATAATACGATGCCATTCCTATTTTAACGAAATCGCGTGTCAGCGGGCTTCTGGTTCCAAACATCCACGACCAGAACTCGAACGTTCGTGCTGCAAACATGATCAAACCTACCGGCATACGCAAGGGTTTTCCGCAGCCCCATTGCGTGCAGGCAGCATTCAGAAATTCCTGCAAGGTTTGTTTGCCTTCGTCGCCTAAATGATAAATACCACGGATGTTTTCATTAATAATGGCTTGTTTGCATGCAGCTAAAAAGTCGATGGTAGAAATCAGGTGTATCCATGTTGGTTTTCTCCATATCCCCAACAAATGGTGTTTCGCGAACCAGCGGGCTCCTTCTATCATTAAAATGCCTTTGCCGTAAACCATCCCAACACGTAAGGAGACGGATTCAATTTTATCTGCAATATCGTTGTCAAACATCAGGCGTTCTTCTTCCAGCCGGGTTTTGGCATGCATGGATGAAGGTGTTCCGTTGAGGATACCTTTCGCAGGATTTTCGGGAGTTGTTTCTCCTTCCACATGCGGAAAACTGATCAAAATAATACGTTTCACCTTGTTCTCAATAGCTTTTTTTAAAAGGTTACCGAAATAAACCGTATTGGTTTTAGGAAGGAATTTTTCGGGATTATGTTTAAACAGTATCCCTGCAAAATGAACAATAGTATCCACATTTTGTAAGGCAGGAGATAATGTGTCAGGGTTTTCCAGATCGGCTTTAAATACTTTCACATTTGGCAATGTTTTCAATTCAGGAGCAACATCTTTATGATGCATCAAAAGATTCAAATTCAGTTCTGAATCTTTGAGGTATTGGGCCAGCAACCCTCCCAGATTACCGGCAGCACCTGTAATTAAAACTGTTTGCATTGTTCCGTTTCCAAAATGAAAACTCTGATAATTGTGAGCATTTACTTATTATCAATGATCCGATGATAGATAACGTTCGGCCTCAATGGCAGCCATGCAGCCTGTTCCGGCAGCTGTTGTGGCTTGTCGGTAAACATGGTCCTGAATATCACCGGCAGCGAAAACACCTTTGATACTGGTTTTGGTAGTTCCGTGTTTGGTGATAATGTAGCCGGCTTCATCCATTTCAACTTGTCCTTTGAATATCTCGGAATTGGGTGTATGTCCTATAGCAACGAAAAATCCCTGCACATCGAGTTTCTTTTGTTCTCCGGTTTCAACGTTTTTAACAATAAGCCCGTCAACATTTTTTTCGCCTGTAACTTCAACGGGAACATACCCCAAAAGCATTTCAATATTGTGAGTGTTATGAGCTTTATGCTGCATAGCTTTCGAAGCACGAAATTCATTCCTGCGGTGAATAAGATATACTTTACGACAAAGCTTTGCCAGATAGGTGGCTTC
Organism: uncultured Bacteroidales bacterium; assembly: GCA_903913285.1. Lineage (GTDB taxonomy): Bacteria > Bacteroidota > Bacteroidia > Bacteroidales > CAIWKO01 > CAIWKO01. Next base: position 34,155 of record CAIWKO010000016.1, on the reverse strand, counting down.
CTCCAAAGCAGAATCACCGCCACCAACGATGGCTACATCCTGTCCTTTATAAAAAAATCCGTCGCAGGTAGCACATGCCGAAACTCCGTAACCTCTGAGTCTTTGTTCCGATTCCAATCCCATCCATTTGGCAGTAGCGCCCGTGGCAATAATAACTGTTTCGGCAAGTATGGTTTTTGTTTCGTCGGCAACTATTTTAAATGGTCTCGACGAAAAGTCAACGCTTGAAATAACACCCCAACGTATATCGGTTCCGAAACGTTCGGCCTGGCGACGCAGATCTTCCATCATTTGGTTGCCGTCAACTCCGTCGGGATACCCGGGAAAATTTTCAATATCCGTAGTGGTGGTTAATTGCCCGCCCGGTTGTAATCCCTGATACAAAACAGGTTTCAGATCGGCACGTGCTGTATAAATTGCTGCTGTGTAACCGGCAGGGCCGGAACCGATGATAAGTACTTTTACTTTTTCAATTTTTGTAGTCATGTTATAGATTTTATATTATTTGCAAACAAGAGTATTATACGTGGCGCCATATCCACTGAAACAACCCAGTGCACCTCCTGAGATCATGGATGGAATTGAGGTTGTTGTTGCAAATGGGTTTCCGGTCGAATAGATCTCCGATTCAGCAGCAACCCAAAATTTGTAGGTTTCATAATCGAGAGTGCATAGTTTTACCATGACAGTATCTCCCAGTTTATATCCCAATCCACGGTCGTTTCCGCTTGACGGGGAAACTATATTGCTGGCAATTCCATGATATAATTGAGCCGTTAGCGATTGCCCGCTAAAGAACTTATCATCCCAAACCGAACCGTAGATCGGAACAAAATCAGTGTCTACATGCAATATTTTGGTGTAGGCACGATAATAGTTATAGACAGAACCGTCGTCGGTAGCATAACCAAACACATTGCCGATACTGTCACTATTGGGATTAAGTTTAAACCAAACCGAATCGAATTTTGCAAGCGGCTGTATTGAAGTAGTGGCGGTGTATGTATTTCCTTCATAAAGAATGGTAAGATTATAGGTTTTTCCGATCTCACCTTTCATAGTGTCGCCTTTATAAAAGAAAAAAGGATATTGAGAATCATATACCAGCGAGAGCTTTTCGGTAGTGGTCCCGTTGGAGATATAAACATTGGCATCCTGAACGATAGAACTCAGGAGAGCTGCCGTATCGATAGGAGAGAAGTAGGGAGACGATTTTGTAAGTATCACTTCAGGAAACTGATCCTGTTCGATCCAACCTTCAACAACCAGCTTTACGGTCTGGTCAGGAAGTTTAAATGTGATATCTTTTTCGCAGGACGAAAACAGCAAAAGCAATAATACTACGATAAGAACTCTTTGGTTAGATATTTTCATGATAAGACATTTTTAAAATTTAAAATTCCATGTAACTGATGGTATTATCGGGAACAGAGAAATTTCTTTTGCAACGGTTTTTAGATCCAATGTTGTCAGCGACCCTGTAGTTTCAAAATAAATGTAATAAGGATTCATGCGGTCGTATACATTATAAACGCCAAAGGTCCAGCTCGAATGAAATTTTTTGCCCGGTTTTTCTTTACCTTCCAGAGTTGCCGAAATATCGAGATGATGATAAGCAGGCATTCTCAAGGCATTCCTTGCACTATACTCTTCAACAATATTGCCTGATAAAAAATATCTTGCCAAGGGCAGGGTAATTGCATTACCTGTTGCATAAACCCAAACAGCCGAGATCGACCATCGTTTGCCAAGCTGTTGTGAAACAACAATTGAAATATCATGACGGCGATCGTATTTTGCAAAAAATACTTTTTCTTGATTGATATCTGGAAATTTACGCTGTGTCCATGATAAGGTATATCCAATCCAACCGGTTGTTTTTCCAAGTCGTTTTTTAATATAAACCTCTCCACCATACGACCAGCCTCTTCCAAATGTAAGATTATTGTCGGTATTGTTTTTCAAATTATCCTGGGGTTGTGTACCTTCTTTAAATTCGATCTGGTTCCGCATGTCTTTATAATAAAACTCCAATGAGGTTTCCCACATGTTCTTTCTGAAATTTTGAAAATATCCCACTGAATACTGATATCCGATCTGGGGTTTCACAATAGCAGTGCAAGGCATCCAGATATCGGTTGGGAGTGAAACCGAGGTGTAGGAAACCAGATGAATGTATTGATAGTTCATCGTAAACGATGCTTTTATGGACGAATTGGATTTGATACCGAATTTTACAGAAATACGGGGTTCCAGACCCTGATACATTTTTATAAGACTTCCTCTGCTGTAATTTACAGTGTCAGAAATTTTTCCGGTATTATCAAGAACGTATTGGCTGTATGGCCCGACAAAGAAAAACATTGAGTATCTCAGTCCGCCGCTGATCTTTATTTTTTCGGTCACATCATAATCATCCGAAACATAAAGGGCAAGTTCATGTGAGTATAGTTTTACAGTCCCACCCAGATCAAACACTGTTGTATCGGATTTTGCTGAAGCGCTGTTGGGCGTAAACATGTGATAGGTATAAAGAGCACCAAACTTAATGTTGTGTTGAATTGCCGGTATGTAGGTAAAATCGAGTTTTGCACTGTAATCTCTTATTCCCGAATAGAGTTTCATCTGATAAAGATTCTGGTCGGCTTGTAAATTAAATCTGTAATCGCTATAGATAAAGGTCGTGTTCGAAAATAATTTGGAATTGAATAAATGGTTCCAGCGAACCGTGGCTGTTGCATTACCCCAATCAATAGTATTTGAGAAAGTCGAACCTCCTTTTAAGGAGAATACATCTCTGCCAAAATAGCCGCTTAAAAAGAGTCTGTCTTTGTCAGAGAAGTAGTAATTGACCTTTGCATTCAGGTCGTAAAAATAATAGCCACCTTTTTTAAACGGGGACGTACTATTAAGAAATGGCCGAATGATCAGGTCTAGATAGGTTCTCCTGCCGGATACTATAAAAGAGCATTTGTTCTTTTTTATTGGTCCCTGTATGGTTAGCCGCGATGATATCAACCCGATACCCCCATCGATATCAAATTTTTTATTATCACCTTCTTTCATAGAAATGTCGAGCACCGAAGCCAAACGTCCTCCAAAGTTAGCGGGCATGCCTGCTTTTATCAGTTCTACATTTTTTATAGCATCGGCATTAAAAACAGAAAAAAAACCAAGCAAATGAGAAGCATTGTAAACGACAGCCTCGTCTAACAGAATCAGATTTTGATCCGGACCGCCTCCTCTGACATAAAAACCGGTGTTGCCTTCGCCGGCAGATTGAACTCCGGGAGTTAATTCAATGGCTTTAATTATGTCAACTTCGCCAAACATAGCGGGAAGTTTTTTCATCTTCTCAATTGGAATTTCAACCCTACCGACTTCAGTACTTTGTGTGTTTTTATCTTCGCGTTCACCTGATATAACAACTTCTTTAGTGGTTATTACATTCGGTTCAAGGCTTATATTGAGTTTTATGTTCTTATCGAGTTTGATCTTTTCTTCGTAGTCTTTGTAACCAACAAATGATGTTATCAGATCATAATCGCCTTTTTCGACCGTGATCGAAAAAAAACCGTAGGTGTTGGTCGAAACTCCTTTCATAAGTTCTTTGAGGTAGACGTTTGAACCTATCAGAAATTCACCGCTTGAGGCATCCTTTACATAGCCGCTAATGGTGAATTTTTGCGCGTTTGCCGATGGTATTACTATCAACAAAAGCAAAACTGAAAAACAAAAAGGAAAAAGTATCTTTTTCATAAATAACAGGCTATTTTAGAGTGCAAATTTAATGATTGTAGCGATACGGAACATAATATGTTTTGAGAGATTTGATAATTTAACCCTGCAATAATTTTTATATTCGCAAAAAGGTGTAATTTTGTCAGCCCAAACAGAATTGTGTTTGGATAAAGTTCGGGGTGTGGCGCAGTTGGCTAGCGTACTTGTATGGGGTACAAGTGGTCGGAAGTTCGAGTCTTCTCACCCCGACCAGGATTGACAAGGGTCTCAGAGTTTTTCTGAAACCCTTTTTTTATGTGTGTGCACAAGATTTGCACAAAAATGTTTTTAGAATGGCTTTTTTAGATGAATAATTTGGGTCTTATTTTCAAGAAAATAATTAATTTTATCAATTGTAAATTCATTATTTAATTCAGACGAAATAACAAATATCATATCTAAGAATGAAATTTGACCCTTATGATATCAATATCCTAAAGACTATTAAAGAGCTGGAATTCATTGCTTCATCAAATACCAGAGTTCTAAAAACGGAGGGCTTTGATAAAAGGCAATATTTTCAAAACCTCTATTTACTTGCGGAATATTATTATAAATCTCTTGGACCGGATTCTAAATGGAAGTACCCAAGTTATAAGGAGCATAAAAATACCGGTACGCTGATAATATCTTCAGATAATCCTTTCTTTCAAATTGGTATCACTCTCGAACTTATCATAAGAGAGGATTGGGAAATAGAGGCATTTTTGGATTATCATTACGAAAATCTAATTGGTTTTGATGAGTTTAAAGCAAAGCATTTTCCAGTCTTCATTGAGAAAATAGTTTTGCGCAACATAAGAAATAATAGTCCATTCCAGGAAAATTCCCGACAGGGGATAATTATGCAATGGGTACAGAAGATAAAAGACTCCAACAAGTCAGTAGGACAGGACGTTTATAAAAATCAGGTAACTTCTATTATTAACCAGTTTAACCTCCAAAAAAATTATATTGTTCACAAAAACTGTGAAGATTATTCGATGGACCTTAAAGAAATTATTAGCATTCTAAAAAAATTAGAAGATAAGAAGAACGAAAATAATAATAAAAGTAAAGGAAGAAACAGTCACTTTATTGAGATAACCTCATTTGAGGAATTGTTTTATAATCCTGCACTGATTGACGCTTATATTGATGCCCTGAGAAAAACAGATCCACCCTTAATAAATAGCGAGATGTGCTACATAGGGAAATCGAAATGTGCTATGGGAATCTGGATGGAAGAATTGGAGAGAAAATCTATTATTAAACATACAAATGAAGCAAATAAAGCCACACTTTTAAATAAAAAGTTTCTTGGACTGAATGTTTACAAAGATGGCAGTATATTTCGCAAAAACATGTATAAGACGGAGAATAGATATCGTCAAGATTTAAAAAATCTTATTTCAGAAATTTCCCAAAATTCCCAAAAGTAAAAAAAGGATTTTATCGCTTTTTGCCTGATTTACCTTTATGGTCAAATTCAATTAAAAATGGAATTGACCAAAATAATTCTGCTCCAAAGAAAGTATCACAATTCATGGTTTGAGTTTGGATTAAATATAGAAATATTAATCTATAGAGTATCCACGGAGAATATTATTATTACAGAAGGTTTTCTTTTTCCGGATGTGGTTGAATTTGGTTTATTATGGTTAATCAATAATTTTAGTCAGAGATTATTCTGGTTAATCTACCATTTCAAAAAATTAATAATTAAAAATTCAAATTATGGCTGGACTAACTCATAACGACCTTCCGCAGGCCGTAGAAAAAATATTGGAAATTGTGCAATTTATGTCTGATTGCATGATGAAAAATTTTGAAAATAAGAATAATGAAGAATCAAAGGACCGGTGGTTTGACACTAAAGAACTCATTGAATATCTACCAACGCATCCTTCCCTGAGTGATATTTACTCCAAAACACATAAGCGAACTATGCCTTTTCATAAGTCAGGCAAGCGTATAATATTTTTAAAATCTGAAATAGATGCCTGGCTTTTGTCCAATCAATCGAAAACCATTAAGCAGATGACTGAAGATGCTCAGAATATAATGATTCAGAAGCATAACAGTAGAGGAAAGAATAAATAGAAATATAACTAAAGAAATTCCAAAAAAATAAAACACAAAATTCTTATTAATTTAAAAACAAATAAATTATGAAATCAGAAGAAAATTTTAATGCCGGTTTAGAACCGACAGATACTTGTAAAAATTGCGGATCAGTATTCATCGTTGATGATAAACGTGATGAATACTGTAATCCTGAATGTCGAAAGGAATATAACAATGATATTAAGGACTTTGATAGGTTAGGCCGAATTCCGGACTTGATGAAACTGAAAATTCCAGGTAACATTATGCGAAAAAAAATAGAAGATTTAAAAAAGTCTATTGGTATCTTGAGTTCAATGAGAATAGGTCGGGAGGGGCTTTTGGTTAATATCGATGAATTAAGAAAAAGAGACTTTAATGCCAAAGCTTATTCATATCGCTTTTCCGCCGGAAAATCAGACGGCGTATATATTGTTGAATTTGGACCTTATGTTATGACATGGGAGTCGAAAGATTATGTATTTATCAGAATTAAAACTTTGTAAAAATGGAAGAAAAATATTTAATGTTTACTCAAGCTTTTGGTAAACCAGTGCCATTAACGCCAAAAGGGAAACTATTTAATACCAAACCGGCAACAATAGTTCTAGGTGCAATCGGCACAATGATTGGTATAATTTTTATTATAAAAATTATTAAAGACCACAATGCTTATATAGCTTATGTGCAAAAAAATGAAAAGTTAATCGATGAAAATGAATTACCTCATTCAATTTAGTTTGATGGTCGATATTTGCAGACTTCTTGTAAAATCATTTCTCATCCTTAATTTTCTTTGTTACTGAGAAACAAATTACCAATTCTCAGAAATCAAAATCTCTCGGTTCTCCGTTGAGTTCTCGTCCACGAAGTATGGATTCACGATACCAATCCCAGTACATTACTACTGAATCTATAGTTTCGAACGGAAGGTTCATATCCACGCTAACACGATATTGTTGGTAAGCTGAAGGCAAAGCTTCAATAATTTTTTCGCGGCGATAAGTGTCAGCAGTCTTATGTATGGCTTCTTTCCAATCGAACCATCCGGTTATGGGAATAACCTTTCCAGATCTTGCCAACAATTCCAGATCGTTCGCCAAATATTCATCATAATCATCAAATCGGGGCTCGCCACCAAAACGTTGAAATGCCTCCTGGGTTTGTTTGTCTTCATACGTGTTTACAAACCATGTCATCCAACCTTTTTTAGTGTAATTTAAATAAGGGCGCCTTTCCGTATTCATATCAACTAGGGGAGCAAAAAAGGAAGCTATTTGTTTCTCCTGCTTCTTTTCTTTCTCTGCTTCTTTTGTTTTTTTCTTCAATTCCTCCGACCATAAATTTCTATAAAATTTCTCTTTATCGCCCCTGATATCTGGAAAAAGCATATAGGCCGACAATCCTGTACGGCTGTTATGAAATTCATACCATTCCGGAAAGTTGCGTTCAGAATTCTCATCATTATAGGCTTCTTTTATTTTTTCATAATCTTGCCACCGATCTAAAAACCATTGTTCCTGTTCAAAGTTCCCGGTCTGCAAATAGCTAATATACATTTCCAGATCGTTTTCACTGACCGGATCAATAAATGGACAGTTTAGTATATTATCTTCCCAATACATGAAATCAATTGTAAGTTTTATTTGGTCAATAGTAATTTTTTCGGCACGCCACAAACATTGTACATCGAACAGTTTTTTCTGCTGTATTTCTTTCAGGCGCTTTCTGGCATCTTCTAACCATTGAAGATCTTCCGTTTCGTTCCATTCCATTTGTTTGGCTCCCCATTCAAGCCAAGTAACTTTCGCTGAAGCATATTCATCTATAAATGCTTCCTTTGAATTCGGATAAGTCTTTTCCATAAACTTATCGATGATTTCACTTTTTTGTAGTTCCTGTTTAATTTCCAGAAGTTTTTCCTGTCGCCAGACTGCTTTTTCTTTTTCTTCCTTCGGATTCATAACATCTATTTTAATTGTGATTTATGATTTGCAATATTTCTATACTACCAATTCGGGGCATGATACCGATTTAATTTTTTGTTATAAGGTTTTCTTTCTTCAAAAAATCCAAATTTCCGGGTTCACCTTTCCAAATGCGTGCTTCTATTATATGTTCGCGTGAACTATTAAAATCGGCATGTGGAGATTGATCCTTTTTAAATTCAAAAGCAATGCCGCTACTCATACATTTACAATATTTTTCAAAAATCAAGGGCAAAAGTTCCATAACCATCTTGTTTTCATAATATTTATTTGCTTTTTTTATTGCTTCGCGATAATCATCATTCGATTCAATCGGAATATATTCTTTAGCTTTTTGCAGATATATCACAGTCATTTCAATCCTTTCGCCCCACTCCAATCGTCGTCTCCATTCATCATTCGCTTTGTAATATTTCACAACTTCCCGGTCTTCGAGAAGAGGAACCAGTTCATCCATCAATTTTCGGTCGTAGGTGGACATGTAAAGATATTCGGGGTCATTTTTATGTTCTTCCTTATATTTGATGTTTTCTTCTTCAATATATGCTTTATGCAGTTCCGGATTTTCCAAATGTAGTTTACGATCAGCCCGTGATAAAAAATACCGGTTTTTCAACTGTTCGGGAGTTAACGTTTTTGTATGGATCTCCTCATCCCAAATTTCTTCATATTCCTGTTCTAAATCGGTGCGCAAGGCTGGCAAATCGAGCAACGATTCAGTGTTGAAGCATTTATCATAAAAATAAAACCACGGATGACATTCAAAAATATCTCTTTTAGTATAGTTTGATCTAAAGCGATGATAAAATGTTATAGCGATTGCAGCGCTATTATAATAATTATCGTCACCCTCTTCCATTCTCTTACCGTTTACCTCCGGCAGCCAGTTACCCAACTGTTTAAACTGCATGAAACATTCAAACTCCCTACTTGTAATGGGTTCTACGAAAGTACATGATTCAGGTTCATTTATAAATTTATTAAAGTCGGAAGAGAGTTCAATACCTGGCAAATCCATTTCACCAGATACCCATCGACACTGTATATTGAAGAGTTTTTTCAGATAAATATCTTTAAACTGCTCCATTGCTATATCATAATAATGGCCGTTCATGCGTGTCCGGAACCGGTGCATATCATCGGCATGACCATACCAATAGGATTTTTGTCGGGCATAGTGCTCAATAAACGATTTAACAGAATCCGGATGATAATTCATTAAAAAATTTACAAAGCGTTCTTCAGTTTGAAGGGCAGTCTTTGTATCTTCAAAAATTTTACTCAATCGCTCTGCTTCAGCAACAGCTTTCTTTTTCAGTTCTTCATTCAGGTTATCGCTCATATTCATAAGGGGTGTTAAATCAATCTATAAATTAATTGATACTTCACACCAAAGTTAAATTATATTCTGTTTTCTAAAAGTAAATTACAATTTTTTTTAGAATTATTTTTGAGACTTAAATGAGAAGATCAATAGGTGCTTTCGGGGATTTTATTTAACCTTTGACTTTAAATTTAAGTCATGAATTCTTTCGAAATTTTGGCTATAACACCTTCTCGAATTGAATAATTGGGGAAGAAGGATTGGGAACGCAGATGGAAGTGGATTAACCTGATAGGTGCGGATTTTTTTTATCAAAATGGTTCGCCAAAATGGAGAAAATGAAGTTCAGCGCCGGGTCAGATTGCCAGCGCCGGGTCAGATTGCCGCTGCCCGGTCAGATTGCCGCTGCCCCATCTGAATGCCGCGGCTCTGTCTGATTGCCGCGGCCCTGTCTAATCGCCGGCGCCCGGTCGGATGGCCGGCGCCTGGCATAATTGTCTGCGACGAGCCCGGCAACACACCCTGACTATTTGAACATGAAAAAATATGTATTTTTACATAGGGCCTTATGTTGAATTAACTGTACTCTCAATACCATGCAAAAATATATAGGCGTTTATAAAAACACTGATTAACTCGCAATTACACGAATGTATTTGCAATTACACGTAAATATTCGTAAAATTTTGTGTGTGATTTTTGAAAATTTTAGTAGTGTGTTGTTTTAAGACATTTTGTTTACCGTTGGAATTAAATTCATATTTTCAAACCCAAAGAATACATAAAAAAGCATCATTAGGAATTTTGTAATTACGATGTACTATTTTTTTTATCATTTCCATTTTCGCCGCTCGCCTAAATTAAATATACACCTGCTTGTAAGTTTCCTCTTTCAATCAGGAGTTGTTTAGATCAAAGTTCGAATCCTAATTTGGAGGAAAGGAAATAGAGTTGTTCTGGATTCAGGTATTTTTGTTTTTATGAAAATTGAAGCAAAAACTATTTTATAATTTGATTAAGTTTTCTTGAATTTCTTTTATATGATTAGCACTCACGCCAACCTGCTTAGCATAGTGTTCCCAATTCTGCACTATTTCATAAACATGATCAATGATTTTATTAGCTTTTTTAATATTCATTTGTTTTGCTAAAGTCATAAAATCATTACGTGTAATGTTTTGTCTTTTACCGTTAATGCTCAACGCCTGATGACTTACCCAAGGATTAGCGGGACTATATGTGTAACACAAATCGAAAGCGGGTGAAAGTTTCCATGCACTGGTTTTATCCATAACAAAAGCAAAGTTCTTGGTATGGTCGTCGCAATTACGGGAAAGAACATTAAACACCATACGTCTGAATAATTGTTCTGCTTGAGGATACGGCAAGCCAATCATACGCATAGTTTGAAAAAGCTGTTCATAACTAAAAGCATTCACATCATTGAAATCGAAATGCTGCATAGCACAGAAACTCTGAATGTGTAATTTGTCTTTACTAAATATGCGATCGAAGCGTTGAGTCATAAAGTGTGCTCTATTATTTTCTTCTAACAAGCGGCATTCTGTCATTTCAATTTCAGAGTCTTTAGCCATCAGGTGGTAAGCCATTTCCACACGACCATAACCCTGACTATCACCTAGTCGTTTATCAGAAACGCCATCAAATTTAATAAGCCAATGCATAAAACCTTTCGGAGCAGAAGCTTGTCCGCTGCGTACTTCACCTGTGTCGGAGTTATACGCAATTACTGCTTTAGCTCTTGCACCACCAGCAGAAGTGCCTATTTTTACAATATCAAGCAGTGATTTTTCATCATTTCCAGATAAATTAGCAGAAAAGTCTTGCCGACTAGAAAGGATTTCGTTGGCAAACAGTACCAGTTCTTCAATTTCAATTTTCGAAGAAGCGTTACTATCTTTTTGAATTGGAGGTTCAAACTCAAGAGCTCCCATACCACGTTTGCCAATGAAACAGAGTAGTTCAACAGGGTTCATACTGTCTAAAGGGCGACCACGACGAGCAAGCCAAACATTAATAAGTGTATTCCCATAATGATCAGGAAGTACATCAGCCAATAGACCGGGTAAACCTTTAAAAAGAGTATTGTTTCGCAATTCAGGAAAAGAGAAGATACGATTGTTTGCTTCGGTAAGAGGCATTTTTATTGGAGAAAGGTCAAATCCTAATTTTAAGAAGGAGGAATCAAATTCAAAAGAACCTATGCCAGTGGCATCATCCCAAGCAATCGCACCTACAAGGTTATCCCATATTTTTACAAGAGCCGTAGTAATCATTACCAGGTAGATTTAGGTTTCGGAATTTTCTTTGTTGTGGATTTTGCCCTTTTACGTCTGGTTTGTTCCATCTTTGCAAGTTGCAGGGGACTAATCTGTTGTTTTATCTGAAATTCCTGTAACATGTGTAAAAGACTTAATGCTCTCAGAAGTTGAATAAACACCATCAGACTTGTATTCTCACCTTTTTCAAATAAGCCTAAAGTAGAACGGGCTATACCAGATTCTTTAGCAAGTTGAGTTTGTGTTTTATTTTGAAGCAAACGGTGATGTTTAATAAAAGAACCTATAGTTTTTACAAGAGCAGTATCACTAGCTGCTATCCAATTTTTGTCTGATATTTCATCCATTAAATGCTGTATTAATAACTAATGACTGATAATTCATGCAAATGTACTAAAATCTATTCTATTTGCAAGAGTTTCTTTGATTGTTTTATTTAGCTACTAAAAAACAATTTTTTTTGAAAAGTGTTGGGGTGTAAAATCATTTTATTGACTGATTTAAAGAAATTGATAAATCCCTTTACTCCGGAATCACTGGCCGTATTTGACCGGAATAGTTAACATATTGGCCAGATTTCAGCAAAGAGCATTGCACGGAAAATATTTTAGTTGAAGAAATCAGGCAAAAATATAACGACGGAGGCACAACCTGCTTACGAATGAGTGCCAATATAAGATAACGATCTAGTTATTAACTTCCGATAAACGGGCATTTCTTTCGCAAATGATGCACCACTTTCCGCGATTTATTTCCAATCCATTTGCCTTCCAACGATGTTTTTCTACACATTCAAATTCCATTTTTGTGCGGCAGTTCACATAATGCTGCGACAAACATTTTCCGCCTTTTTGCTTGGCTATATTTTGAAAAATCTCTATCGAGCCCCTCAGTTTGTCGCCAACAATTTTATAGCCGCATATCCTGCACCATTGCCCGGATTTTATATGCAGGGGAGAGGCCATCCATTCATGACCTTCAGAGCAACGAAACTTTAACTTTGTATTGCTGTCTGTAAAATCTGCTGATAAACACTTTCCGCCGCGGCTTTCAGCTATTTTCTGATAAATTGCAATGTTGTCCCGATATTTTTCAATTGCATTTTTTCGTCCGCATTTACCGCACCAGCTTCCGCGTTTTACTTCTATCGCTTTGGCCTTCCATCTATGACCCTCACTGCATTCAAATTCGAGCTTTTCCCAGCTTCGAATATAAACCTCAGACAAACATTTTCCATTTCGTTCGACTGCAATTTTGCGGTATGTTTCAATAGAATCGCGTTGTTTGTTTCCTCTGATAACATATGCACATTTCGGACACCAACGGTTGTTTTTTACATTGGCTGCCTTGGTTTTCCATCGGTGTCCTTCCTTACATTCAAATTCGAGCTGGTCGTAATTCAAATTATATACCTCAGATAAGCATTTGCCCCCGTGGCTTTCTGCAATTTTTTTAAACGAGGCTATTGAATCTCTTTTTGCCAAACCGCATTTTTTGTCAGCACATTTGCGGCAACTGCTCCCCTTTTTTATATTATTCGGAGTGGCCCACCAGGTATGATGTTCTTCGCACTCAAATTGCAGTTTGGTGGAATCACCAATGTAGTCTGTAGATAAACACTGTATTCCCTTTTGCTCAACTATTATCCTGATGCGCTCTAAATTCTGTTGCTGCTTCGCACATTTGGCGCACCATCCCCCTTGCCTGATCACAGCAAAATTTGCCTTCCATTGATGACCTTTCGCACACATCCATACCAAAGGATCGCTTATATCTATAAACTCCTGGCTTAAGCATTTGCCTTCCTTATAAGAGGCATATTGACGCATGTCGTCAATGTTATAAGACATCGCTGATTATTTTGAGAAATTGATAATTATATATTGCACTATTTTTGTTGAGCACGGCATTGTTTTCTGGTCCGGCCCCTGACTGAAAATTGTCACTTTTATTTGAGTAATGAAGGCCAGTCGATGTTTTTTTCAAGATTGGTTATGGTGGCGCCGGACTTAATAAGAGTTTCTTTTAAGTTTTGACGCATCTCGGTAGAAAATTTAATATAGTCTTTAATCTTTTCAGATGTTAAGCCATTTTTATTAAGTTCGGTGACGATGGTATCATAAACCGGACTCAACAAAACTTGCAGCGCACAATCGGATGCCTGTATCAACATTATTGCTTCGAAGAGATTAAATGAGGTTTTTTCTTTTATAGCACGTCTGCATTTTAACCGTAAAGTAAGGTATTTCGGAAAGGGAACATCACCGTATTGTAAAAGCATCCGGCGATTGTGCAAACGATCACAATATGGGCTGAGCATGAGCAACTGATCAATCACTACAATTGTTGCCTGATGAAAGAGATTGGTCCGGTTACCCGGCGAAAAATGCATCAGGATCTGACTGAGTACATCTTTATTGTCACTTTGCTCTTTTAATCGCAGGGGTATGTTTTGCTGGATGCTTTGAACTATGGTTTTTACCAGATCCTTATCCTCTTTAAATTCAGGGAGGGTGATACTGGCTTCAGCACATAATTTATAGTAGGCTTCGTAACAATCGGGTAATGTTTTTTCAGTCATGAGTTTTAGAAGCGATTCGTCGGTTAAATATTCATCTTCGAGTGTGTATTCGAAGTTAGAACCGTAAAGCATATCCGCGTGCTTTGGATAAAATATTTCAAGATAAAGATTTAAGTTTCGTTTGTTTTCGGGATGAGTTTCAAAATCGAAACTAAACGACAGACTCATATTATCGTTTTTATGGTAAGGCGAACTACCGGGAAGAAAATAATGAAAAGCACGCATCATTCTTTTCATGTCGACAATTTTTTTTTGTAGGTTCATACGATTTTTTGCTTAGTTCAAAAATAATAATAGTTTAGAAATGATTTGAAAAAAATTAATCTATTTTGAGGAAGTTTTTGATTTGAAAATAAAATTTGTGAATTTGAATGGGTAGGAGTGAGGAAAATAAATCAGACGGAATGCGAACCTCCACCGGACGGTTTTAAGATATGGTGATCCGTTTTAAGATTTTCGAATTTAACGAAACCCTTGTGAATTGCTTCGCGCAGATCGCGTAAAGTGTCGCGCGGATGTCGGAAAGATGCGCGAGGCCGTTGGCGACTGACGCTTTGACATATTCGTATGACGCTTTGACAGGTGACGGTGACGCGCAGACCATGTAAGGTCACGCGGAGATGTGTGTAAGTCACGCGCGGACATGTGCAACTGACGCTTTGACATATTCATATGACGCTTTGACAGATGAAGGTCACGCTTAGACCACGGAAAGTGACGCTTTGATGTGGGAAACTGACGCGAAGAATTTTGTCAATTATGATCTGAGGATTGATTTGCTCACGACGAAATCTTTGCGTACCGAAAATGCAATTTGAAATTACAGAATAAATATTTCAGCAGAGACTTTATTTGCTGGAAAAGATAATTATAAAAGTATGGAAACGTTATTAATTATACTTTTCGTATAGTTCCAACTTTTTAATACGTGAATCGATTGCACCTCGGGTTCGGCTAAAATACGCAACGATTTCTTTTTTAGATTTACCTTCACAAAACAGTTCAGTTAGTTTATCATCCATATCCTGAGACCAGGGCAGGTATGCATTTTGATTTTTTTTACGAACTTCTACTAATGAATAGGCTTTTTTAATTTTATTTTTCGCAGAAAAGGGAACTTTATTATTCTCTTTTTCATAAATTATTGGTACTGTATATTCCTTTTTCTCAGGTGTTTTTTCCAATATTATTTTATTTGATTTGGGAAAATTTTCAGGCATTAGTGTTTCCGGAATAAACAAATAGTTTTTGGTGCGTGTAATGGCAACATAAAGAAGATTAATTTCTTCATTTAGTTTATTATAATCCAGTTTTTCATTTTTATACTCCTTTGCAAGTTTAATAAGTTTTTCTTCAGTAAGAAAATCGTTTGCCAATTGAACGGCACTATACTCCATCCCTTTAGCACGATGAACCGTTGAGAAAATAATTTCTGCATCATCCTTTTCAGCATCCGGGACATGTTTTTCTTTAATTAATTTGATGATCCCCGGAATTTTAGTATCGTATTTCTTTACGATTTCAATCATCATTGAAAGTTGAGTATCATCAGTTTTATTGATATAATCTACTAATTCATCCAGATCTTTCATGGATTTGACAAACTTATCCTTTATCAGATGATGTCGTCCTTTATAAAGATTAAGTATGTCAAACAATGATGCGCCATCTGCTGCATAAGTGTATGAATTGATGTTACCTTCGAAATATATTTTATTCACCTTTTTCTTCTCAGTTAGTTGCTCGATTGCTTTGAGAAGTAAGCCAAGATTTGTTCGGGCGATTATGGCCTTGGAGGTGACTTTATCGTGTTTACCGACACCGGATATTTTTACATTTTCGTGTTCTGTAATATGAGCTTTTCGTTTAAGTATTTCGGATGCAAGTGTTGCGATATCCTGACTAAAACGAAAGCTGTTGGAAAGCTGATAAACCGGATAATCTATACTTTGGAGTGAATTAACAGCATGGCGCCAACCATAGATTTGCTGATGCGTATCACCTACAATTACTTTAACAGCTTTCTGCTTTAGAAAAACATCCAACATGGCAGGAGATGCATCCTGGCCTTCATCGAACAGAATATAATCGTAAAATAGCTGCGGATTGGAAAGCTGGAATTTTTTAAGATAGAAATCGTGTGTAATATCTATTTCGCCCTTATCCATTTTGGAGAGCAATATGCGTGTTTGTTTCCTGATGATATGATAATTGGCTTTTACAAATATTTTTGCTTTTGTATCATTAACGATATCAAGATAGTTTATATCCAGAACTTTTTGGGCAGCGGAGTTGCAAAAATAGGACACAAATTTGCCGATGTGATTTGCTAATATATATTCATAAAGTTTTTCCGAAGTTGAATTGATACCAAGTATATCAACTATTTCGGATGTTCGGAAGGAATCGTTGCGAACATTATAGTTGTGCTGGAATACAATATGCTTGTAGGCAAGAGAATGTGCTGTTTCTACCTTTACGTTATTAATGTTTAGTTCAGCGAATTTTATTTCGGCTTGGGTTTTAACAGAACGATTGAAAGCTAGGTATAAGATTTTTGCTGTTTGAGGTCGGGTGCGGGCATATTCGATGATAGTGGTCGTTTTGCCCGAACCTGCCACAGCGTTGATTTTTATATCAGAGTTTGTTTGAATTATATTTATCTGTTCGGATGTTAATTGCATTATGGTAATTTTTCAATCAGGGTTCAAAAATATCGATTTATTTTGTTTTGAAAAAAGATATTGAAAACAAAAAATTGAAAGCAAAAAAGGCTAAAACTGGCATACCAAAAAGCGTAACAATTAAAGTTGAATGGCTGCTATACCATTTGAATTTGATGCAATTAAAGCATGTCCATCGGATTTCATCCAAACACCAATTTCAGAATAATTAGAACCTATATGATTAATGCTGCCACCTAAAGGTGTTTTTACTGAAAAATTTTTATTGTCAGCATTTATATTAAAACTTTTATAAGTCATCAGTAATTTTTTAATTTGGATAGAGTTTTTAACTGCAAGATCCATCTCAAGCAAAACAGCCTTTTTATTATCTATTATTTTTAATATTGACTTTATTACTTGTAGATCATAACAATCTTCTCTTACAATCCATTCATTATTTATAATTTGTAAAATAATATTACTATTTGAATCCGTAAAAATGGCATTAAATCTTATTGGCCCATTATTTTTCTCTGGCCTATTAAACCCAATTATTACTTTATTATCATACATTAAAATAGTAGATGAATGAATTTTAGATGATCCAATTTGAACAGGAATTGAAATATCTCCAGTGAATAAAAAATCTCTGCCATTTCCTTTCGTCTTGCAGTAAGGCTTTGTATTTGCACTAAACACTTCTTCTTTATTAATTATTCCTTTATGAACTCTATCATGACAAGTACCGCACAATAATGTTATACCTTTTGCTTCATGTTTCAATGCTTCTGAAAATGGAGGATTGAAATGATGATATTGGATAATGGAACACCCACAAATAACACATCCAAAACCACAATGACTGCGAATTTGAAATTTTACTTTAGGTGGAATATACCTTGATAATTTATGGGGTTTCATTTCCTAAACTTTATCATATTTAAGCCACACTTTCCTTATACAAATGCTTTTGAAACCCAATGAATGTATTTCTTATACTTGCAATGTCGCCCAGTTCTTTTTTTGCGTCGGCTAATGCATGATATTTTAGAATCAACAGATCGCCGATCTTGGAATCATCGAGTTCGTCTACTCCTTGTTTCACATATTGACCCAAAACAAAATTTAAAAATTCCTGTTGTCTTGAATCGTAATTGGCTAATTGAATTTTTGCTTTGTCGGCCCGTTCTTCTCTTTTGATGATATTTAAATGGAAAGCGATGTAAGCCAAAACATCATACAGGTCGCTGTTCTCTGCGTCGAGTATCTTCTGAAACTCCTGCAATTGTTGCCTGGCAAAGCCTTTTTCAGAGAGTTCTTCCAGCAGTTTTTTTCGGGTATCGGGTTTGCTCCAGATGGTTCGCAATTCATCCTCGCTTTTGAAAAGAGCGGGAAGCGTTCCGAAGAGCGATTGCAAAAATTCAGTTGCAGTAATAGGTTTGCCATCGGGGCTCCAAAAGGAAGTGCTAACCATGTGCTGAAACTGCCTTACTTTTCCATCAGCCAATTGCACTTTTATCATGCGGCGGCCTGAATTTTCGCAACGACATTTTATATAACCGCAAATTTCGCAGACTGTTTCGGGCTCCCTGATACACATACAAGGACTTTGCCCGCAAATTTCGCAATCCTGAGGTTGGGGCCTGGGTTCAGGTGTGGCAGGTTCTTCAGGTTCTCCATCCCATTCAGGATCTCTGAAATGCAGATGGGCTTTCACAAAATCGTAAATCGTGAAGTAATCCTTGCCATCGTACAATCGTGTTCCGCGGCCTATGATTTGTTTAAACTCTATGATAGAATTAATCGGACGCATCAAAACAATATTCCTTACTTCCGGTGCATCCACTCCCGTGCTTAATTTTTGTGAAGTGGTGAGTATGGTCGGAATGTTCTTTTCGTTGTCCTGAAAATCTCTGAGATGTTGTTCGCCAATTTTACCATCATCGGCAGTAACCCTGTGACAATAATTCGGGTTTTTGCTGATCGCATACTGATTGATGAGATCGCGTATGGCTAAGGCATGAAGTTGAGAAGCACAAAAAACCAAAGTTTTTTCGGTTTGGTTTATCAGGCTCATAAATATCTTAACCCGATATGCCTCACGTTCTTTGATCTCGATGATGTGGTTCATATCGTTTTCGGTATAGGTTTTTCCTTCTTCTATATCGCCTTCAATCACTGTATCATCAGACGTAAAAACATACTCGTCGATATTGGTGTCAATTTGTTTCACTTTGAAAGGAGTGAGGAAACCATCGTTGATGCCCTCTTTCAAGGAATATACATAAACGGGTTCGCCAAAATAGTTATAGGTATCAATGTTGATGGTGCGTTTGGGAGTGGCTGTTAAACCCAATTGCACTGCCGGGCTAAAATAATCCATAATGGCCCGCCAGGTGCTTTCGTCGTTGGCACCGCCCCGATGGCATTCGTCGATAATAATAAAATCAAAAAAATCTTTTGGATATTCACCGAAATAAGGAGTGCCTTCGACAGGCTCAGGCACCGCTTTCACGGTTTTATTTTTTGAAAGTTGTTTGAGTTTTTCAATATCCCCTTGAATAAGAGCAGTTTTCTTTGCTCTGCTCCATTTTTGTATTTGTTTTTCTCTTTCAAAGGCTAAATCTATTCTGTCAAATGTTTCATAATATACCAATTTAACAGGTAGGTTCTTGGCAGTAAAATTTGCTCCTTCACCATTTTTATGTTGTTCTATTCTTAATAATAAATCCTTTGTACTGCCTGTATAAAAACTTCCATCCGCACACTGTAAAATATACATATAACCATATGCTTTGACAAGCTCAGCAGCAGATAATTCTTCGAAATTTATTACTTCATATTGTTCATTGGTAGCGGTGGGTGAGCTTGTCGAACCCCCGCTCATAAAGGTTTGAAAGATGGTGAAGAATACACTTCCATTTTTCGGCACCTTACCTTTTTTCTTTATATCGGCTGGATTGATACGTACCAAGGCATCTTCTTCGAACGAACTGAATGCATTGAATGCCTGATCGGCTAAGATATTTCTGTCGGCTAAAAACAAAATCCTCGGGCTTCTTTGTCCGTCGCCGGTCAGGCTCCATTTTGCCTGAAACAACTTCCATGCAATTTGAAATGCAATTGCTGTTTTTCCTGTGCCTGTTGCTAAGGTTAATAGTATACGGGGCTTACCCTCCGAAATAGCTTCCAAAACTCTGTTAACAGCCAACTCCTGATAATAACGGGTTTGCCACGAACCACCCCGGTCTTCGAAAGGAACGGCAAGTAATTTATCGCGCCAAGCTTCGGCGGCTTCGACAAGCTCAGCCACCGGAGCTATGCTTTTAGGGAAGGTCATTGCCCATAGTTCGTCAGGGGTAGGATAATGCCTAACTTCACCTTCCTTGCCTTCGGCCATATCGATGCAGTAAATCTGCAAACCATTGGTGCTATATGTATACCGTAGCTGCAGCTTTCCTGCATAATCTTTGGCTTGCCCGACACCTTCGGTATAATATTTATCGCTTGCTTTGGCTTCAATAACTGCAAGGTTGCGGTTGCGGTATTGGAGCACATAGTCGACCTTATCGGGTATGCTGCGCTGGCCATGACCGATGAGACGGCCTTTATTTATAGGAAACTCCCTGCGAATACGACTGCCAACGACGACTCCCCAGCCTGCATCTTTTAATGCTGGATCAATATATTCGGCTCGGGTTTCGGTTTCGTTCATTCTAATTGATTAACCAAGTTACTAAATCAGTTATCTCGTTGTGGTCATCTGGTAAAATCACATTTAACTCTTCTGTTTCAAGTCTTGAATTGAAAGCTGCCCAGCCAATCTCATTTTTAGGTATTCTTCCTAAATGCTCTTCGATAGCACCTTTAGTCCAAACATAAATTCCATGAGCTTTTAATTTCGCTTTAAGGTTTGACAAATTTACCTGTATTGCTACTTCTTGTGCAAGCATTCTAAATGCTTCTGCTGCTGTTAAAACACTTCCTGTCTTTGTAGGCCAACCATTGTTTAAATTTATTGAATGTGCAGGAGCAATTGTCGCTAAATGCGTTTTAATTGCTAAAACATCAATATCGCCAACTAATAAAAATCCTTCTCGTTCACTTTCTTTTAATGCATAGTCGAGATCAACTATTGCTTTTGTTGGAATTGCCATTGCAGTAAGAACTTCAATTGTCTTCTTTGTGCTACCTGAACCGTCAATTGGAACTAATGCTATTTTATGAAGGCCTAATGTTTTTCCAGATACTTTTTGAATAATTTTAGGTAATAATCTATTCTCAGTTTTACCTTCAGCAAGTACAACTTTTTCTGCAAATAAAATATTTGATGAATTACTTAGTGAAAAAACAATTGATAATTGGCTTGGATGTGCTGCTGCGACAGCGGTAATTGCTGATTTTAAAGAATGTCTTTTATGCGTACCCTGATCATTATTTTTTCTTATTAAAATTGTATTTTCAACATCTTTGGAGGTAATTGTAAATGGCGAATGCGTCGAAAATATTACCTGGTATCCTTGCTCTGAAAGTGTTTTTAATGCATCCCTTAAAACTTCAATAGCCTGCGGATGTAAATACAATTCAGGTTCGTCAATTAATAGAATTGTATTTGAGGCTTGTTCTCCAGCTTCTCTTTTTATGTCTGCTAAATGTCGTACCAATGCCATTTGAATAGATCTTTGTGTACCATGTCCAAGTGCAGAAACATCCCGACCTTCTGGATTTAAATTTTCAAAAACCTTAATTGTTCCTTTAGAAAATACTTCTTTTAATTCAGGAGTTGGTACATGAACCTTAATACATACACCAGGAAAAAATGATCCAACTTTTTCATTTACTGCGGTATCAAAAGCAGTAAGTTCAGGAGCTCTATCTTCACCGTCAGCATCAAGTAATCTTTTAACATCCTCTAACGCATTTTGAACACGGGCATTATAATTATTTTGTAAAGGACCTAAAATTTCGGCTAGTAATTTTCCAATAGTCGTTGTAGTTTTATTTTTACTTACATCTTCTTCCGAATTTTCCATTGCCCCAATGTGAATAGGTTCTGGAAAAAGTGCTTGTATAGCTTGATCAAGACCTACAGGGTTTGCTCTCCATTCATTTACTGTTCCAATTTGAGCCGTATCTTTGACTAAAAGTCGGATTTGTGCAACACCTACATTTGGTAATGCTTGAATTCTTTTGATGAATAAGCCGTTATCAATTAGAAAAGGTTGAATAGCGGTTCTTTGATTATCCGGCAATTGGTCTAAAATAGCTGGACTTATACCTGATATTTTTCCTTCCATTTCAACCGCTTGATTTTTATCATAAAATGCGGCATCTGTTAATGCCGTTTTCTTTAAAAGCCATTTAATGGCTTCAAGCATGTTTGATTTACCAGCATTATTATAACCTACAAGAGGAGTAAATGCTGAAAGTTCAAAAGTCTCATTTATAATAGACTTAAAATTTCTTATTGTAATTTCCGAAAGAATGTGTGTCATATTATAACTTCTTTTAATGTAATCAACTCCCCCCTAAAAGCCTTCTCCAATATACTTTTCTTCAACACCTCCAATGCCTCCAGTTTCTTCTGATACAGATTCTCTAATTTCTTTGTTTCGGTGAAAAGGGTATCGAGTTGGAGAACTATTTGTTTTTGGATTTCAATTGTTGGGCATGGTATTGGCAATTTTTTTAAATCATTTATTGATAAATTAGGTTGCATAAGAGTATTTACATTTGCTTTTACATAATTTGCAACCCCATCCGTTATTAGATAATTATATAAAAATCTTTGGCTAATGATTTTTTCATTTGCAATTAATGCTGCCACTCGTTGATTAATTAATGCTCCATTATAAGTATTAGGAACAATTGCAACTTTAAGTCCTGCAGCGATAATTGTCCTTGTCAATGCTATTACAATATTTCCTTCTTTAACTTGAAAATCTTTAAGAGTTTCTTTATACTTTTCCGGTAAATAGTTGTCTGATTCCTCTACGAATTCTCTGACACCAACATTTGTGATTTTTACAGATTTTATTGTATTAGAAGATGAAAAATACTTACTGTCAAAACTGTACCCATTTACAACTTTTGCAATATCTTGAATCTGCCTTTCCACCCATCCTTCCCCTTTCTTCGTAAAAATACTATTCAACTCACTCTGAAAAAGTTCTTTCGTATTTTGCAAATTGCGTTTTACATTTTCTTTGGCTTTGTCAATAGCGGCAAAGGTTTTATCTAAAATAGAAACGATTTGGAGTTGTTCGGAGAGAGGGGGCGTATAAATTGGCAAATCTCTTACAATTGCAATTTGAACCCTTGGCCTTGTAGCACCTTTTTGTTGTGTATTTATAAAATCATTTGTAATAGGAGAATTAAGATGGTAACAAAGGTATTTTGTGTTAACTTTCTCTGCTCTGATTCTCACAAGATCAGCTACAATTAATCCATCATCAATATTCTCAATGATTGCTGAAGCTCCTAATGGGGCGCCAAGCTTAGTCATTACTATATCACCTTTTTTGTAAGAATGTCTTTTTAATTCTTTATACTTTTCTTCATTTACAAAGTCAAGATTTTTTGGTTCGATTCTAAAAGGTTTTACATTTTGGATTTTTAGTACTGGGATTCCTTTAGTTAAATAATCCGACCTTTTCATATTTGAACCAAATGGACCATCCACTATATCTGCTTTAAAATTATTGCAAAGCTCTTTCAATAATTTAATATCTGCCCTTCCCATTATAAGAGTTCTTTAATGGTTAAGAGAATCTCGTTGGTTTCAGCATCAAGGGATTGCATTTCTTCCAGGATTTGTAGCGGTGTCCGCAATGCAGCTTCTTCGGGGAGGTTTGGGTTTTTAACACTCAAATCATAGTTGTGAGTTTGCACATCTTCAATATTAATATTCCAGCTTTTTTCGGTTTCGGGTTTTGTTTTTTGCAGGGCAACGAACTCTTTCAGATCTTCATCGTTCAAAGGGGTGGTTTTGCCCATGGTTCTGCCTGAATCAAACTGATAGTACCAAATGTTCTGCGTAGGTTCGCCTTTACTAAAGAACAAAACCACGGTTTTTACTCCAGCACCTAAGAACGTACCAGCAGGCATATCCAGTATGGTGTGCAGTTGGCAGCTTTCCAAAAGGTATTTTCTCAAACTCACCGAAGCATTGTCGCTGTTGCTCAAAAAAGTATTTTTGATAACAATGGCTGCGCGTCCGCCTGCTTTCAGGCTTTTGATAAAATGCTGCAAAAACAGGAAAGCGGTTTCTCCGGTTTTTATGTCGAAGTTTTGCTGCACTTCGGGTCTTTCCTTGCCTCCGAAAGGCGGATTGGCCAGTATTACATGGTAACGGTCTTTTTCCTGTATGTCGCGTATGTTTTCGGCCAGGGTGTTGGTGTGTATGATATTGGGAGCCTCTATGCCGTGCAATATCATGTTCATTACACCTATAATGTAGGCCAGATTCTTTTTTTCTTTACCGTAAAAGGTGTTTTCTTCAAGAGTTTTCAGGTTGGTTGTGGTCTTTTCCATGCGGTCGTACATATAGGTGAAGGCTTCGCATAAAAAGCCCGCACTGCCGCAGGCAGCATCGTATATTTTTTCGCCCACCTGAGGATTCACTACTTCTATCATGGCACGAATCAAAGGACGGGGGGTGTAATACTGTCCGCCGTTGCGCCCGGCATTGCCCATGTTCTTGATCTTGGTTTCGTACAGATGGCTGAGTTCGTGCTTGTCGGTGCTGCTGCCGAAAGGCAGTTCGTCGGTCAGGTCAATAATTTCACGCAGGTTGTAGCCGCTTTTAATTTTGTTGTTCAGCTCGCTGAATATCTCACCAATCTTGTATTCAATGGTCTTGGGATTATCGGCTTTCTGTTTGAAACCAGCCAGATAAGGAAATAGTTTATGATCAACAAAGCTAACCAGATCAGGCCCTGTCAATGCTTTGTTATGATCCAGTTCGAATTCGAACAACGAACCGTTCTTTGGTCTTTTGGGCATAGCCCAGACAGGCCAGCGGTAGGCTTCGTCAAGTATAAATTTGTATTCTTTTCCTTCCAGAGCGGCTTCATCGGCTTTTTCCCGTTCCAGTTGGTCGAGATAACGCAGGAAAAGCACCCAAGAGGTTTGTTCAATGTAGTCCAGTTCGCTGTCGGCCCCTGCGTCCTTGTATAGTATGTCGTCGATGTTTTTAAAAGTTTGTTCGAACATATTTAAATTTTTTAATTCACCTGATGCTTTATTTGTTTATTTCCTCAAATTCAACCTTCAAATGTATCCATTTTTTCAAAACAAACTAAAGTATCTTTTATTTTTTATTGGCATCACTGGATTAATTTTAATGGAAAGCATTCCCCGCTATTGTATAAATCTAATGTTGCTAGTTGTAAAACTAAAAATCTCTTTTCTTTTCAGGGCTGCCGATCATCTTTCGGCACAAGTAAAAACTCCATTCTAATCTGCAATTATTCTTTCAGTCCAATAAAATTTACCTTCCATTTAAGTCATCATTCATTCCATCGCAGTATAAATTCAGTTCGATTTTGTCAATGTTGTTTTCTGGAATGTCAATGTTCTTTTCGGCCCTGTCACCTGACTTTCTGTCAGTGCCAATCAGGTTTTCTGCTCTGTCAGCTGACTTTCTGTCAGTGTCAGCGGTGTTTTCTACCCGGTACATGCAATTTTCTGTTATGTAAATGGTGTTTTCGGTCATGTCAGATGTCTTTTCCGGCATGTCAGCGGTGTTTTCTGCTCTGTACATGCATTATTCTGTTATGTAAATGGAGTTTTCTGCTCTGTCGATGTCGTTATCGGGTATTTATCATGGGTTTCAGCCGTTCTTATCAATTGTCCGGATCATCCAACCATCTTTCAGGGTTCTCGTCATTAGATTGTTTCAAATAATTAAGCATGTGCTCTATTGGCGCCGCTCCGGTAGGGTTTTTTATAAATACTTTAAAATGATTGCTCAATTCAATAAGGGATTGGCATCCCGAGTCAATCAGAATTTTTTGCAATTCGGGCATATTATCTATATCGGCATTCATAAAAGTACTCAACTTATCGAAAGCAAAATATTGCTTATCGGTTTTCTGCAAGCCGGTATTAGCTTCGAGCAATTGTGCTTCGGGTGTTCCGGTGTTGGTAATGAACAAAAAGGTTTTTATTACCAATATGCCTTCAATCAATTCTACCACAAAATATCCTGCTTTAATCCAATCAATATAACATTCGATTAAAACATTATTGTTTTTATCGTAGCATATTTTGGGTTCTTTGAACGACATATACACGCCATAATGTACCAGACTGATCGGAATTTTATCCATCCGTTCAGCCAAACGTTGCAAGGCATGCGATTGTATATAGACTTCGACCGGAATTTCTGGAAATGGATTTTTGATATTCAATACGGATGGTTTTATTTCTGCCCATTTCATCCCGAAAGATGCATAAGCCCATCCCACCCTGAAAACAGGCCGGGAATTTCCATTAATTTCAATTTGCCGCGTGACAGGCTCCTGGCAATGCACCCGAATAAGATTATTATTAATAGCTATCCCTTTACCAATATTGGCCTCCATCCAATAATAGTGTTTACCGGTTTCAGACAATACCATTCCTAAAGTGAACAAAAGCCAAATTAACCATCGGTTGACATCATCATCAAAAAGTGATTTCGTATCGAAATCCTTCAATGCATCAATTATTATTTCTTTTTCAGCAAATTCTGTTTGAGCTATTATTGTTTTTAGACGGGTTGCCGAAAGACAATACGTAAAAAACTCTTCGAATGAAAATTTTAGGCCCGAAGGTTTTATTTCGATTAAACGCCCTTTGGTTAGGGGAGAAATTGCCGTTTTTGTTTCTTTCAATATATCATCCGGCACATTATACCCTTCGGCAGCAATTACCTTAAAAAACCTCAAACGATTTTCATAGGCATAATCTAGTATTATAGTAGGAATCAGTTTGTATATATCCTCGCCGGCAACAGTATTGAAAATATGTTTCATCCAGCGGCAAAACTCCTTTTTGTGCTTGGCTGTCATTATTTTTTGCTGTTGGAAAGCATTTGTTTTTTTATGATGCTTCGACATGGGCTATGATCAGACTTTATATTTGGGATAAATGATGACACAAATATAATGCAGAGCACGGAATAATACGGGAATAAGTTTGTGATTGATAATTATTGCTTTTAAACAAAAACACTTTAGTCGATTAGTCAATTACAACGAAACAAATAATAGTACTTAAATAAGTCTGCTAATGGTTATCCGGTTTATATCATTATTTTCAAGCTGGCCATGGGAGTAACATTAGTGAATTTATTTCTTTGTTGAATAATCATTTCTTATATAACGTTGCATATTTAAAACAATTTACGTACATTTGTGGCAAATATGCAATATTATGAAAAGCAAAAAATCAATATTATTACCAGATACCCGCGAAATTCTCAGTGGATTTGGTGAAAATTTAAAATTAGCTCGTTTAAGAAGGAAGCTTAGTACTCTACAAGTTTCTGAAAGAGCTAATATTAATAAGTCAACATTATGGCGAATTGAAAAGGGTTCTCCAAGTGTTGCAATAGGAGCATATATACAGGTTCTTTTTGTTATGGGCCTTGAAAAGGATTTACTGAAAGTTGCAGGTGACGATGTTTTAGGAAGGAAACTTCAGGATGCTAAATTAATTGTAAAGGAACGTTCTTCTAAAAAATTAAATAACAATTGAACAAATGGCAAACAATCTTCATAGAGAAATACTAGTCTATGCTCATTGGCAAGGTATGGCAAATCCAGTTTTAATGGGTATTCTGCATTCGACAATTTCACGTGGTAGTGAAATATTTTCCTTTGAATATACAAAAGAATGGATGGATTCCGGACGCTCACAACATCTTGATCCAGATCTTCAATTCTATTCAGGGCAGCAATATACAAAAGAAGGTAAAAAGAATTTTGGAATCTTTCTCAACTCATCACCAGATCGGTGGGGAAGGGTACTAATGAAAAGGCGAGAAGCTCTGAATGCAAAGAATGAAAGAAGAGAAATAAATAATCTTCATGAATCTGATTTTTTGCTTGGTGTTTTTGATGGACACCGTATGGGCGCTTTACGTTTTAAACTTGAAGAAGGGGGGGGCGTTTTTAGATGAAAATAAAAAGCTTGCTTCTCCACCTTGGGCATCACTCAAAGATCTTGAATATGCTAGTTTACAATTAGAAAATGACGGTGTAATATTTGACCCAGATTATAAAAAATGGTTGGAAATGTTAATTGCACCGGGTTCTTCGTTAGGAGGTGCGCGTCCAAAAGCTGGAGTTGTTGATAAAAAAAGTGATTTATGGATTGCAAAATTTCCAAGTAGGAATGATTCAAAAGATATTGGTGCATGGGAAATGGTTGTTCATGAATTGGCAAGAGATGCCGGAATAAATATAGCAGATGCAATGATTATGAAATTTAAGGGAAATCATCATACTTATCTTACTAAAAGATTTGATAGAGTAAATAACGGAGAAAGAATTCATTTTGCGTCTGCTTTAACTATGCTAGGCTATAATGATGGAACAGATGCCGCAGATGGAGCAAGTTATTTGGGAATAGTTAAGTTTATCCTCCAACATGGTACTAATGTGGATAGCAATCTTGAGGAATTGTGGAGAAGAATCGTTTTTAATATTTGTGTTTCCAATACCGATGATCATTTAAGAAACCATGGTTTTTTACTTATGGAAGATGGATGGACGCTTTCTCCGGCATTCGATATTAATCCTTATGAATCAGGAACTGGCCTATCACTAAATATTACTGAAAATGATAATTCTCTTGATTTGGATTTAGCTCTTGAAGTTGCAGAATATTTTCGATTAAATAATAAACGAGCCATTGAAATTATTGAAACTACAAAAAAAGCTGTCAACAATTGGTCGATTTATGCAAAAAAACTAGGTATCCCAAAAGAAGAGCAAGAACAAATGTCAACCGCCTTCATCAAATAAAGGTTCTTTTGCAAATAATTTATTATTATTCATTCAAATGAACTTGTAGATATCAGTTGCTTATTTTTCCTTTCTTCTTCTGTTATACTTTTGAATCATTGCTTTCTCTGCATCTTCGATATATTGCTTTTTGGTTCTCACTTGAGTTGACTTATGATGATAATGTTTTTAGCACAATTTCAGTCCAAAATCATGCTCAAGGCCATTGAAAAGGGAAGATAAATTAGCATTAAATCTTGTCACAGTCCTGCAATTATAAAGGAGCCATTCAGTTATTGTTAATACAAGAGTCTGAATCCCCCTAAGAAGTATATTACAGTCAAACATAAACGAGCAAGTTTTTGTTTTGGTTAGAATAACATGTTTTATTCCTTTTCCATGTATTACACCCTCCATAAATAATTTCCTAAAAACTATAAAAGGCGTCTGCTAACTCTTGATACATAAATTTGATTTGTCATAATAGAGGAAGCTTACAGTTTTAATCAATAATATTAATGACCATGATAAATTAAACTGTTAGGAACAGATTTTGTATATTCTTTGAATGAGTTTCTTGATTTATAATGAGAATAATGCATACAGTACTTTACCGATATTAACAGCAGTCATTGTACATGAGCATTGGACTGATGCATCAATATTAAGCGTTCTCGTAAAACCTTTGTAGTGGCTCCTGTGTAAAGAAAAGCGCTTTAAAAAAAATGGATGATAAAAATATTTTTTTAAATAAATTCTTATTGAGTTTTCTTTCAAAATACGACGATGGTAGAAACTGATAAACTTTTCATTATCACATTCAGCAAAAGTCGGTTCACTTATTATTGATGGCATGTGATAATCGGCAATTGTTTAGTAAGATTATTTGGTTTTAAAAATTTGATTGAAGATAGTTTTTAATAAATATCTTGTTTTTAAATAAAATAGTATTTAAATTTGACCCGAAATTATCGATTAATAATTTATTGTGTTAAATAGAAATTATTGAAAGTTTGGAAACAGAGAAGAAACAGAAAATGATATTTAGGATAATAAAAAATATAATTGTTTTTTTCTCATAAACTTATAATAATTGTAAAGAATTATTGGACGATTTTTTTTTAGAGTTGTAAAGCTAGGTTATGAATTATGATTCAATGAATTCTAAAGAGAATAGATTTATTTTACACACTAAGCTGGAATTGTTTTTTAAGTTATTTCTTACGAAATTATTTTTATCTGTATTTTTTTTAATTACTCTTGTTCTTTTTTCAATTAATGTTAATGCACAGCAACGATTTCGCCGACATTTTATTATTGCTTATGATGTTTCCACACCTTTTGTTAATGCTGAGAAATCTTTACCATATTTCCGACAAGCATTAATAGATTTATTTAATGGCAATGATATAGAAAATTGTAATGAATTAAATAATACGAATCTCTTAATAGAAAAGAGAAACGGATTACTCTTTTTTGATCCAAAAAAAGACGAAATTTCCTTTTTCCATTTTAATATTGCAGGTAGTGAATTTAATAAATTAAGAAAAACAGATAAACACTCAGATGAAACATCGGTAATTCATGAGTTTAATAATGCATTCCTTAAAGATAAAAATTATTATTGGTCTCATATAAAAGAGCAAAATAGAAATATTACCGATTACATTAAGCAATCCTTTTTAATAACTCCAATTCCTTTAGCATTTTCAGGAGGAGTTTCAACTTCAAATTATGTATACCCGTTAATACTTAGCAATATTGATTCATCTAAATATGCAGAAGAATATATATTGATTCTATTAAGTGATTTTTTGACAGGATCAATGCAAGGTAATAAAATGGATTTGAATCGAATTAAGGATATATACAGTTATCCGTATAATACAAATTTACCTAAAAACTCTGCTCCAGTAATAATTGAGAACTATACAAATCAAATGTTATCGGCGTATTATAAAATTGATTACTTTGAATTTACATTTGATAAAACACCCACTCATAAACCCATAAGCATTATTGGATATAAGATTAAACCAAAAGCAGGTAAAATAAGTCCTGAAGATGTTTCAATGTTTGTTGATTCTGATTTAAAATTATTTCAAAGAGGGTATAAAAGTAATAAGTTTAAAATACCGGAATCCACAATTCGTTTTACTCATAATAATAATCTCAAGCCTGTTCAAATAACACTAAAAATTACATTACAAAACAAAGGTAAAGAGACGCTTGTTTTTTTTGATAAAATTGCGTCCCTTAACCATGACGATAAATGGAATTCAAAATATACTTCAGACACTAATTTAATGTCTTTTGATAATAGTAAATGTTTATACCATATACCGGAATTAAAAATAGAACTAGACACATTAATAAATAGAAAAGAGTTTGATTTTATTCGGTTTGAGTATAAAATAAATGCAATTTATTCAGTTACAAATGCGCTACCTTTAAATTTTATTTATTCGACAGACCGATTAATTAATAAAGAAAGTGTTATTTTTACAACAAAAACCACAATTATTATTATGTATTACGTAATCCCCATTATTTTTCTATTAGTTATCGTCATTGTTTTGACAATAATTGGAAAACCTAAAGCTATAGTGTTTGCTATAAAAGGTTATATTGACTCTTTTGAAGTAGTCGATTATAAGAAATATGGCAAACTTCATACACCTTATAAATTTTGGAATGATCAAAACGATAACATTATTATAGATGGGGAAATAATATATAAAAATAGAAATTATTTATTTAATTGGAAGCCATCTGTATATATAAACATTACGGAAGAAATAGTTCCAGAAGGCTTTGACTTATTTCTTAAACCAAATTCCGATACTATTAAAGAATTTTCAGGTGGAAATAATATGCCAATTAAACCTGTAAAAAATAATAAAATTAGTTTTGTGATTGGGTTAAGGCAGAATGACATTACTATTAAATTTAAAGAACCCCAATTGATTAGAATCTGCTTATCTACACTTATAAGAGAAAATAGATTATTGTTTTTTAAATCAGAAATAACCACCCCTATTGAGTATAATTTTTTTATTGGGAATGATTTAGGAGATGTATGGGTGGGCCTTGATCCAGGAACAACAGGCTCATGTATTTCTGTGGGTACTCAAGCAGATAATATTGTTTTAGCAAAGGATAGTAAAAACAACAAATCTGATTCAGTTATAATGCCTTCGGTATTGGCTTTTGATACTTCAATAAACCTCAAAACAAAAAATGGTGAAGTTCCTGATGAAACGTATAAATATGGGACATTAGCTGCATTTTTTAGTGAGGATGTTTCAAAAATCAAATTTCGTTCTATAAAAAAACTTTTAGGATTTAAGGATATTAAAGAAATTCCTTTTAAAAACGGTTCAACCCTTAATTTAACAGGAAAAGATCTTTCTGGATTGTTAGTTAAAGGGTTATATAAGGAACTGACTAGTTTTGTTGAACAAATAAATAATCCAGAATTTCTTTATAATGGGATATTCAACCCTAAACGAGCAGTAATTGCCATACCAAACAACTTTACAATAAGTAAAATTCAGGATATTATTGATTGTGCTGGATATCTAAAACAATTTGATGAAATTCGTTATGTGTATGAAGCAGAAGCTGTTTTGTTTTATTATCTGAGTAACTATAGTACCTTTAATAATGGAAATACAACATTTGAAGATGAAAATATATTGGTGTTTGATATGGGTGGTGCAACAATAAATGCCACTATCGTTAGTGCAACAAAAATTGATGAAAACCAATGTTGTTTTTATAATGTTGATTTCTTAGGTAAAATAGGTTATGGTATTGGAGGTGACACAATAGATTATTGCCTGATAAAGTATATTCAAGGATTTGCTAACGAATATCCTGAATTAAGCAATTGGGGGGGGAATAGTAGTGCAATAAAAATGCAACTTGTAGATTACTATGATAAAGGTTTCGAGACCTTAATAACTACTACGCAATTAAAAGATTTATTAGGAATTTCTTTTGAAATTTCAGAAGAAAGTAATTTTTATAAGTCATTTAAAAAGGATAGTAAAGGGAATTATAAATTATTTCGCAATAAAATCTTTATCGATCTGATATACAATAATGTTAAAGATGCAGTTAATGAGGCAATTGATCTGTCCGAAAACTGCCAAATTGATAAAGTGATTTTTTCTGGTCGTAGTACTTTTTTTCCATTCATAAAAGATACTGTTGAAAAACAATTAAAAGATAGAGGCAATAGTGTAGAAAAAATAGTATTAGAAATTGAAGAATCTAAAACTGCTGTTGCTCATGGTGCTTGTTGGTATGGTATTAATAAAAATTCAGTTCGATTGAATAATCTTAAAACAAATGCTTCTTTTGGTATAAAAAAGACATTATCAACCGATATTAAAGATGTCGAGTTTGTTGAATTAGTAAAAATGGGATGTGCATTTGATACTAGTAATGCTGGCATAGATTATATTTTAGGCGAAGTTCTGTTAAATGACAATTTTTCCTTTGATGGAGATAAAGTTAATTTTTTTCAGATTATGGGGAAAGATGCAAGCAAAATCTTATCTGAAAACCAAAAACATAAATTTTCAAAAATTGCTAGCATAAGATTACCACAAGCAATAACAGCATCACAAATGATAGTCAATGAAAATGATGAAGTAGAATGTAAAGTTAAGCTCACTTCAAATAAAATAATCTCGGAAAAAGGATATGTGTCTGATCAAGAAATCACAGATGCTAATGACGAACATTATACATGGATAATTAATAATTAAAAACCTATGAATACAAAAACGATTCTATATCTTATTACTTTCCTGTTTTTTTCAGGAGTCATCTTTGCACAAAAGCCTAAAACTGTGAAAACAGATAATATATCTGATAATAAAAAAACAAAAGAAAAAAGCATAGAAAAAAATATTTCTTTTAAAGAAGGTAGTTTTTTAATAATTAAAAAACCATTTACTAGCAATGAAATTAAATTTTATAAAGATGAGATTTACAAATGCGCTTCTGAAAATAAATTGTTATTTGGAAAAGTAGGTGTTGCATTTGATATAAATAACGTAGATACTATTAACATTGACACATTGAAGGTAAAAGCTCAAGATAAATTCGAATATATAAAAAGGAAGAACAGTGTTAAATACCTAATAGATTTGTCATCATTAATTTTGAAAAGTAAAATTACAATCAAATTTATTAAAGAGAATGGGGATAGTATCCTGTTTTCTAGCAAAACACATAAAATTGATAGCGTAGACGTTTCAGATTGTGGTGGAGAATTTAGGCTTATTATTCCTGATGAACCGACAATTGTTTACAATGATTCGGAAATATTAAGTTCTCAACCCAATATTATACCAACTAAAGGTTTTTTTGCAAATTTAGCATGGTGGCATTATGTAATAAGTATTATAATATTAATAATTTTT
>CAIWKO010000015.1 GCA_903913285.1 uncultured Bacteroidales bacterium | reverse complement strand
TGTAGAGAAGGGTCGGGAAATAATAATGAATTGACGGATCATGACGGTGAGAAGACGGAATTCAGAATTCAGGAGTCTGAATTAAGAATTTAGAAGGGTTGTTACTTTGAAACTTATTTGTTCATTTCTTTTTCATGTTAAAAAGAAACGAACCAAAGAAAAGAACAGTCCAAACGAAGCTTCCACCCGCTCTGAAAAAAATAAGAAAATCAGTAAAAGTAGTCCGCCTATCGGCGGAAAGGCAAGCCCCTATTACGATTTTCTACTATTTTTTTCATTCACAGCCGACGCCGGCCCGCCGTTTGGACTTGCCAACGCTTCCGCCAGTTGTCGGATTTCTTCGAAACAATGAAAAGGATGGGCTGAGGGAGGAATTTAATCTTGTTGGGAGGGAAATGAGAAAAATAGAAGTCCGAAGTCGGAGTATATTTTTTAAATCACTAATCACAGATTATTAATTTTTTCTATATTTGTAATCACGATTTCAACCAAATGAAAAAACTCCTCCTTATATGTACACTATTAATTGCAATCCTTAGCAGTTGCAAAAAGTATGAGGATGGTCCCTGCATAAGTTTTAGAAGTGCAAGCGAAAGAATAGGTACCAAATGGATTGTTGAGCTTTTTAAAATAAATGATGTTGACAACACTCAATTGTATAAAGATTCGTGCAATTGTAATTTTGTTTTTGCCGATAGACATCAACATAATCCACAAGAGTTCTATTATGAGAATTGTAAAGATTCCGTTTGGATATTCGGTCGATATTTGTTAGAAAGCAAAAAAACTGAAATATATATGGAACCATCTAAAAATATAATTTATTTTAAATCAGGAGTGCTTCATACCAGTTTAGGCGATAGCACAGTTAATTATTTTGGGCCTATAAGTACAATTATAAAATCGAATTGGACAATAAAACGATTAACTAAAAAAGAACTTTGGATAGAAACTACTTATCAGGATAGCGTATATTTTATAGAATTTAAGAATGGCTATTTATAATTTTTCTGTCATTATGAAAAGATCAAACGGTACTATAATAATTATCCTTTTCTTAGGTCTCTTATCATGCAAAAAGTACGAAGATGGCCCATGTATTAGTTTCCGCAAAGCAAAAAATAAAATAGTTGCTGAATGGCAAGTAGAATCTTTTTCTATTAATAATGTTGATAATACATCTCTGTATCAAAGCACATGTAATTGTAATTTTAAATTTGAAGCTAAATACACCACTGGATTTGACCCTAATATATTTTATTTTACAAATTGTAAGGGTTTTGCTAATGAAATAATTGGGGATTATGATTTCGCAGATAATAATAAAATACTAAAAACTAATCCTGGAAGAGTTAAACTCACTGATGAGAAGGATACCAGTATCCATTATATTGGACCCATTGGAAGCGAACGCTTCACCGAATGGCAAATCAAACGTTTAACCAAAAAAGAACTTTGGATTGAAACGAACTATTACAACACTGATTACTTTGTTAAACTAAAATCCGACTAATTCTAAATATCCGTTCGACGACAGGCTGTGGTTCTGTCTTAATATCCTTTTTATTTTCTTCACTAAATGATTTATATAAAATATTCAACCCCTCCGGGGTTGGAGGTTGTGGGGTGATATTTTACCGGGGGCGTTGCCCCCGGCTACCAAAATTAAACCTCCGCCAAAAGTCGGACAGGCCTACGGGGTTTGGAAAGATTGATGGGCGATGTAGTTAATTGTGGTCGCACTTCTCCGCCAAAGGGCGGACAGGGACACGCCGTTCATAAATATTTTGTTATAAAAAGGAAATCCGTTTGGAACGACGGCTACCAATGACAAGTTTTTATTGCTAATTGGAAATCAAGTGTTTTTGCATATTTAATTTCGGCTGGGTCGGCTTCGACACGCTGTTCAAAAATTATTACATAAACATGGTTTCTGGAAGAACAGCGGCTCTGCCTGACCCTTAATATTGTCATTGAATGTTATTTTTGGGCAAAGCCTAATTATCCCTCTGTGTGACCGCAGGCCTGCTGTTTGCCCCCGCGGCAGGGATAGAAGCGGATAGCCCGGAAGGCCGTTGACCTAAATTGTTTGAAAAGGACGGCATTTGGAAATAATGAAAAACACAACAACAAGATGCATGCAAACGGCCTGAGGACTATGAGCGGATAGCCCGGTCCGCCGATAGGCGGAGCCGCCCAAATTATTAACTATTTACCAGTAACTCAATCCTCCCTATTCCTCCGGAAGAAGCGCATTTCGCCCAGCACTTTGGTGGAAAACAGATGGAAGGACAGGCCGAGCAAGAAACCTATCAGCAGGCCCACCAAAGCTCCGCAGGCCACGTCGGCAGGATAGTGAACGCCCAGATAGATGCGGCTATAGGCGATTACGGAAACCCAGATGAAGACCAGCAGGGAAAAATGGCGTATTTTGCGGTATAACAGTATGCTCAGAAAGCTTGCAATGCCGAAATAGTTGGCGGCATGGGACGAAATGAAACCATAGTCGCCGCCGCAATAGCCGTTGAGAGTATGGACCTGCATGGCTATGGAGGGGTTGTGGCAGGGACGCAGGCGCATGAAGATGTCTTTGAAGAGATGGACAGATATCTGGTCGGTTAGCGTGACCGACAGCAGCGCGAACAGCACCACGAAGATGCTTTGCCAGCGGTAGACGCGTATGACAAAATACAACAGGCAAATATAAATGGGAATCCACACCAGCGGCTGACTTGCCCACCAAAACACGAAATCGAGAAAGGGGTTGCGCAAGCCGTTGAGGAACAGAAAAAGCTGAACATCGATATCGGATAGTTTTTCAATCATGCCACACGTCGTCGGGTAAATGGTTGAGATGTTTCCACAAGACATCTTTGAGCTCTTTTATGCCCAGTTGGGTGAAAGACGAAATAAACACCGCCGGAACTTTGGGCAGTTGGGGGCGCATACGCTCAATGGTGTCGATATCGATCAAGTCGGATTTGGTGACGGCCAGCACGCGGGCCTTGTCGAGCAGCTCGGGGTTATAAGCCCGGAGTTCGTTGAGCAATATTTCGTATTCTTTGGTGATGTCGTCGCAATCGACAGGCACCATAAACAGCAGCAGCGAATTGCGCTCGATATGCCTGAGAAACCTCAGCCCGATGCCCTTGCCTTCGTGAGCGCCTTCGATAATGCCGGGTATGTCGGCCATGACGAAGGAACGGTTTTCGTGATAGCCCACGATGCCCAGGTTGGGCACGAGGGTGGTGAAGGGATAGTCGGCAATTTTGGGTTTGGCAGCCGACACCACCGACAGTAGCGTGGATTTGCCCGCGTTGGGGAAACCTACCAGACCGACGTCGGCGAGCAGTTTGAGTTCGAGTATCTTCATGCGTTCCTGCCCGGGTTCGCCGGGTTGGGCGAAGCGCGGGGTTTGGAAGGTGGCCGACTTGAAATGCACGTTGCCTTGTCCGCCTTTGCCACCGGCGAGCAGCACTTTTGTTTCGCCGTCTTCGGTGATTTCGAAATCGGTATCGCCCGTTTCGGCGTCGCGGGCCACGGTTCCGAGGGGAACTTCGAGTATAACGTCGTGTCCGTCGGCTCCGGTGCTTTGGTTGCTGCTGCCGCTTTCGCCGTCGTCGGCAATCACGTGTCGGGTGTAGCGCATGTGGAGCAGCGTCCACAAATGGCGGTTACCTTTCAGGATGATGCTTCCGCCTTTGCCACCGTCGCCACCGTCGGGGCCGCCTTTGGGGATATATTTTTCGCGCCGCAGATGGGTGGAACCTGCTCCGCCCTTACCCGAACGGCAACTTATTTTTATATAATCGACAAAATTAGAACCTGACATTTCTTTAAGTTTGAAGTTTGAAGTTTAAAGTTTAAAGTTGGCTTTAATAACTTCATAGTGTGGTCAAAGGTAGTAATTTTTTTTAATATTTGGGGGGCATGGGGCAAAGGGGTTGTTATGTGGCGTTTTTATTTTTCCTTATGAAACCGAAATAGAAAGTAATTAAAAACAATCCGAAGTGTATAAAGCCACGAATGCCCAAAAACTCTGGCGACATTGTGGTGTCCATAAAAGGAAGAGTTATTTTAAGCAGAGAAAAATACCAACTTGCACCTGCTGTCACGAAAAATGCACCCGATAAAAATTTGCAAACTTCTTTCCAGTTAATTTTTTTCATTTGATATTGTGTTAGTTGTCAAAATAAATTTATTGTATTTAATCTCTAATTCACGCTTTTAATGCTTGCCGCTAATTTGTTACCTCTTACCTCTTACCTCTTACCTCTTACCTCTTACCTCTTACCTCTTACCTCTTACCTCTTACCTCTTACCTCTTACCTCTTACCTCTTACCTCTTACCTCTTACCTCTTACCTAAACCCCTTAACTCCTAAAAAGCTAAAAAGCTAAATAGTTAAACAGCTAAATAGCTAAACACCTAAACACCTAAATAGCTATCTATAACCTCCTCTATCTCCTCAAACACCTCCTCTATCGTGCCCATGCCGTTTATCGTTTTCAACTTACCTTGTTTGCGGTAATAATCCAGCAGCGGATACGTTTGGTGCTTATACACCTCTATCCGTTTCCTGACCACATCCGCCGTATCATCGCATCGCCCCGAATGCTGACTTCTATACATGATCCGTTTAAACAACTCCTCCTCCGAAACATCCAGATACAGCACCAGCGAAATAGGCGCTCCGTCCCGTTCCACCGTTTCGTCCAGCTTCTCCGCCTGAACCGTCGTACGCGGAAAACCGTCAAAAATATAACCCTGTATATCCTTATGCTTCGCCGCCCGGTCAAACAGCAGATCAATAATCACCCCGTCCGGAACCAGTTGCCCGTCGTCAATAAACTTTTTCGCCGCCAGCCCTATCTGGCTCTCGGCTCTCATCTCCTCGCGCAAAATGTCGCCTGTCGACAAATGCACCAGCTTGTATTTCTTAATAATATTTTCCGATTGTGTGCCTTTGCCCGTTCCCGGAGCACCGAATATAATCACGTTCAACATAACCTTTGGTTTTTTTTTTATTTAATTAAACAACAATTTTATAAATATCCTTCAAATTCCTTCCCAGGCCGTCGTAGTCCAGCCCGAAACCCACAATAAAGTCGTTCCCGATCTCTATCCCTGTGTAGGCTATCTCAATATCCTTCACCAGCGCGTCGGGTTTCAGCAGCAGCGTGGCGATGCTCACATCCTGAGGGTGCAGCTTCCATATCTCCTCCAGCAACTTCTCCATCGTAATGCCGCTGTCCACAATATCCTCCACCACTATCACGCTCCTCCCTTTAATCTCCTCGTTCAGCCCTATCAACTTCTTCACCGTGCTGCTCGATTGCGTTCCGTGATACGACGCCAGTTTCACAAAACTCACCTCACACATCAAATCTATCTCCTTCATCAAATCGGCGGCAAACATAAACGAGCCGTTCAGCACCACCAAAAACAAAGGTTCCGAACCCATATAGTCCGTGTTAATCTCCTGCGCCACCGTGCGTATCGCCTCAGCTATCTCCGCGTAGGGTATCATCAGCTCAAACGTCTTATCTTTCAAACAAACTGTTCTCATCTCGTCAAAAATATCACGCTAAAGTACAAAAATAGAATTAAACCACCACAAAACCATAAAATTTTTATCTTTGTATATCAAAACCTAACCACTAACCGTCATGAAACCCATCGTCTCCATCATCATGGGCAGCACATCCGACCTTCCCGTCCTGCAGGCTGCCTGTCAGTTTCTCAACCAAATGCAGATACCCTTCGAACTCAACGCCCTTTCTGCCCATCGAACCCCCGACGAGGTCGCCCTCTTTGCCAAAAATGCACAATCGCGTGGCGTTCGCGTCATCATTGCTGCTGCTGGCATGGCGGCCCATCTCCCCGGCGTCATCGCTTCCTTCACTCCCTTGCCCGTCATCGGCGTGCCCGTCAAAGCATCTCTCGAAGGGCTCGATTCCATTCTCGCCATCCTCCAAATGCCTCCCGGCATACCCGTCGCCACTGTCGCGCTCAACGGGGCTCTCAATGCCGCCATCCTCGCACTTCAAATTCTCGCCCTTTCCGACGAGGCTCTCATGCAAAAACTCCTCAACTACAAACTGGCCCTCAAAAACAAAATAACTCAGGCCAACGAAGAACTTTCAAGCATCACCTACGAATACAAGGTCTGATGCCTCATAAAATACTCCTGGGGATTTATTTCTTTTTGAGTGTTTTTATACTTGCTGCTCAAAAAGACAATGTGCCAATCGGGGCACGTTCAACCGCCATGGGCAATGCCTCAGTAACCCTTACTGATTTTTGGTCGGTACACAACAATCAGGCCTGTATGGCCTACTACAACAAAATTGCAGCAGGAGTTTATTACGAAAACCGCTTTCTTATTAAAGATCTGGGGCTGGAATGTATCTCGGTGATTGTTCCCGTGAAGAAAGCCGGTGTTTTCGGACTCAATTACTCCAACTTCGGATACAAACTCTACAACGAATCAAAAGTTGGGTTGGCATACGCTATGAAGTTCGGGCAGAGAATTTCAGTAGGCGTTCAGCTCGATTATATCTATACCCATATCGGTGAGAACTATGGAAATAAAGGAGTTGTTACCTTCGAAGCAGGACTGAGAGCTAAAATTTATAAAAATCTTGTACTAGCTGTCCATATCTTTAACCCCATCGAGATTAAAATTGCCGATTATGCCAAAGAACGGGTTCCATTGATCTTCAAGATAGGACTGTCCTATTCTTTTGCAGATAAAGCCGTGTTGGCAACCGAAGTTGAAAAGGATAATAATTTCAATCCGATATTTAAAACAGGGCTAGAGTATCGTATAACGAAACCCATTTATCTTCGTATTGGCATTGCAACAAATCCTACTGTTTATAGTTTTGGTGCAGGTTTCGAGTTCTACAGATTTAAACTCGATATTTCCGCTTCAAGGCATCCCGTGCTGGGGTTTTCACCTCAGGCATCGCTGGTTTACGATATTCATTGATTTCTGTATGAGTAATAGAACAGACATATTGCACATCACATCTGTTCTGCTTCTGTGTTTATGTATTTTGAGTTCTGTTATCGTTCAGGCTCAACAAAACCCACCCACTCAGGCAGAAGAAGACATCCAGAAACAAAAGATAGAGAACTACAGTGAGCAAACCGAATCGGAAATTGATATCTCGGAAATTGTTTCAAATCTGGAATATTACCAAAAGCATCCTGTAAATCTCAACACTGCAAGTTACGATGATATTGCCGCACTCGGGATATTGAATGATATTCAGATCAAGAACCTGCTCGACCATATCAATAAAGACGGCAAACTACTCAATGTATATGAACTTCAAACCATCGACGGATTTGATCAGGATATAATTACACGCATATTACCCTATATTCTGATTACCAATAATGATAACGCCCGACTTTTTAAGTTCAAAGATGTATTCAAATATGGCACCAGCAATTTAACGTATCGCTATCAGCGGATACTCGAAAAACAAAAAGGATATCAGAAAGTGTCTGACTCAGTCAGGCAACAGAATCCGGGTTCTTATTATCTCGGAAGCCCGGATAAAATGTATTTGAAGTATAGGTTCAATTATTACAACAATGTAAAAATCGGGCTGACTTGCGAAAAAGATGCCGGTGAAGAATTTTTTAAAGGCACTAACCCTTATGGTTTCGATTTTTATTCAGCATACATCAGTGTGAACAATATCGGAATTCTAAAAAATTTGGTTGTTGGTGACTATTCTCTGCAATTTGGTCAGGGGCTCACTCTCTGGACAAGTGCAGGATTTGGAAAAGGCGTTGATGCTGTATGCATAAAAAAAATAGCTTCCGGTGTCAGTCCATATAGTTCAGTTTATGAAAACGGGTATATGCGGGGAATTGCATTTACCCTTGCCTACAAACATTTTGAATTCAGCGGATTCTATTCCCATAAAAAACTCGATGGCAATCTCATTAATGATACCCTCGGCAATGCTGAAACATATATCAGCTCACTTCCCGAAGACGGACAACACAACACCCTGCTAAGCATTGCAAAAAAACATCAGGTGACTGAACAGATTTTCGGTGGACATCTGGCTTACAAAACGCGTGCTCTCAATATTGGGTTAACTGCTTACCAAACAAATTTGGGCGAGCCTCTCATCAAAACCTGGCAAGCCTATAACCAATTCGAATTTTCAGGCTCGCGCAATTTCAACATCGGTATCGATTATAGCTACATTTTCCGCAACTTCAGCCTGTTCGGGGAAACCTCACGCAGCCAAAACGGTGGATTTGCCACTCTCAACGGGCTAATGGCAAGCATAAATTCGTATCTGTCGATGGTTGTTTTGTATCGCAACTATGAACGCAACTACCAATCGATGTATACTACTGCTTTCGGCCAATCGAACAATTCGTTTAACGAAACAGGACTCTATACAGGCATTGTTTTTAAACCGCATTACAAGATACAGCTCAGCGCTTTTGCCGATTACTATCACTATCCCTGGCTCAAATATCAGGTTAATGCGCCCTCGTCCGGATATGATCTCAACCTCAGTATGGAATATAAACCTACCAAAAAAATTCAAA
Organism: uncultured Bacteroidales bacterium; assembly: GCA_903913285.1. Taxonomy (GTDB): domain Bacteria; phylum Bacteroidota; class Bacteroidia; order Bacteroidales; family CAIWKO01; genus CAIWKO01. The sequence goes on along the minus strand of CAIWKO010000015.1, from coordinate 55,142 downwards.
TCAACCTGCGCTACAAATTCGAAAACGCTCAACAAAACTCCTCCGATGCCGAAGCCCCGCTCAATTATCTCATTCCCGTCAACCGCCAAAACTATCGTTTCAACATCTCCTGGCCCGCTTCCGATGCCATCACCCTCATCAACCGCATCGAGGTGGTGCACTACCGCAAACTTCCCGCTCAGCCCGAAACCGGCTGCTTCCTCTCGCAGGACATACGCTATCGCTCCCTCAAAAATCCCTTTGCCGCTTCCTTCCGCTTCTCTGTTTTCGACACCCACTCCTACAATTCGCGCATCTATGTCTACGAAAACGATGTACTCGGCGCCTACTCCTTCCCCGTGCTTTACGACAAGGGCATCCGCTACTATCTAATGCTGCAATACAAACTGGGCCGCCACATCGACATCTGGCTGCGTTTTGCCCAAACATTCTACAGCAACAAAAGCATCATCAGTTCGGGTTTAACCCAGATTAACGGCAACACCCAAACCGAAGTAAAAGCTCAGATACGGTTTAGTTTTTAACGAAAAGCAACCGGGCACTATCGGAATAGCCGTAGTTGCCACCAAATGGCGGCCTCGGCGAACAAAAAGTTAATTGGGTAAACAGACTATTGTTTGGCATTTTATGATTATTTTTGCTAAAACATTTATGATGACACGTCGCATCTTTATCTTTTTGCTCCTCTCCTCCTCCCTGCCCCTTTTTGCGCAAACCACCAATTTGCAAACCTACAATATGGATAACCTCTTCATTGGCTCATCCTCACAGTTCAAAACCATCGTGGGCGCCAGCCTCATCTATCCCGACAGCCTCAGGCAACAGGGAGTTGCAGGCAAGGTACTGGCCAAAATCACCATCGACACCAACGCCCGCATAAAAGCAGTCGATATATTGGTGAGCCCCGACCAGCGCCTCAGCGATATTTACCGCAAAGCCCTGATGAAAACCGAGGGCCACTGGAACGTCAACATAGTCAACCGACAGAAAACCGAATACTATTTTATACGCGAGGTGGTGTTCAAACCCTGAAACAATGCCCTGCATTGCATCAACCCAAAACTTACCACCCCAAACAACTTTAGGCATTTTAAGTACTTTAGGCACTTTAAGTACTTTAGGCACTTCAAGTACTTTAGGCACTTTAAGTACTTTAGGCACTTTAAGTACTTTAGGCACTTTAGGCACTTCAAGTACTTTAGGCTCTTTAAGTACTTTAGGCACTTTAGGCACTTCATGTACTTTAGGCTCTTTAAGTACTTTAGGCACTTTAGGCACTTCAAGTACTTTAGGCACTTTAGTCACTTTAAGTATTTACCTGCCGCATAGGCAGGCTTTAAGTACTCACAAAAATTTAGTACCTTTGTTCCATAAAACAACACTATGAGCACATTATATCCCTTGAAGCTGAAACCTATCTTTAAACAAAAGATATGGGGCGGCAACAAAATGGCAAGCCTGCTAAAGCAACACTATGCCCCGCTGAACAACTGCGGCGAGCTGTGGCTCATTTCGGGCCTCGAAGAGCAAGCCAGCGTGGTGACGAACGGTTTTTTGCAGGGCAACACCCTGCCCGAGCTGTTGGAAACCTATATGACCGACCTGGTGGGCGAAAAAGTGTACGAAAAGTTTGGCAACGAGTTTCCCCTGCTGTTCAAACTGATAAATGCCGAAGACTTTCTTTCGGTGCAGGTGCATCCCAACGATGCCCTGGCCATGGAACGCCACGACAGTTTGGGCAAAACCGAGTTGTGGTATGTGCTCGATGCCGATTCCGAGGCTATACTGATAAGCGGCTTTGAGCCCAAAACCGACAGCGACGCCTATTTGAAACATCTGAAGAAGAACACCCTTGCCGAGATATTGCACTACGACAGTGTGAAGGCCGGCGACGCATTTTATGTACCTGCAGGTTTGGTTCACGCGGTGGGCCCCGGCATATTGCTGGCCGAAATACAGCAATCGTCGGATATTACCTATCGCATCTACGACTGGAATCGGTTGGATGTAGCAGGTTTGCCCCGCCAACTGCACACCGATCTGGCGCTCGATGCCATCAACTTCGGCGAACCTTCCCACAAATCGCATCCGCATCCCGCGGGCAAAGGTCTTCCGGCTTTGGTTCACGATTCGGAATACTTCACGGTGAACCTTTTCGAACTCAACAAAAAACTTACGCTCGACTATTGCGAAATTGATTCCTTTGTGGCTTTTGTTTGCACCGAAGGCAGCTTCGAACTGAACACCGACACCACCAGCGACATTGTAAACGCAGGCGAAGCCATACTTTTGCCCGCCGACACCACCGAAATTGAACTTGTGCCGAAGCCCGCCTGCAAGATATTGGAAACTTATATTAAATAATATACAGCCACTATGGAATCCCGAAAAATAATTCTTTCCCGCAAAAGCAGTCCTACCATGGAAGGTGCCGGAGTTCGTCTCAACAGGGCCTTCGGCCACAGCGACCTGCCCCGTTTCGATCCTTTTTTGATGCTCGACGATTTCCGTTCCGACAATCCCGAACACTATCGCAAAGGCTTTCCGTGGCATCCCCACCGCGGCATCGAAACCATCACCTATCTCATCCACGGTGCTGTTGAACATGCCGACAGCCTCGGTAACAAAGGCGTCATCCGTTCGGGCGACGTGCAATGGATGACAGCCGGCAGCGGCATCATTCACCACGAAATGCCTCTCGTCAACCCCGACGGCATACTCTCGGGCTTTCAGCTCTGGGCCAACCTGCCTGCTGCTGCCAAAATGATGAAACCACGCTATCAGGATATCGCTTCCAGTGCAATACCCGAAATAAGCACCAAAGAAAACTGTAAAATTCGCGTTATTTGCGGAACTTTCGATGGCACCCGGGGCCCTGTGACCGATATTATCACCAATCCTTCCTTTTTCGATGTCAGCATCCCACCCCAAACCGATTTTATTTTACCCGTGAACCCCGGCTACACGGTTTTTTGTTATGTTATTGGCGGTTCGGGCTATTTTTGCGCACGCAACCAACAAACTTCCGCTCTCACCAATGCCTTTGCCGACAACAACACCCTAATGCTTTTTGGCGATGGCAACCATCTGGCCGTTCACACCACCGACAGCAACCTCCGTTTCCTCTTCCTCTCGGGCAAACCCATCGGCGAACCCATTTCCTGGCATGGACCCATTGTAATGAACAATTATGCCGAAATTGAAACGGCTTTTGAGGAGTACGAAAACGGGACCTTTATTAAGTAAGAAGTCAGAATTAAGAAGTCAGAAGTTGGAAGTAAGTTTGGATTTAGTTTAGCAGGAACTTTACCGTTAACTTGCTAAAACCTACCGTTAACTTTTTTTAGGCTACCGTTAACTGATTTGTCTATATAATAGCTTTTTCTGTGCATTATCTTTATGGAAATTTTTGAAAAAAAACTCTTTAATAACACAACACAAATAAAAAAGCTATGAAAACACCGAAATTCCTCACCCTAAGTATCGCAACAAGCATGTTGCTTGTACTGATGTTCAGCATACCGCTGAGCATTATCTCGCAAAAGAACCTGACCCCCAAAGCCATCGGGAAACCTGTGAACCGCACATCGCTGATAGACAAAAAAGGCGGTGACAAGGACGACAAAACCCTATCGCCCTATTTTTTCGTGAAGAGCGAAAAAGGCAGCACAGAGCAACTGCCGCTGAAAGCCACTTCGGCCAATGTGAATATTGCAGGAGTTATTGCCGATGTTACGGTGAAACAAACCTATGTGAACAGCGGTAAGAATGTGATAGAAGCCATTTATATTTTTCCGGCTTCGACGCGGGCTGCTGTTTACAGCATGAAAATGAAAGTGGGCGACCGTTTGATCACTGCCGTGATACAGGAAAAACAAAAGGCACGCGAGAATTATGAAAGGGCCAAAAGCGAAGGCAAGAACGCATCGCTGCTTGAAGAAAAGCTCCCGAACGTGTTTCAGATGAATGTGGCCAACATTATGCCGGGCGATACCATCGACATAGAAATGTGCTACACAGAACTGCTGATCCCGGAAGAAGGCGTTTATGAATTTGTGTATCCCACTGTGGTGGGACCGCGCTATTCGAACGAACCCGAAGCAAGTGCTTCGGACGACAACAAATGGGTTGCAAACCCCTACACACATTCGGGCGAAAAACCGGCATACACCTTCGATATAGCTATTAATATAGCTGCCGGCATGCCAATAAAAGATGTGCGCTGCCCTTCGCATGAAATGATGATAAACTACGAAAACCCTGCATTGGCCAATATGAGACTCAAGAACACCGAACAATTTGAAGGCAACCGCGATGTGATAGTTCAATACAGACTTGCCGACAATAAAATTGAATCGGGTTTGCTGCTCTACAAAGGCAACAATGCTGACGAGAACTTCTTCCTGGCCATGGTTCAACCGCCTCCCAAGCCAACCATCGAACAGATACCTCCGCGCGAATATGTTTTTATTATGGACGTTTCGGGCTCCATGGAAGGCTATCCGATAGAGACTTCTAAGAAACTTTTGAAAAACCTGATCAAGAATATTCGCCCCACTGACAAATTCAATGTGTTGCTGTTTGCAGGCTGTGCCAATATGTTTATGCCGAAATCGGTACCGGCTACAGAAGAAAACCTTCAGAAAGCCATGAAAATGATTGACGAGCAACAAGGGTCGGGAGGAACAGAACTGATAAGCGCACTGAAAAAGGCATTATCGGTTGAAAAGCAGGAAGGGTTTTCGCGTACTTTCGTGATAGCTACCGATGGCTATGTGGATGTTGAAAAAGAATCGTTCGAACTGATCAGAAACAATCTTAACAAAGGGAATTTCTTTGCCTTCGGTATTGGATCTTCCGTAAATCGTTTTCTGATAGAAGGAATTGCCAATGCAGGAATGGGCGAATCATTTGTTGTAACTGATGCCGGAGATGCCGATGCACAAGCCGAAAAGTTCAGGTCGTATATCCAGAGTCCGGTACTCACAGATATTAAAGTTAACTATGAGGGTTTCGATGTTTATGACATAGAACCAAGTACCGTTCCCGATGTTTTGGCCGAACGTCCGGTGATACTATTCGGAAAATGGAAAGGAAATCCACAGGGCACGATCAAGATCACGGGCAGGAGCGGAAAAGAAGATTTTGTGTATACATTTGATGTGAGCAAAACGATACCACAACAGTCGAATCAGGCAATTAAATATCTGTGGGCACGTCAAAAAATACGTATGCTGGACGATTTCAACAATGCCGCCGGCGATCCCGAACTCGTTAAACAGATCACCGGACTGGGACTAAAATATAACCTCCTGACCAATTACACCTCGTTTATTGCTGTTGACTCGGTAGTTAGAAACAAAAGCGGCAAACAAATCACGGTGAAGCAGCCTTTGCCGTTGCCCGATAAAGTGAGTGATTATGCGGTAGGGAATAATGGCATCGCATTCGGACAAACCACAAATATTACCTCGTTTTCGAATGCTGATGAAAGTGAAGTTGTTGTTGAAGAAAAAATAGACAGACAAGAATTAAAATCAATTGATGTTGAAGAACAAGCTTATACAACAGTGGAAGAAATGCCTGCATTTATAGGTGGACAGGCAGCCATGGAAAACTTTATCAAGACCAATCTGGTATATCCGGTTCTTGCGAAAAGTTCAGGAATAGCAGGGATGGTATATATCGAATTTATAGTAAAAGCCGATGGAAGCATCACTGATGTGAAAGTTATGAGAGGAATAGGCGGTGGATGTGATGAAGAGGCTGTGAGAGTTGTTAAAATGATGAACAAATTATGGACTCCCGGGAAACAAAACGGAAAAAACGTTTCAACACAAATGTATCTGCCGATCAAATTTCAATTGAAATAGTTTGATCTATCCAAATAAAAAAGCCGGCTTGTAACCGGCTTTTTTTAATTGATATTATTCAATTGTCGATCGGATCATTTGATATGCTTCAGGGCGAACTCGCGTCCCAAATTCAGAGCGTTGAGGTTGGTTTGGATTACGTCGTCACCTTTTTTACCAAAGATAGCTTTGATTGCATTTTCAAGCTTTTCGAATTCGATACCTAAAAACGGAGATGAAGCTCCGAGTATGATCATATTGGCTGATTTTGCTGCATTGATTTCTTTGGCCATTTTATCGGCTTCGATCAATACATGTCTTGGAAAGGAACGAATCTCATTATGAATCTTTTCCAATTCGGGATAATTCGGAATATTGATGAAAGGTTCACTGTTGGTTATTAGCCAGCCATCGGGTGAAAGCATTGGAATGTAGCGCAGGGATTCCATTGGTTCGACCGAGATAATCAGGTCGGCTTTTCCCTGAGGGATAAGATCGGAAAAAATTTCCCTATCGGAAATACGCAGATTGGATTGAACATCTCCGCCACGCTGACTCATTCCGTGCACTTCGGCCTGTTTGATGAACAAGCCCATATCGATAGCGGCATAACCAATAACAGCAGCAATAGAAAGTATTCCCTGACCGCCAACTCCGCCTAAAATTATATCTTTTTTCATTGTAAATTCTTTTTCAGTTGATAATTGATTTGATTAAACAGCTGCCTTTTTTTCTTTGAATTTTTCGCGCATACGTTTATTCAATGAAACAATGCATTCGCGAGTTGGAATAATAACCGAAACGCCCTGATATTCCAATTCATTTTTAAATATCTGCACGTTTTCTTCATGATTCTTGCGCAAAGGTTTGATAATATGCAAATGCTCAGGTTCAACACCAAGTCCTTTACAAATATCAGCTACTTTTCCGGTGGCTGCTGATTTTTGTCCGCCTGTCATTGCCGTGATACTGTTATCAAGAATAACAACCGTTACTGGAGTTTTATCATTCACACAATCCAACAAGCCTGTCATGCCTGAGTGGGTAAAAGTAGAATCGCCTATCACAGCTACCGAAGGTAGCAGACCTGCATTGGAAGCACCCTTTGCCATGGTGATTGAAGCGCCCATATCCACACACGAATTAATTGCTTCAAAAGGAGGCAGTGCACCTAAAGTATAACAACCAATATCGGCAAAAACACGACCTTTTCCGTAAGGAGCAATGGCTTCGTTCAAAGCCAAATAGGTGTCGATATGCGAACAACCCTCGCAAAGTGAAGGTGGCCGACCAACGACAATTGAAGGAATTGCTGCTGATTTTGAAATTTCGAGTCCGAGAGCCGCTCCTACTATATTTGGATTTAATTCTCCGTCACGAGGTAATGTATCATCCAAACGTCCTTTAATTTTCAAACTATTATTAAGATAACCTCTAAGAAGTTCTTCTATCATCGGAGCACCTTCTTCAAAAACAATAACCTCATCACATTCTTTGCATATTTTTTCAATCATTTTGCGCGGAGCAGGATATTGCGATATTTTCAACACCGGATAAGGAACTACTCTATCAGGAAAATTTTCCATAAGATAGTTGAAAGCAATTCCAAATGTTATTATACCAAGTTTTTTATCTGCACCATCGATGTATTTATTGTACGGAGAATTCTCCCCTTCTGTTATCAGATCTTTTTGTACATTAAGTAATCCTTTGTAACGGGTACGTGCTATTGCAGGCAATAAAATATATTGACGAAGGTCCTTGGGCAGTTGCATAGTGTTTTGGTCTCTGGATTCTTTACGAACGACACCCGAACGTGAATGTGCCAAACGAGTGGTGATACGCATCAGCACAGGAAGATGATATTTCTCGGATAATTCAAATCCATAATGAACCATATCGTAGGCTTCTTGTTGGTTGGTTGGTTCCAATATAGGCAGTAGTGAAAATTTTCCATAGAATCTTGAATCCTGCTCGTTTTGCGAAGAGTGCATCGAAGGGTCGTCGGCAGCCACAACTATCATTCCGCCGTTAGTACCTGTTATAGCGGAATTGATAAATGCATCGGCAGCCACATTCAGCCCAACATGTTTCATGCAAGCCATGGTTCTTCGTCCGGCGTAAGCCATTCCGATAGCTCCTTCGACAGCAGTTTTTTCGTTGGCAGCCCAATAAGCTTTTATATTCTTTTCTTTTGCTTCGCGGGAATGTTCTACATATTCAGTAATTTCGGTGGACGGAGTACCCGGATAGGCATAAATGCCTGTTATACCTGCATCAATGGCCCCCTGCGCAATGGCTTCGTCGCCCAACAACATTAGTTTTTGCATAGTTTTCTTTTTATCTTTTATTTTGGTACAAACCTACATAAATTTTCAGAACTGAACAAACCTGTTCGAAAAATTACACCTAAAGTATCTGAGTTCTATAAACCGATTGAAACAATTAATAATTTGTGAAAAGGTCCTGCACGGTGCACCCTGTAATGGTTTAAATGGTATGAGTTTTCACATACTCATAATACATTTTGTAGATCAGACCATCGGCCAAGCCGATCTTCGGTACATACACAAAATCGGCCTTTACCAATTTCATGATCTTGATAAATATCTTCGCTGCCGGAACAATCACATCGGCTCTATCGCGGCGAAGACCGAGTTTATCGATACGCTCCTCAACAGAATATTGATTTAAATGATGAAAAGCATCCTCTATTTCTTTAAAACATATTGTATTAACAACTTTTTTGCCGTATAGCTTTGCAAGCTTATTGATATTGCCCCCCGACCCTATCAGGTATAGCTTATCGAAATCAGATTTAAAGCCTTTAAGCCATTGTTTCATGCTTTTCCACTCACTTTCATCAACTTTATCGTTCAAATAACGAATGGTGCCTATTTTAAACGAGCGCGATTCAATAATTTTATGATCTTCAAGCAGAGATATTTCGGTGCTACCACCACCCACATCCACATACATTTTGTATCTATGATATTTTTTTACATCAAGAGTTTCTGCCAGTGAAATAATTTCAGCTTCTTCAAGCCCGCTTATTATCTTAACTTCAATGCCGGTCTTGTTTCTGATCTTTTCAACTACCGCGTCACGATTATCAGCTTCGCGCATGGCTGCAGTGGCACATGCCTGAGAAGTGACAGGTTTGAACACATCAATCAGCAGTTTGAAAGCCAGCATTGTTTGCAACAATTCTTCAGTCTTAGTATCCGATATACGGTTTAGTTTAAAGACATCATCCCCCAATCGGATAGGAATCCTGATTAGTGAAGCTTTTTCAGCAATTGCAATTCCATCGCGGATATGAACATCGGAGAATAAAAGTCTCATAGCATTGGTACCAATATCTATGGATGCAAATAGCATATCATAGTGTTTTAGGGGTTATCAGAAAACGTTTGCGATGTGTAGCCAGATCAATATCCGTCCAATTATCGGTATCAATTTCAATGCAAAGCACAGCTGAAGTGGGTAAATTATGTATCATTTCTGACAGAAAACAATTTGCAAAGTCAGTAACATTAGGATTGTGTCCAACAATTGCCAGATGAGTAACCTCTTTTGGCTGACGGTATAAAACATCCAGATATGCATCGGTGGTACCTGAATATAGACGGGGTTCGATTATTATCTCTTTAGTGCTGGACTTAAATCCTTTTGCCAAAATACGTGCAGTTTCCAATGATCTTACAGCATTGCTTGTATAGATGTGCTGACATTTACAACGATTTTTACTTAAATAATCGCATATCTTTTCGGTCTGTTCAATGCCTTCTTCCACCAGAGTACGTTTTTCGTCAGGCATATCAGAATGCTCAGGAATAGCTTTAGCGTGACGTATTAGATAAATGGTTTTCATCTTTCAAAAGTAATTCAAATAAACGTAGCAATCAACATGAAATTGCCTGTTTTTTTTTCATTAATAAAAAAAAACACCTGCTGATATTTTCAACAGGTGTTTTTGTCTAGCGTTATATTATTAATAAGCAAACAAAGGGAAATCGCGCATCATTTTCTGCACTCTATCACTCACAGAAGCAATGGTTGATTCATTTTCGATATTTGATATCACTTCATCAAGAAGATCGACGATAAGGGGCATGTGGTTTTCTTTCATACCACGGGTTGTGATGGCAGGTGTTCCAACCCTCAAACCTGAGGTTGTGAATGGCGAACGGCTATCGAATGGAACCATATTTTTGTTCACAGTGATATGAGCCCGAACCAAAGTATTCTCAACTACTTTACCTGTAATTTCGGGGAATTTGGTACGGAGATCAATCAACATCAAATGGTTGTCAGTGCCGCCCGAAATAACTTTGTATCCTTTGTCGGTAAAGCATTTGGCCATCACAGTAGCATTCTTTTTTACCTGAGCCATATATTCGGCATACGAATCACATAGTGCTTCACCGAATGCAACAGCCTTTGAAGCGATCACATGTTCGAGCGGGCCACCTTGTACGCCGGGAAATACAGCTGAATCAAGCAGAGCCGACATCATCCTTATCTCTCCCTTTGGAGTTTGCAATCCCCATGGGTTTTCGAAATCTTTTCCCATTAGTATCATGCCGCCTCTTGGACCACGGAGTGTTTTGTGTGTGGTGGTGGTGATGATATGGCAATATGGAACAGGATTGTTAAGCAAACCTTTGGCAATGAGTCCGGCAGGATGTGCAATATCGGCCATCAGTATGGCGCCTATCTTGTCAGCAATTTCGCGCATGCGTTTAAAATCCCAATCACGCGAATAGGCTGAAGCACCGGCAATGATCAATTTCGGACGTTCACTCAGTGCTACTTCTTCCATTTTATCGTAGTTCACCATGCCGGTTTCTTCTTCCACACCGTAAGCCACAACTTTATATAATATACCCGATGAATTCACAGGTGAGCCGTGCGAAAGGTGACCTCCATGCGAAAGGTTCAGTCCCATAAAAGTGTCGCCGGGTTTCAGGCAGGTCATCAAAACAGCCATGTTGGCCTGTGCTCCCGAGTGTGGCTGAACGTTTGCATATTCGGCGCCGAAAAGTTGTTTGGCACGGTCGATTGCAATTTGTTCAGTTTGATCAACTATTTGGCAGCCGCCATAATAGCGTTTGCCGGGATAGCCTTCGGCATATTTGTTGGTGAGCACCGAGCCCATAGAGTCTAGCACTTGCTGGCTGACAAAATTTTCGGATGCAATAAGTTCAATTCCGTGTAGCTGACGTTCGTATTCCAGTTGGATAAGGTCGAATATTTGAGTATCTTTTTTCATGTTAAATGTTTTACAGTTTTGGCTTGCAAAAATAAAAAATAAACACGGTAAAACTGAAAAAACTGATTTATTTATCTGACGAAAATTGCAAAGAATAACCTCAAAGCCATCTGAAATAGAAAGACATTAACAATATTTGCAGGCATACCGGCGTTACTAAGATTGAAAGTAATTTCACTTGTAAGTATACTTTCCAACATAAAGTAATCAAATAATGCAAGCTGTTAGCCGATTTATTGCTACATTAGCACCACGATTTTTAAGATGAAAAAACTAATACTGCTTGTAATATTCGTTATCTCAACTGCATTTCGCCCTGCCGTGCCCACGTTTCAGATCGCGCTTATGAAATATAAAGGTGGCGGCGACTGGTATTGCAATCCCACTTCGTTGCCCAATCTGGCAAAGTTCTGCAACGAAAATCTCGGTACGAGCATCAACGAAGATATCGCCACCGTGGATGTGGGTTGTCCCGAAATATTCAACTATCCTTTTGTTCATCTAACGGGCCACGGAAATATAGTGTTTTCAAACACCGATGTAGTGAATCTTCGCAATTATCTGATAAGCGGAGGGTTTTTACATATCTGCGACAGCTACGGCCTCGACAAATATGCCCGCAGGGAAATGAAAAAGGTGTTTCCCGAACTCGATTTTGTTGAATTGCCATTCACGCATAAGATCTATCATCAAAAATATGATTTTCCGAACGGCCTGCCGAAGATACACGAACACGACAGCAAAGCGCCACAGGGTTTCGGACTTATTTACGAAGGAAGGCTTGTGTGTTTCTATGATTATGAATGCGACCTTGGCGACGGTTGGGAAAGCCCCGATGTGCATAAAGATTCGGAAGCTACCCGACTGAAAACTTTGCAGATGGGGGCCAACATTATTCAGTATGTTTTTGATCAGTAACTCAACGCCTATTGGTCTCTCTTCTAATCCATTAAATAACATTCTTTTTCTCCATTAAATAATTACTTACAGATTTAACATTAATTTAAGTTCCCGCACTTTACATTTTTTATATTTTTGCATTTACATGATACCTATTCAGTCAGGGTACAACTTAGATAAAGTGTATTAAAGAAGAAGCATCCCATATTCAATCGAATGGAAAACGTTATCTTTCGGAATAAAACCCAGCCGCCCACTATTGAAGAACTTCAGAAAACGCTGGGCGCAACTTATTGTTTGTGGGAATCAATCCGAATTTATACGCATTCGCAATGTCATGTTATTACTGATGAATGGATCTACGAAGGCGAACAAACCTGCTGGAGTTTCCGCATGAACGACCGCAAACGCAACATTGCTTATATGTTGCCGCGAAGCAATTTTTTTATAGTTGAACTCGTGTTCGGGCAAAAAGCTGCCCAAATGGTTGTGTTTAGCCGCGTTGCCCATAAGATCAAAAAAGATCTGCGCATTGCTCAGGCCGGTACAGAAGGCAAAAGCGTGAGCATAATTGTTAAGAACGAGCTCACAGCCAATGAAATTAAAACATTAATTGCACTAAAGTTATTTCATTAAGGCTATCCTTTATGCCACTTTTCCATTCATAATATCGGGATCGTATCAAACTCTATTTTGACTTCTGTATTCATAATTCTACATTCCGTTTGCTAACAAATCGCCAATCACGAATCGCCAATCGCCAAAATTTGTCTATATTTGTATTGTCCTTAGCATATTAAAATTGATTTCGGGTTTATGAAAAGGGTTTTCGTCATTTTTTTGCTTCTGGCTGGTTGCATCATTACTTTCAATGCCTGCAAAAAGAAGGTTAACGGATGCACCGATGTTTCGGCTCAGAACTATAACCCCAAAGCTACCAACGACGATTGGACCTGCACCTATCTCACCATAGGGCAAAGCTATCAGGGAGGCATTATTGCCTATATACTTCAGTCGGGCGACCCGGGCTTCGACGCCAAAGCACAGCACGGACTGATAGCTGCCCCAAGCGACCAAAGCACCGTTGCCACCTGGGGTTGCAGCGGAACAGACATACTGGGAACCAGTGGTGAAGTTATCGGCACAGGTAATCAAAATACCATAGACATATTGGCTAACTGCCCGCAATTGGGCACCGCAGCAGAAGTTTGCGGCGATCTGACACTTGGAGGCTATAGCGATTGGTATCTGCCCAGTCAGGACGAATTGAGCAAAGTATATATTAACAAGGCTTACATAGGTGGTTTTGCCAACAGAAGCTACTGGAGCTCGACCGAACAGGGTGCATTTCTGGCCACCATCGTAGAATTTGGCAATGCAGGAGGTTCCGGCACCGGAGCTAAAGCCGATACATTTTATGTGCGGGCTGTGAGGTCATTTTAAATTATTTGTTTCTATTTCAATTTCACTTTCATACCTCATCTAACAATAATTGTTGATTTTAGCAGTTATTATTACTACATTTGTATTCAGAAAATCAGCAAAATGAAAACCATTCACAAAGGCTTTATCACTTTCTATCTGATTTAGGCCGTTATCAATATCACGCTTTTTATATTAGCAACCACCAACGCATTCGGCGCTTCCGACACAACAATGACCGAGTTCTGGCCGTTCACTGTTGGCTCACCCCGATATTACGATCTATATGAATTATTGGTCTATCTTGGCATTCCATTATTAATTTACTTTGTATATCGTGCCGGACAATCGAGAAAGTTTTGGATACCCTATATCATCTTTGGAATCATCAACATTGCTCTCATGGTGATGGCTGTATCAAATGCGTTTGGTACCTCCGACAGAGATGTAAAAAAATTCTGGCCTTTTTCGGTAGGTGCACTAAGGTATTACGATATGCTCGAACTATTGGTATACCTGTCAATTCCGCTTTTTGTGTATTACTTTTACTGCCTGATGAAAAAAGAGCAGCAAATTCAGAACATGGAAGATCAGAATTGAGAACAACCAATAATAAATAATCTGCAGATTGAAATCATGGAATGTCAAATATACCCATGATTCTATTTTACAAACAAATCTGAAATTACTCAGATTTAGTAATCTCAAAAATGTGTGATTTATGTATCATTTGCACAGAATTGTGTAACATTACTGCTAATACTTCTTCCGACCTTTGTATCCAATTATGTATTGACGAGAAAGATACTTATTTTTCTGTAAACAAACCTCAACATCATGCTCATTGTCAATTTTGTTTTATGAATCTAAAGATGATAATCGAAAACTGATCTCAGCAAATAATATTTGATAACAATCCTATTTCCACACATGAAAATTCTTTTAGTTCATCCCAATTATCCCGATTCATTCTGGAGTTTTAAACATGCATTACGTTTTATTTCGAAAAAGGCAGCGTTACCTCCTTTGGGGTTAATAACCGTTTCGGCCATGCTTCCCTCAACCTGGGAAAAAAAGCTGATCGATATGAACGTTGCCCCGCTTAATGCCAAAGACATTCAATGGGCCGATTATGTATTTATCAGCGCCATGGTGATACAAAGAGATTCAGTGCAAAAAATAATTGATGAATGTATCCGGCTTGGTGTAAAAATTGTTGCCGGAGGACCTATGTTCACACAGGATTTTGCAAACTATCCGATGATAGACCATCAGATACTGAATGAAGCTGAAGTTACGTTGCCGTTGTTTCTGAAAGATCTGGCAGAAGGTCGTGCACAGAAAATATACAGAACAAGTGAGTTTCCTGATATCACAGCCACTCCTGCCCCCGATTTTCAATTGCTATCGCAAAAGAATTATGCATTTATGAATATTCAGGTATCGCGCGGATGTCCTTTCTCATGCGAGTTCTGCGAAATAACATCCTTATTCGGGCACAAGGTGAGAATGAAGTCAACGATGCAGATATTGAATGAACTCGATAAACTTTTCGATCTGCACTGGCGAGGCAATGTGTTTATTGTTGACGATAATTTTATAGGTAACAAAAAAGTGATAAAACAGGAACTGCTACCGGCCATGAAGATCTGGATGCAGAAACATAAGCATCCGTTCGTATTCAATACCGAAGCTTCCATCGATCTGGCTGATGATAAGGAATTGCTGCAATTGATGGCAGAAACCGGATTCAATTCGGTGTTTATCGGTATCGAAACACCTGAGGAGAAATCGTTGCACGAATGCAACAAAGTGCAGAACAAGAACCGCGATCTGATCGAAAGCATAAAAATAATTCAGGCAGCAGGCTTGCAGGTATCTGGTGGTTTCATTGTAGGTTTCGACAGCGATTCACCCTCTGTTTTCCAGCGCCAGATCGATTTCATTCAGCAAAGTGGCATCGTTTCGGCCATGGTAGGTTTGCTCAATGCACCCAAGAACACAAAACTCTACGACCGTCTTGAATCGGAGAACCGTTTAACGGTTGAGACTACAGGCAATAATACCGACTACTCGATGAACTTTGTTCCCCGTATGGACCAGCAGGAACTTATGACTGGTTACAAAAAAATCATCCGCGATATATACACAACCAAGCCTTATTATAATCGCATACGGAATCTTCTACGCACATACAAACCTCAAAACTCCAATCCTATGAAGTTTGATATCATTGCATTGATGGCTTTCGTAAAATCGATCATTATCATTGGAGTAATAAACCGTGGCCGCGCTGATTATTGGAAGTTCATGATATGGACTTTCTTCAAAAAACCATCACTGTTTGTCGATGCGGTTTCGTTCTCGATCTATGGCTACCATTTCCGTACGGTTTACGGATTGAAAAGCAACAGATTCAGACGTAATTAAAAGCTTTTGACTTAGATCATAACCTGCAATAATAACCACACAGTTATTCAGGTATCTTTGATCGTTTAATTGATAAAAATCAGTTAATAAGGCCAAATACCATAATCGGTTACACTATTATTAGGTATTTTTGCGTTTCTAATCCCATTCATAAAAATATTACTAATGAGAATTACTACAGTCAAGATTTTATCCATTACACTTTTATTGATCATGTCCAGCTATTCACCTGCTTTTTCGCAAATAAAAATACTTTTCGATGCCACTAAAGCTGAATCAGCCGCAAATGCTGATTGGGTAATTGATGCCGATACGCATAACCTCAGCTGGTCTTCAGGCCCAGCCACTACAAATGGTAATGAATCAAATCCGCAACGCATACCAATACCTGCACAAAGCGGAATTTCAAGCACAACTGCCGAAACTTACTGGTTAGGTGGTATATCTTCATGGGGTGTCGATATGGTAAAAAAAGGATATACTGTAGAAACGCTTCCTGTTGGAACTGCAATAACATACAATAATGCCAGCAACCCGCAGGATCTTTCGAATTATAAAGTTTTTATAGTTGTAGAACCCAACATTTTATTTACTACTGCAGAAAAAACGGCGATACTTTCATTCGTTCAAAACGGTGGCGGATTATTTATGGTTGCCGACCATCAGGGGGCTGACCGTAATAACGATGGAAATGATCCTCCAATAATCTGGAACGATCTGATGGATACCAACAGTGTTCACCCCTTCGGAATTCATTTCGATCATGTTGATATTTCGCAAACATCAACCAATATTGCAAGCCTTTCAACCGACACATTACTGCATGGCCCTATGGGAAATGTAACCGAAGTAATGTGGAGTGGCGGAACCACCATGACATTAAGCACTGCCAATAATTCAACCGTGAAAGGTATCGTTTATAAAACAGGTTCATCAAACACAGGAACAACTAATGTTATGGTAGCCCGAGCTAAATACGGAGCCGGCAGGGTGGTCGGTTTCGGTGACAGTTCTCCCTGCGACGACGGCACCGGAGATCCGAACGACGTGTTATACACCGGATGGATAGCCGATGCTGCCGGAAACCACGAAAAACTTATTGTGAATGCTACTATTTGGCTAGCATCAAGTGGGATTACAACAACAGATGAGTATAATGAAATAAATACCAACACTCAAATTGTTCCTAATCCGTTTTCATCTTCGGCCAATCTTATTGTCGATCCGTTTGTGGAACTTGCAAAAGGCGAACTTGCAATTTATGATATGAACGGCAGAAAAGTTAATGTAATCACCACAGATAACTTGCATTCAATAAAAATTGAAAAAGAAAACTTACGTAACGGGATGTATTTTTATACCTTAACTTCCGATGACAAATTGGTTGGTAACGGCAAATTTATCATTGCGGAGTAACTCCCTAAAAAAAATAAAATAACTACTTTTATAAAAATTAAAAGTTTTTTACTACATTTGTATCATAAACCATAATTAAAAATCAAAACAATGAAAAAATTATTTTTAATATTCATTATGATCGGAGCCATTGCTTTTGCAAGTCAAGCACAAAATAGTAGTGTCAGAGCATCCGATAAACAGAAAAGCAGTCAAGACAAAGTCAAAACCGAAACACCAGAACAAAAAGCTCAGGCATCAGTTGATAAACTTGACAAAACAGTTACTTTGACAGAAGACCAAAAAAAACAGGTTTACAATTTGGCACTTATCCGCTCGAAAAAAGTAGATGAGATCAATGCAAAATACAAAGGACAAGATGACAAAAAAGATGTTGCGAATACAGAAGTTAAAACTGCCAGAAAAGAGTATCGCGAAAGTGTAAAAAAGATCCTTACAGCCGACCAAATTAAAAAGATGGAAACAGAAGAAAAAGCTAATAAAGGAAAAGGTGAAGGCGAACACGCAAAATAAGTAAAGTCTAATAACTAAAATATTTTACCAGATCCCGTTCATAACTGAACGGGATCTTTTTTTTATCATTCTGATAAATTTATGCTACCCGATAAAAAAAGAGGTGCTCAATTAAGAGCACCTCTAATATAAGGTGATATTTACCAACATAATACCACCGTTCTTTTATGTGTAATTGCAAAGGTAATAAAAAAAAGATAAATCCAAGTTTTTTTTATTCGAAATGATTTTTTTCAAGTTTTTTTGTTGTACTATTCAACATTATCTGGTCTAACTTTATAAACTATCACCAGAAATGCCGGCAAAACTATCAATAGCAATGGCAAAGCTATTATCAACCCTCCAATAACTGCTATAGCAAGTGGTTGATGCATTTGAGCACCTGTGCCAATACCGATGGCTAAAGGAGCTAGTGCAACAATAGCTCCGATGGCTGTCATAAGTTTCGGACGCAAACGGGCAGAAATTGCGTAACTCAATGCCTTTTTCACGGTAGAATGTTTCAACTCCGACAAAAACTGTTGGATGGTGAAGATCGAATTCTCACCAATGATGCCGATGATCATGATCAAACCGGTGTAGCTGCCAACATTTAATGGAGTGTTGGTAAGGAACAAGGCCAGCAAACTCCCCGAAATGCCTAACCCACTAATAAAAATGATGATCAGTGCCAACTTAATATCTTTGAACATAAACAGTATCACCACAAAAACCAAAAGACCTGCGGAGATCAATATCAGAAGCAATTCAAAAAAAGATTGTTGTTGTTCCGCGTAAGCGCCACCATAATCAACCCTATACGAATCCGGAAAGTTAATTTTCCCGATCTTCTTCTTGATATCTTTCATCACACTACCCAAATCGCGGTCGTTGAGCCGTGCAGTAATCACTCCCATGGTTTGCAGGTTTTCGCGTTGAATCTCCGCCACACCGCTCTGAATGGTGAAATCGGCAAAGTTCGACAAGGAAGATAAATTTCCTGAAGGCAAAAATATTTTTGTCTGATGCAGTTTATCGATGGGTGTTTGGTTATTCACCGGAAAGATCATGCGAATGTTGGTAAGTTGCTCTTTTTCTGGGATAGAGCCAACTATAATACCATCCAAATTTGTTTGAATTTGCATCTGCAGATCGGTAGCATTCAATCCGAATTGCTTCAACTGCGCTTCTTTCGGTATAACTTTTAATACAGGCCCTGCAATTACAATACCGTTGAAAACATCAGCAGTACCAGCAACTGTTTGAATGCTATCAGCCACTTGCTTCGAATAATCTTTTAGTTTTTCATGGTTGCTGCCAAAAATTTTTACTTCTACTGGTTGAACACTGCTCATCAGATCGCCGAGCATATCGGTTATCACCTGCCCGAAATCAACAGTTAGCGCAGGTACCGATGCTTCTACACTTTTCCTGATATCATCCGAAACCTCATCTGTAGTTCTGTTGCGTTTCTTATGAAGTTGTATCAAATAGTCTCCCCTGTTGGGTTCGGTTATAAAAAAGCCCATTTGTGTTCCTGTGCGTCGAGAATAGGTTTCCACTTCAGGGGTTTTATCTAAAATTTTATCAACTGCATTCAGCATCCTGTCGGTTTCTTCAAGCGAAGTTCCCGCAGGGCTGTTGTAGTCGAGCACTATAGAACCTTCGTCCATTTCAGGCAAAAAACCTGTCTGTAGTTTTGGAATGATAATAACACTGCAAACGATCAATATAACTACAAAGCCAAAGCTGATATACGGCCTGTGAAGAAAGAACATGATCCAGTTGCGCTGTTTCACACTGCGTATCTTAATATGGTGCGAGGCAGGCCGGTTTTTCGAAAGCAATATATAAATTACGGGTAATCCAAGCCAAACAACGATAAACGAACAAACCAGAGTTATGATCATGGTTTCGGTAAGAATTTTAAAGTAGGCACCTGCCACTCCCGACATCATTATAAATGGAATAAATATCACTATGGTACTCAACGATGAACTGACCATGGCCGGAAATAAAAATTTGATAGCTTTTCCTACCAGTTCTTTCGAGCCCTGCTCAGGAAATTCTTCATGAGTTCGGTGTATTTGCTCCACCACGATAATAGCATCGTCGATGATCAGTCCGATAGAAGCGGCAATTGCTCCTATGGTCATAATATTAAAATCGAAGCCCAGTACACGAAGTGCCAGAAATGTCAAACCCAATGTGGCAGGAATGGTTATCAGAACAACAGAACTCGCTTTAAACGACCGCAGAAAAATGATCACCACCACTATAGCCAGCAACAACCCTATCCATAGCACATCAATAATACTTCTGATACTATCACTAACAAATTCGGCCTGATCATAATAGGGTTTAAGAGTTACTCCCTTAGGCAGTATCTTATCCAGTTCCTTCACTTTTTCTCTGACCAGTGAAGCCACATCGATCAAATTGCTGTTGGGCTGTTTCAACACAGCAATCAATGGAACATCCTTGCCATTGACCTTAATTTTCACATACTCGTTTTGAGCAGCTATTTCCAATGTCGCAATATCCTTTAAAATGATTCTGTGATTTGTATCATTATAAATGACCAGGTTCTCTAATTGGTTTTTGTCTTTTAAAGTAGCATCTGTCACTGTAAGATAAAGCCTCTTATAATCTATGGTGTAGCCGTTCGACTGGATGAATCCTGTTTGTTTAACTGCATCGGCAATATCTTTGGGGCTAATCTTCAACAAACTCATTTTTTGCTGATCGAGCACGATGCGATATTCTTTCTGCTTACCGCCGATCACAGCAATTTGAGCTACTCCGTCTATTGAAGAAAGAAAAGGTTTCACCGTATAATCTGCTATCATTTTCAGTTCAACCTGAGTTTTGGTGTCCGATTGCAACGAAAAACCCATCACAGGCAAGATGGAAGGATTCATTTTTTCAACCGTAACCTGCACTTCAGGTGGCAGATCGTTTTTAATTTGTTCAATTTGTGCAACAATTTGTTGTTTTGCCAGATCGATGTCGCTGTTCCATTCTATGTATGCCGATATTTCACAACTTCCCATACTGGTAGTACTGCGTATCAGTTTCAGGTTGGGAACCTGCTTGATAGCATTTTCAATAGGTTTGGTAACCGTAACCATCATCTTGTCGACGGGTTGACTCCCGTTTTCGGCTATGATCTTTATTTTCGGAAACGTTATATTCGGAAACAGTGACGTTTTCATATACTTATAGGAAAACCCACCACCCACCAAGATCAACAAGAGAATAACCGCTATCGGACTTTTATATTTATTAAAGATCTTTTCCATTTATTTCAAGGGTTTAACTGCTGAACTATCGGGCAAACCATAGCCTCCCTGCGTGATGATCTTGTCGGTCAGCAGAAGTTGGGGCGAGATGATCTCAATTTCACCGTCATTCTCCAGACCCTTCACCACGGGAATCTCAACTGCCAGTGTATCGTTCACGATCTTCATCACCCTGAACTTATCCTGGGTTTCGTTCGACAACACCGCATTTTTTGGCACCGTCATAGCTTTTTCTTTGCTGCTCTTCAATATCTGAACCGTCACGTTCAGGTTTTCGGGCAATTCAGTAAAGCTTTTCAGTTTCACATAAACATTTTGCGTTTGCGATAATTTATCGACCAGCGGCATGATGCGAAACACATATCCCGTCAATTGTTTTCCTCCGGGCAGCACGATACTGCATTCTTTTCCCGTTCGGATAAGATCATTGAATTCGTAGGGAACGCTGATCTGAACAACCAGGTTTTCGGGTTCGGTGAGTTCGGCAAGCACATCGCCCTGTTGAACATAGCTCCCGGGCTGACAACTCAGCACCGACAGCACCCCGCTTTTGCTGCTTTTGATTGCGATAGAGCGCGAAAACAAACCGGTATCGCTCTTAGCGTTCATGGCATAAGCTTCCGAGGTTTTCACGGCAAACAGTTTTTCGCCCTGTTTGATGTGTTCACCAATAGTGCTGTATACTTCCGTGATGTAACCGGTGACGGTGCTTCTCACCACTTCCTTTTGCAGGAAAAGGCTCGTTCCGTTCAGGGTTATATATTCATGCATGGTTTCGATACGGGGATTCACAAAGTGAACTTCGGGAACGGTCTTTTTTGTGTCGTCGGTTTCGGCAGTTTTGTTTCTGCACCCGATACACACAAAAAATAAGGCTATCGTTAGTAAGGCTGAATTTTTCATACGTTGTTTTTTACCAATTCAGATAATTGTATTCGTTAATGACCAGCAATTTGTTGATCCCTGCAAGGGCAATGTCGCGCTGCAGATCGTTATAACTTCTCACGGTGTTCAGATAATCCGTCACCGATATTTGTCCCTGAGCGAGCTGCAGTTTATATACCTGCATCAGCTGACCGTAATCAGTTAATTGTTGTGCTTTTTGCGCTATCATGCCATTGATGTTGCTGATCTCTTTCAGGGCATTTTGTTTTTGCAGTTCGTGTTGCCGCAAAAAACTAGTTCTGTAGTTCTGCGAAGTGTTGAGCAGGAGTGCGTTCTTTTGTTGTTCCAGTTTCTTTTGCTTGCCGTCGTATAGCATCCAGTTGAAGGTGAGTCCCGCGCTTACGCCGAATTTCTTTTGTATACCCGGCAGTTCAACCGCATTCAAACCACCGTTGGCATAGAGGTTGAGCGAAGGTTTGTATTTCAGGTTGAAGATGTTTTGCGAAGCCATAATCTGCAGGCTGTCGGTTCTGTATATCTTCATAAATTTCGACTGCTCGTTCAATTGGCGCACCTCTATTTCAGGGGCTGCTATCATCACGACAGCAGTATCATTAATTCCGCATAGCGTTTTCAACTGCAACAGGCTCTTGGTATAATCCGTTCGGTATTGCGACAACAATATCTTTTGGGTTTGTATCTCAATACCCATCAGCATATAGTCCGACTGTTTGGCCAGCCCGTTCACCACCATATCTTTCACCACAAGCTTCTCATCTTCAAGCAGCGCTATGGTTTTTTGCTGATATTCCATCTGCAGTTCCGACAAATAGCATTGCACGTATTGACCGCTAACCTGTTGCTCCAGCTCGTGTTTGGTAAGTTCAATCTGGTTGGTATAGGCTTCGGTTTCGGCAGTGCTTAGCTGGCGATAGGCTTTTTTGTTTGCCGTCGTGAACAAAGGCACCGTTGCATTGGCCGTGGCCGAATACAATCCGCCATTGGTAACTGCAGCATCGTAGCCGATGGCTTTGTCCGAAGGGTTGGGAGTAAATACATCCCTGCCGTTATTCACATAAGGTGCCAGCAGCACTTCGCTTGCCACAAAGATCTTGGGCCCCGACACTTCTGCCAGGGTTTGTTTGAGGTTGAGGCCAGAATAGCTGAGTTTGTTCTGGTTGTCTTTTATCATGGCGCTGTTTTGATAAGCACTGTCGATAAACGATTGCAAACCCTGCATTTTGTTGCCGGAAAACGAATTCGTGTTCTGAGCAGACACGCAGGCATGCATGCCCAAAAGGACTATGACTGCTACAATTATTTTATGCATAGCTTCGGTTTTTTTTGCTTAACGCAAAAATGATATTTAAAAAAACGCAACCCGTCTTTTCCGGCGGGCTGCAGCCTTGTCGAAAACTTAATCTTTGTCTTCTTTGCTTATAGGATCTTTGCTCAGTACGGTTCCATCCAGATCGATCTGAACTTCGAACTTCGAATTGTCTTTCGAAACTTCAAATTCGTAGATATCAGTTCTCCATGGGAGCTCAAGTTTCACCGATTCGGTGCGTTTGTAGCCTGCAAAATCCTTGTCCAACGTAGCTTTCACTTTAGCGGGTAAATCGGCATCTTTCACATCGGTTTCGGTTTCTATCCATTTGCCGTCTTTATCGAAAACAGCCGAACATTCGGTTCCACTCAGGGTGAAACTGATCTCATAATCTACCTTTTCCATTTCGTAGCTTACTTTGGCAGCTGTGGGGAATTTTTTCTGGAAGGCGGTTTTCACGTCGGCAGGAACTTTATCGGCTGCAATTTTCTGACAGTAGCCATAGCCGCTAAGCAGCAACATAGCTGTTAACATTAAAACTATTTTTTTCATTGTTTTGGTTTTTTAATTTATTAATAAATGCTCGATGCTTCATAAAAGCTTATGCAAACATAAGTCTTTTCTCGAAAAGATTTTGTTTATGTTTTGCTAAATAAAAGCTAAAGCCCGTCGAAGGCATATAACAATTGAAGCATCGGCGTGATGATTTGAAAAAGCGGGATGTATCAGCCTATCATTTCCGGAGGGTGGAAAATGGCGTTCAGATCGGTACTTCTGTATGTAATTATATAAGGTGTGTTGTTCTCCACTTTCGAAACCACGGGCAGCGTGCAGGTGGTTGCCGTTTCGGGATAATAGCTCAGCATGTAGATGCCCGAAACCACGATATCGATAGGAACTGATTTCTGTTCTTTTTCGAAAGGGGTGCCGTGTTGTTCTTCTTCGGGACAGAAAGCCGTGAGTTTATCGAAGAATTCTTCTTCAAAGAAATCGAACACACTCACATCGCCGTTTACCTGTTTATACGAATCGATGATGCGGGGCAACTGCATCAGCAAACCGAAATCGCCCTTCGGCAAAACAACCGAAGCGGTGAGTATCTGGATTGAGATGAGTATGGCCAGGATTCTTTTCATCATCAGTTTAAACGCATTTTTTTGCAAATTGTTTTATACCAAAACAAATGTACGAATTTTTTTGATGATCTGCCATCCACAAAATAAAATTCCTTACTTTATTCCGAAATAATTTTTACTTCCACCCGGCGGTTTTTCGCACGGCCTTCGTCGGTAGCATTACTTGCTTTTGGATTATTACTACCATAGCCTTTTGCAACTATCCTGTTATTATCAATTCCTTTATCTGATAAATATTTTTTTACTGCATTTGCCCGCGCTTCAGATAAAACAATATTGTCTTGCGCTTTACCAATATTGTCAGTATAGCCCAATATTTGAATTGTAATTTTTGGTTTGCTGTTTAAAATATTAAAGAGCGTGTTTAGTTCAGAGTATGATGATTCTAATAAGTTCGATTTTCCGGTTTCAAAAAAAATATTATTCAACGTTAATGGCTTGTTTAACTCCATTTTATTTAAAAGATCTTTTTCCTTTATATCGCCTGTGCATTCACCGCTTGTTTTTATCTTTATGCCAACATAATTGAAAGGATTATTGCTGAATTGATTATTACCATGAATCAGACTTGCGATTTTTATTTCTTTGGGTAACCGGGGAAAATAGATCTCCCAGCTAAGTTTTTCCCCCTCCTTAACATGGCATCGAAATACATTGTCATTAGGAATTACAGCAGAATACAGATTACCGTTCAACCTGAAATTTTTAATATCGTGCATATAAAATATTTGCTCTTTACTTTTCAAACACATTGCCAGTTCATTTTTTTTCCCGAAAATAGGGAAATCACTATCCTTAATGTCATTATTTTCATAACCTAAATAAAAAATCATTTCTTCTTTTGTGTATTCTATTTTATCGATAGTGAGGGTAATTGATTTTGGTTTATTGGTACTATAAACAGGGTTAAAATCGGTGAATGATACGGAATCAACTGAAGATTTTAACGTATCCGAAGTATTGTTTTGTGCAAAGCAAAAATAACTCGAGGTAATTACAAAAAACAATACTGCAATCTTTTTCATGGATAAATAGTTATGATTATTAATTTTTTAATAACGTTCTCTCCCCTCTTTCACCCCAACAAATTTAATTTATTAGTATGATACTGCAACAAAGTTTGTAAACTTTTTCACAATTATACACTAAAACATTAAATTAAGTGCTGCAAACCGATGGTGTTCAACTCCTACGGAGTTGCATGAAAACAGGGGCTATGTTTTTTACTACAATACTTCAAGACCTACGGTCTTTTCGCTGTAGGCGATAAAGTATTGTAGAATACATAACAGCGCGTCATTTTAAATCCTCGTAGAGGATTAACAAACGTTTTGCAGGATAAATTTTGATTTTTATTCTGAAAATAAGAAACGATAAAGATATTTTGAGAATAATAAACAGACACGATATTTATGGGTATAAGCGGACACGATATATCGTGTCCCTACATTAAAAATTTACCGTTAACTTTTTAAAACATACCGTTAACTGATTTGTTCTTGCTTTTTTTGAATAGCTGATATATTTTTGTAATGCATTTTATCTGAAGCACTACTTTGGTTCCTCACTTTTAGTACACTCAGAGTTTGATGTTTTGCAAGGAACCGTAAACATTAAGATCAATGTTATGACGAATGATGTCGTTGTTAACGGAAATGCAATTACAATTATCTACAACGGACAGAGGTATACCCAATCTGTACTTCGCATCTATTATTGCGAATCGTATAATCACCAGTGCAAAATATGGTTCGATCTGAATCAATTTGGTATTGCGCCCATCGGCATCAACAAGCTGGCAGAACGGGTACCACCTATAATAATAGGCCGGTGTCATGAAAATTTCCTTATTAATTTTGCTATTATGCAAGATGCCATTATTACTGAAAAAGTAATTTTGTATGAAGACCGGGTGATACCCATTTCGCGCTATAGAAGGCAGGATTTTTTGAAAAATATTGATAACTATATCAATTCGGAGTTTTATATAAGCGGTTTGATCTATTATTTGCACGGTCCTGCGGCAAAAAATTTAGACCTACAAATTAACCCGAATAAAGCTAAATTGATCAAAAGGCAGGATACCAATCAATAAGGAATAATGCCAGCTTTGAGATATGATCTTATGGATTGATCAGGACTGAAGTCCATGGGTTTGCAGAGCATGATAAGCCCGACTTTAAATACAATGGTTATTTATACACTTTTTTGAGCGGGCTTTAGCCCTGAAAAATGCTAAACTAAGCGAAAATGGGTAAAAAACATTCAAATTTAGGGTAAAAAATCAGGGAGGGCATTTACCATCCGTGCACGGATTTCAACCATCGGCGCACGACGTTGATACCATCGGCGACGAAGTTGCTACCAGTGAATAATTATGACACAGACTGTTGTATTTTTGTATCGTCAAGTTCAATTTGAAAATACAAGAACAAAAAAATGCAAAGCGAAAGCACAAAATATTACAACGGATACAGTGAGAACGTCAATTGCAGCAGTGTGTTTTGCGGTGAATGGAGTATTTTGTACATCCTTTATCGTTTTTTTGACATCCTTTACCGTTTTTTGCATATCCTTTATCGTTTTTCGAACATCCTTTATGGTTTTTTGAACATCCTTTATCGTTTTTTGGATATCCTTTATGGTTTTTTGAACATCCTTTATCGTTTTTCGAACATCCTTTATCGTTTTTTGGATATCCTTTACGGTTTTTCGAACATCCTTTATCGTTTTTTGCATATCCTTTATCGTTTTTCAGATATCCTTTACGGTTTTTTAAGTTTCGTAAGGTCGTTTCGAAACAGTTTTATGAATAATGCTGCAAATCAATGTAAGAATATTAAAAGCTTACTTTATTATAATCTAATCAATTCAGTGCAAACCCTAAAACTTTACGATTATGAACAAGTTTGAAATTACTCATTACAATTCGTATGACAGAGGTCGTACTTTTATTAACAAAAACATCCTGGTTCTGACGCCACTGGCACAGTTTCCGGCAGTGAAAACCAAATTTGACAGCGATATGGCCACTTTTGAAACAGCTATTTTGAAACAGGCCGTTGCCATAGGCATGGATGCTGCCAATAAGGTAATTATTAAGAACATATTGGGAACCACGGTGATAAAACATGTGCACCGGGGCTGGATACAGGCACTTTTGCTGGGCGAAACGAAGATGGCGATGAGTTTGAATTTTCCGTTGAGCTATATTACCACGGCATCGGATAAACTGGCAGAGTCGCGGGCCACTGACCTGAAAGCGTTTCTGGACGCTAATAAAGGTACGCTGACCGAAATTAAGGCAGCCAATATCACGGAAATGGAAGATGTGATAGCTAAATACTCGGCAGCACTAACACTGCCCGAAACGGATATCAAGGAGCGAAAAACGGAAGGAACAGACGTGATAGCACAAAGTATTGTGACGCTTGAGCAGGATAAGCTGATGATAAGCCGCCTGATACGCGCTGAACTGCCCAGCCTGGCCGCAGGTTGGGACAATGAGACCAGAATAGGCCAACCGAAAGGAATGCGGCATACATCGATACGGGTTCATTATACGGATGCCGACACGGGTGTGCCGCTGAAAGGTGTGGTGACCACGGTTAGCAATGGAGACAAGAGTTTTGTGTGTAAAAGTACTTCCAGAGGATGGTCGCGGTTTTACAGTCTGGATTCGGATAACTGGACGATGACCTCGGAGCAGAAGACGTTTGAGACCGACACGAAAACGAATATCGGAGTGGATGACGAGCATAAAGCCACTTTTGAAATTAAATTGCAAAAAAAAAGTGTGATCGTTGACGGAGGCGGCTCCACCCCCGCCCCCACGGGCTATGGCAACGGCTATGGAACCATGTACAACAGCGTGAACCTCGAACCCATTGCCAATGGTTTGGTTTTTCTCGACAAAGTTGCCGACCCCATCGAAACCGACGACGACGGCAGTTGGGGCAACGACCACATACCCGCCGACTGCAAAACCATCCGCGGCACCGCCGACGGCTACGCCAACTATTTTAAAAACATCAGCATCACCCCCGACGACGACAATGAAATAGATTTGCCGATGGACCCGGTGGATGACGGGCCTACCCCTCCCGATGCATAAAACAAAAAAAGGGCGACCGCTGGTCGCCCTTTTTTAAACAATTGTAGGGACACGACATGTCGTGTCCTTCATTTTTTTATTTTTTTTTACGAATCGAATAAATAAATATGTATCTTTACATGGCAAAGTGATGAAAATGAATGTTGCGGCGTAAGCACGCGTCGGGAGACGCGCGCGAACGGGGTATAATTAAAAAGATTTGTCCAATCTGATTATGACAAAATACTAATGAAAAAGCAATTTGTAACTTCCTTACTAATCATTATTAGCCTCATTTCATTCGGGCAAATTAATCTTGACAGCGGACTGGTTGCAAAATACTATTTCAACGGTAACCTCAACGACGAAAGTGGGCATGGTTATAACGGATCATTTGTAAATGGCCCGGCATTGTTATATTATGACAGGTGCGGGAATCCTAATAGCGCCTATTTTTTTGATGGTAATGAATACATAAATATTACTACATCGCCTGATGGATTCGCTGAATTTGATTCTTTACAGTCAACCTATTCTATAGCCTTATGGTTAAACACACATGATAACCAAGGTACCCTCTTCTCAAATATGACCAAGGATGGCGTCCACTTCTTAGGTTTTACAGTAGGAGGAATGATCGATTTTGGAATCGGAAGTTGTTCTGGGGCAGCATTTATAAATACGATTCATCCCGTGTGGGATGGAAAATGGCATTATATCGTAGCAATATTATCTACTCATGCCCAAATGATTTATTTGGATGGACATTTAGCAGCTTCAGCTTCAGGATCAAGCTACATAGGTACATATAATTGTGGGATTCAAATTGGTACAACATGCTGTTGGGCCTGGGATAACGGTAATTATTTTGGTCTTTTAGATGACATTCGCATTTACAATCGTGTTTTAGACACAACTGAAATTGATTCATTATATCATGAATGCAATACTATTGGGATTGAGGAAAACTTTTTTAATCACGTTATTTCAATCTCCCCCAACCCCTTCGCCACCTCTGCCCAAATCACCTTCAACCAAACCTACCAAACCATAGCCCTCGAAGTTTACGACATACAAGGCAAACTGCTGATGCAAAACCGCTATGCCGCCTGCGATCATATTGAACTCAGGCGCGGGAATCTGGAGGATGGCTTGTACTTTTTGAAGATAACGCTGGATGGGAATAAGGTGGAGACGAGGAAAATAGTTGTTAGTTACTAGTTAGGAGTAAATTCTTTTCTGCCTTTTCTTTGCCTCTTATCCTGAAGGATGGAAAAGCCAGAAAAGAATTTCTTTGTGGGACTTGGTGTCTTAGAGTCTTAGTAGCAAAATAAATAAAAAATTAACCGCAAAGACCGCGAAAGAATCACACTGTGTACCTCTGTTTTTTCATTGTGACCACTGTGGTTTCTCTTTTAAATCGCTAATCACCAATCGCCAATCACAAAGCCCTTAGGTGTAAAACACAATAATGTGTACCTTTGCATAATGAATGATGCCGAACTTTTAGGAAAACTAAAGGCCGGAGATAAAGCTGCCTTTTCGCAACTGGTGTCGCTTTACTCGGGGCGTGTGCTGAACACCTGCTACCGCTTTTTGCTCAACAAACACGATGCCGAAGACATTTCGCAGGAAGTGTTCATCGAAGTGTTTCAGTCGGTTCAATCGTTTCGCGGCGATGCTGCCCTCTCTACCTGGATATACAGGATAGCCGTTACCAAATGCCTCGATGAAATTAAAAAGCGCAATCAGAAAAAACGTTTCACCTCGCTCGGCAAAATACTTCATCTCGACGACATAGCCCACTGGATAGGCGGCGGCGCCATGCCCGACAAACGCCTGAACGAGAACGATAAGATGCAACAAATTGAGCAAGCCCTCAACACCCTGCCCGACAACCAGCGAAGCGCTTTTACGCTGAGCAAAATAGAAGGCTACACCAATGCCGAGATAGCCGAAATATTAAACACCACCCTGGTCGCTGTTGAATCGCTGATATACCGCGCCAAGAAAAACGTCAGCGACGCTTTGGAGCACATCCTGAAAAAATAATTTCACTTCAGTGCCAGAATCAAAAAAAATAATCGTCAAACATAATAAGTCATGAAAGAATCAGATTTCCATAACCAAATATCAGAAACGCTCGCAGGGTTCGATACTCTGGAGTACATCGAGCCGTCGCAGGCCTGGGAACAGACACTGATGAAAAGAGTGAGCGCCAAAAAAAGCAGCTCAACTTCATTATTATTGAAGAACAAATATGTGCTCGTTATTTTGTTTGTCGCCCTGGTCAACATGGGTTTTATTTTAAGCACCATGCTCAGCAGCAACAGCAAACAAACAGCGCAACGCAGCAACGACCTGCGCACTATTTCGAAAGAATTTCTGATAAATCCATCGTCAATAAATAATTAGCCATGGACATATTAGCTCAAAAGAAATTCCTGATACGCATTATAGTCATTCTTATTGCGCTCAACCTGTTGTCGCTCGGCGCTTTTTTGTGCAAGAATGTTATTTTCCATCCTCAGCATCCCCCGCGCGAACCAAAAGATGCTACAGCTATCCTGAAAAAAGAACTGGAGCTCACTCCCGAACAGTTCGAACAGATAAAAGATCTGCGAACCAAATATTTCGATAAGGAAAAAATTATAGAACTCAACATCCGTCTGGAACGCGATTCGATGAACACTGCCATGTTCAACAAAACCACCGACGAAGAACTGGTGAAGACCCTGGCACGAAAGATAGCCGAAAACGAATACCAGATGGAACTGATGCGTTTCGGGCAGTCGAAAGAATTTAAAAGTATTTGCCAACCCGATCAATTAGTGAAATTCGACAAGGTGGTGAAAGAAATACGCGATTATTTCAAACCCGACAAACAAAACGACGCGAATAAGAAATAAACTAAAACCACTAAAACAAAAACTATGTACAAAGTTCGTCTCACCATTATATTAACCTTCTTTTGCGGATTATTTTCCTACGGACAACACATCATTCGCAGCGAAATGCTGGGCAGGCCCGAAAACACGAGTATCGGCATTAAAGCCATTTTCGATTCAACCGTTCAGGCACGTGTTGCCTACGGAACCGCAAGCGGAGTATATCCCGGACACACATCGTGGATCACGGTGAGCGCCGACAGCGTAGGCGATGCAGTGGTTGTTATCAGCCTTACGGGATTAACTGCCGACACCAAATATTACTACAAGTTGCAATATCGCAGGCCCGGCGACACTGTTACGATTAACAGACCCGAACATACCTTCCACACGGCACGACCTGCCGGCGAATCGTTCACCTTCAATATACAAGCCGATCCGCACATGGATGCCGGTTCCGATACTGCTCTTTACAGATTGTGCCTGAAAAACCAATTGGACGACAACCCTGATTTTATGATCGACCTTGGCGATTTTTTGATGACCGATAAACTCAAGAGACCTTCACTGAATGCCGTTCCCGAAGACACTGTCCCCTTCCGTTGCAAATTGCTGCGTTCGTATTACGAAACCGTAAATCACAGCGTGCCATTATATATTGTTTTGGGCAACCACGAAGGCGAAGAAGGCTGGTATTTGAACAGTACTCCCAATAATGTCGCTGTGTGGGACACCAAATACCGCAAGAAATATTTCATGAATCCCCTGCCCGACGGCTTTTATTCGGGCGATACGACGAACAATAATTTTGTAGGCCAACGCGAAGCCTATTATTCGTGGACCTGGGGTGATGCACTTTTTGTAGTGCTCGACCCGTTCTGGAACACCAGTCCGAAACCCGACAGCTTGCACTGCTGGCGCTGGACACTGGGCAAACCGCAATATGACTGGCTGAAAGCTACCCTCGAGAACTCCACTTCGACGTATAAATTCGTTTTCATCCACAATCTGGTGGGTTGCGGTGGCGATGGCGAAGGACGCGGAGGCGTTGAAAAAGCAGATTATTATGAATGGGGAGGTAAAAACATAGATGGCACCGATGGTTGGGCCACCAACCGCCCGGGATGGTATAAACCTATCAAAGACCTGCTGACCGAGAATAAAGTTTCGGTAGTATTCCACGGCCACGACCATTTCTTTGCCAAACAGGATCTGGACTGCCTGTTATATCAGGAAGTACCGCAGCCCAGTTTGCCAAATTTCACGAACGTTCCGCATGCAATAACTTATGGATATGTAACCGGAATTATTATTCCAAACTCGGGTCATCTAAGGCTAAATGTTTCCCCCTCGGGTGTGACGGTTGATTATGTGCGTGCTGTATTGCCCTCGCAGGAAACAACATCTTTGCACAATAAAGACATTTCGGAGACATACAATATTAACTTAAGCTGCTACGACTCTATTCAGAATCTGCACGTGAGCGATTTGAACGAAAACTATAATATAGTGACCGTTTTCCCCAATCCATCAACAAACACACTATTCATACAAACCGAAAACGCGAAAGACTACGACCGTCCTGTTGCATTACTCAACATAACAGGTGAAACCATACTGACGAGCCGGGTTAAAAAAGGAGAAACAAGCACGCAATTCAACACCGCTGAACTGAGTCAGGGAATTTACTTTGTGAAACTCTACGACGGGAATAATTCAAGTGTTTTTAAAATTACGATCTCAAAATAAAATCCAGTAATAATAAAAAACTAAAAATCTATGAGAAAAATCTATCTTTTAATCGTTTTTTGCCTGTTAGGTTTTACCATCAACAAAACCTACGGCCAGTTTTCAAGCGGGTTTGAATTATGGACAACCGTTGCCCCCATTGAACCAACAGATTGGTATGGTGCCAAAACAAGTTTTACGGCCGACAGTGCAACACAATACACATCAGCACCCCACACCGGGACATACGCCATCAAACTTGTGAGCCGAAGTGCAAGCCAAAAAAGACTCACAACACAAGACCAAACCATTGTTGCAGGAAACTCATACACCATGACATTCTGGGTGAAGGGACACGGAAGTATCCGCACGGGGATCTATACCGGCGGACCGAATAATGCAACAGCTTATTACTACAGTTCGTGGTTGAATATAAACTCATCATCCTGGGCGCAGAAAACGCAGGTGATAATATCGGATACCAGTTCTACTTCAGCCGAATTTATTCTGTCGGTCAGAAATACCTTATCTGATCTGGAAGACATACAGGTTGATGATGTTAATATAACAACGGGAGTCACTCCTGCCGTATCCATACACGACATACAATATGCAACCACATCGCCCTATGCATCTGCCTATAGCGGCCAGATGGTCGTTACAGGTGGTATTGTCTCGGCCAAATATACCAACGGTATGTTCATCCAAAGCGGATACGGACCCTGGAGCGGACTTTTTGTAAGTGATTCAGCACACATAGCCACCGCCGGAATTGCAAGAGGCGATTCAGTTACGGTTACAGGTTTGGTTTCAGAAGTGCAGACCTATACCGAGATCAAGACCGTTTCAAGTATTACCAAGGTAAGTTCGGGCAATACACTGCATGCTGCTTACCCTGTAACTACTGTGAATTCGGGTACGGAAGAACTTGAAGGAGTTCTGGTATCGTTAAATAACATACCTTGTGTTGATGCAACGAATGCTGCCACATTAGGTGAATGGATCGTATTTAATGGAACCGATTCGACCAAAATAGGCGGGTTGCTGTATAAATATACCACGGCAACTGTAGGAACACATTATGCAATAACCGGTGTTGTTTATGAGTCTTCGCTGATCACACGGGTTGAACCACGGGATGTGAATGATATTACGAATCAAAGCGGCATCGCTGAAAATACTCAAAACATCATCTCACTGTTCCCAAATCCCGTTTCATCGGAACTGAACGTGAACAATACGGATGGAATTCAGCAGGTATATATTTCGAATGTTTTGGGCGAAAAGATCAATACCTATGCTATTACAGGAAGTAGTCTAACGCTAAACTTGAGCAGTTTGCCAAAGGGTATCTATTTTATTTCGCTGGTGAAAGATAACACGGTCGTCACAACACGAAAATTTGTTAAACTATAATACAGCATGGTTTTGGGCATGAAGCAGAACTTGTACAACTAATAAAACGAAAAATGAAACTACGGCTCGTTGCAACTTTATTACTCCTGTTCGAGATACTTTCGATCCGCAGTTCGTTTGCTCAGGACCCAAACAAACCAAAACCGAAAGGCCAGAAACAATATACCATACAACAAGCGAGTTCCGAAAGAGCACAACTGAATACCATGGCATTTAATGGTCTGGCTTTCATCACGGGTTCTTTCGGGGCCGATTGTTTCTTTCCGCCGGGCAAAGTTGCCGATTTCTTCGGATTTCAGTATATGCGCGATAACGATAAGAACGAAATGGGACATAATACCGATTTCCTGACCCGTATTGCCGAAAATGTACTAATGATCCTTAGTCCCGAACAATTGCAGCAGCTCAAAGATCTGGCCAACAAGCAGGCACCCGTTTATGATGCCTTTGCAAAAAAACGCATGGTGCTTATCAGGGCTTTTCGCGATGAACTGGAAGGCAAAATTCCAGCCGGGAAAAAAGAGTTTTCGAAAGAAGAAGTAAGGAAATTCTGCTCAGAACTTTACGAACTCGATGCTGAGTTAAGCTACGACAGAGCCATGGTTGAGGGCAAGGTTATATATTCGTTCACCGAATCGCAAAAAGCCGCTCTTGCAAAACTGGAATTCAGCAATTCTTCCACCTGGCCTGATCTGCCCGAAACCCTGGACAAGAAAAGTATGACCCACCGTGCCCATGTATGTGTTATGACCTATTTAAGCGAACTCTTCAGCTGGTATGCCGGTTCTGTTGATGCTGATGCTTATTTCTGCCCCGAACGCCACGGCACTTATTTCGGAGGCTTCTACCTGAAAGACTTTCCGGCCATGGGCAACCATAATTATAAGATCAGCACATCGCTCACGGGAAACAAAGGAAATGATTTCATTCAGGTACTTAACCACGAACAGGCAGAACTGCTGAACACCATCGTTAAAGATCAGGAGCCATTGCTCAAAGAAATTATTCAGATACGCACCGACGTTGCCAAAGAACTCAGGAAAGCACAGGCGAACGAAACGCCTGATAAAGAGAAAGTGTTTTCGATGATAAAAAGATATGGAGAACTTGATGGTGAAATGTCGTACAATTATGCCGTTTGCTTCGCAAAGATTAATAATACTCTCACGGCGGACCAACGGAACCAATTAATAAAATTGAGAGACCTGGATATTATTCCAAAAGGAAGCTATTTGTTCTCCGACCCAATTGATATGCCGGAAATTAAAGGAGCTGATCTGTTATTTAAATAAACTACAATAAAAAAATAAAAAAGAGTCACCCTATATGAACCGACTAATACTACCGCTGATCATTGTTTTATCATTTTCTGCAAGCAATGCCCAAAAACTTATTCCGTTTAAATTGCCAGAAACGGGTCAACACACAAGTTATACTTTGACTCACGGAGAAGATGCCGATTTTGTTATTAATCCCGTTTCATATACCGATAATGGCGATGGAACCATCACCGATAATAATACACAACTGATGTGGCAAAAGGTGGACGGCGGCGAAATGACCTTTGAAAATGCAGTAACTTATAGCAACAATCTGACTCTGGCAGGATACACTGATTGGCGCCTTCCGACCAGTATAGAGTTGTTCAGCATCCATGATTTCGATCGTCTTAATCCGGCTCTTGATACTTCTTTCTTTAAAAAAACTCTTGCTGATTATTGGTGGACGAGTGAGAAACGTGCAGATGATACCACCAAGATATGGGTTGCAAATTCTGGTGGCGGTATCGGTGCGCACCCGAAAACAGAGACCCTTAGTGCCGGGGGTACGAAAAGATTTCATGTTAGGGCTGTCAGAACTCCAATAACCACAACTTTTTCCGTTGCTCATTTCACCGACAATGGCAATGGTACCATAAAGGATAATTTTACAGGATTGATATGGCAAAAGAATCAATATGCCGATTCTGTAACCTGGGAACAAGCACTGGCCTACGCCAATGGTTTTTCGCTGGCCGGCAAAACCGACTGGAGAGTACCCAATATTAAAGAACTACAATCACTGAATGAAGTAAATCTGATCAATCCTTCCTTTGATCATAATTATTTCACCGGTATTCAGACCGGGAATTTCTGGTCGTCAACAAGCATGCATAATACTTCAACTGTAGCATGGGATATCAACACGCAATATGGCATAGTTTCGTATCATAATAAAACCGTTAAGGATTATATTCTTTTGGTCAGAGGCGGAATGGATAACAGTAATCTGAACTTTAATGAAATTCTGATACCTGCCGATTCGTTCAGTATGGGCGATCATTTCGGATATGTTGATCCCGGTCATCCCAGCGATGAAACGCCCATCCATTCTGTGAAAGTAGATTCTTTTTACATGGCACAAACCGAAACCACCAACCAGCAATTTCTTGCTTATCTGAATTCATCTTTGTTGGCAGGAGCTATAGAAGTTCGTAACGATACGGTTTATGCTACCGGTGATACGAATATTTATTGCATCACGCATCAGGCAGCCACATATTACAGCATCAGTTACGACGGACACGTGTTTTCGATGGCAGATTTCAGAGCAAATCATCCTATGGTAGGCGTTATGTGGTTTGGTGCTGCTGCCTTTTGCAACTGGCTAAGCCAGCAAAACGGGCTAGATGCCTGTTATAACCTGACAACCTGGAATTGCGACTTTTCGAAGAACGGCTATCGCCTCCCGACCGAGGCAGAATGGGAATGGGCAGGAAGAGGCGGACACACCGACCCTTATTATAACTATGCCTGGGGCGATGATGTGGATAAAACAAAAGCAAATTGGCCCGATTCGGGAGATCCATATGAAAGTACCAATATGGCTCTTTATCCTTTCACCACACCTGCAGGTTTCTATGACGGTTCTCTGCGCCAGAAAACGGATTATAACTGGCCGGGAAGTGCAACAAGCTATCAAACCGGCGATGGAAGGAACTCCTACGGACTTTATGATATTGCAGGCAATGTTTGGGAGTTTGTGAACGATTGGTACGGGCAAACCTATTATAGTGTTAGTCCTTATGATAATCCTACCGGGCCCATTACAGGGTTCATAATGCCCGATGGCAA
Source organism: uncultured Bacteroidales bacterium (assembly GCA_903913285.1). Lineage (GTDB taxonomy): Bacteria > Bacteroidota > Bacteroidia > Bacteroidales > CAIWKO01 > CAIWKO01. The sequence goes on along the minus strand of CAIWKO010000015.1, from coordinate 17,467 downwards.
ACCATACAGAGGTATGCGCGGCGGAAACTGGTATAACGGAGAAATGATCGGCAGCGTTGATAACGGACATTCGCGCATATCAAACCGGAATCCTTCCTACTACCGAGGTCCACAGGATCCGAATCATCCCTGGTATCATGTTGGGTTCAGAGTAGCACGAAATTATTCTATAAGCCCATTAGGCATTAACCATTCGGAAGGAGATATTCATTCGGGGATGCAATTATTTCAAAACTACCCCAACCCTTTTAATGCAACAACAACCATAAGATTTTCTGTACCGAATGACGAATACGTTTCGTTAAATATTTATAATTCGTTCGGGCAACTTGAAACTACTCTGGTGAATAAAAAATTAGAAAAAGGTTCGTACAACTTTCAATGGAATGCCGAAAATTTTCCAAACGGAATATATTCTTGTGTAATTCAAATTGACAATAATTTACTGACAAAAAAAATGATCTTACTAAAATAATACTATCATGAAAAAAATACTTCTGCTTTCAAGTTTCATCTTTTTCATTTTCTCTGCTACTGCACAGGAATGTTTTATGATAAAAACCGAAACCAACTATTGGGATGCTTCGGGCACTTATGATGGATACACGCTGTTTGGCACACGCGGAACTTCATATCTGATCGATTTCGAGGGACATGTTATTCATACCTGGCCTATAGGCACCAATCCCCGGTTCACTGAAGCAGGAACTTTACTCGATGCCGTGGGCGGAAACCCAAGCAATCAAAACACCTGGGAAGAATTAGACTGGAATGGTAATGTTGTTTGGTCGTACACCGAAACCCGCAGTAATTATCATGGTCATCACGATTTTGAGAAGATCTATAATACAAAACTCGGTGACTCTACCTTTATCTATATCGCGAATAAAGATCTAACCTCTGCGCAATGTCTTGCTGCCGGATGCGACGCTTCGCAAACTTATACGAATCCACAGATGGATGCAATCGTTGAAGTGAACAGGCAGGGAACCGTTATATGGGAATGGTGCTTTTTTGATCATGTGGTTCAGGATATGTACTCCGGTTTGCCCACTTATGGTATTATTGCAAGTAGTCCGGGAAAGATCAACCTGAATATTGCTGGTAACCCTGTTAAAAGCGACTGGCTGCATTGCAATTCTCTCGATTACAATCAGGATCTGGATATGATAGTCATTAATTCTGTACATGGTGAATTTTATGTAATTGATCATGGCAACACCTTTGTTCCCAACCTCCCCGACAGCAGTATTGCACGTGCTGCAAGCAGTTTGGGTGATTTTAAATACCGTTTTGGTGATCCCGCAAAATATAACAGCGGAAATCCTCCTTCGGTTCTGACAAACTGGGATAAATCAACCACCGGAAATAAACAGATCGGAGGTGCTCATGACATCCAATGGATAAAACCGGGTTTGCCGGGAGCCGGAAATTTTTTAGTTTTCAATAATGCTGAAAACCTTTTTGAACTAACACCTCAATCATACATTTTTGAAATAAATCCCTACCTGAATTCTTCCGGAACCAATACAGGAAGTTTTGTAAATCCGCCGGATGCAGGCTATAATATTGTATCACCTGCTAATTCCAATCTTATGAAGGAAAAGAAAAATATTTCTAAACAGGTGGTTTGGATATATTCAAGCAAAAATAATGTGGACTTCTACAGTACGATAGGTGGTAGTGCCCAGCGTTTGCCAAACGGAAACACTCTGGTTTGTTCAATGAATGACGGTCACTTTTTTGAAGTATATCCAGGTGATTCCTCTATTGTCTGGGAGTACATTAACCCTATGACAAGAGACGGGCTCAAACATGTAAAGCCAGATAATTACCCAACGTATAACGGAGTTTTCAGAGCATACCGATACACGAGTGACCATCCCGCACTCACCGGACACGATTTAACACCAGGTAATACCATGACAGGATTCACCCCTGATTATTTTACTCCAGGTGATCTGACGGCAGTTAAAAACAATAGTTACGATCAACCCAAGAAAAACGATATGCTGAATCAAAACTATCCAAACCCGTTTAACAATAATACTACCATTGAATTTAATCTTGACGAATCGAAACAGGTTAGTGTAGTGATTTATGATTTTTTAGGGAACTTGGTAAAATCGCTTGTCAATAAGACTTATTCAAAAGGAAACTACAAATTGAAATGGGATGGAACCAACGATAGCGGACAGAATGTTACCAGCGGAACTTACTTTTATGTACTGAAAGCAGATAACCAGCAGATCAGTAGAAAAATGATCTTAATTAAATAAGCAAACACTAATTTTTAATAAACGGAGGATACAATGCATAAAACAAAAATTAATACTATAATCCAACTTCTAATTTTCTTAATTCTGCCAAATATTATTAATGGCCAGACGGTTGGTGTTTTCATCAATGATACAAACCAAACTTTCAAAGGTTATACTTTATTTGCTCCTAAACAAAATACGATGACCTACCTGATAAACAATGAAGGTCGAAAAATACACGAATGGACCGCAAGCACATACCCTCCGGGACAATCAGTCTATTTGCTCGAAAACGGAAATCTCCTACGTACATGTATGACACCGGGAAGTCTTGGAACCGGTGGCGGAGAAGGCGGAAGAATTGAAGAATACAGTTGGAACGACAGTTTAGTTTGGTCAATGGATTACTCGACATCCACCTATATGCAGCACCACGACATCAAACGTTTGCCAAACGGTAATATTATTATGCTTGTGGTGGAGAAAAAATCGCTGGCAGAAATGATAGCTGCCGGGTTTGATACCAGTAAAATGCAGGAACCCGATTTTCATCAAAAGCATATTATTTTGCCCGATGAAGTTGTTGAAATACAACCTACATACCCAACCGGTGGTACTGTCGTTTGGGAATGGCACGTTTGGGATCACCTGATTCAAAATCATGATGCTACCAAAGCAAACTATGGTATTCCTAGTTTACATCCTGAATTGATTGATGCGGCAGGTGATCATAAAAATCTCCCACTATTTTGGAATCACATGAATTGCATTGATTATAATCCTACATTCAACCAAATAGCATTAAGCGTAAGAGGCAACAGTGAGGTATGGATCATTGACCATAGCACAACTACGGCTCAGGCAGCAAGTCATGCAGGAGGCACACACAATAAAGGTGGCGACCTTTTATACCGCTGGGGAAATCCAATAACTTATGTTGCCGGTGCCACAGCGACCGACGACAAGTATTTTCAACAGCACGATGCTGAATGGATAAAATCAGATTGTCCCGGTGCTGGTGATATTTTATGCTTCAATAACGGTGTAAATCGAAATTATTCTACTATTGACCAAATCACACCTCCGGTTGATATCAATGGAAATTATACGCTGGTTTCAGGCTCTGCTTATGGGCCAACAGCTCTTACATGGACTTATGTGGCCAGCCCTCCATCTTCACTTTATGCTCAGGACATTTCAGGTGCACAGAGACTACCGAATGGAAATACATTAATTGATGACGGTCCGCTTGGAATATTTTACGAAGTAACAGCTGCCGGTGACGTTGTCTGGAAATATATTAACCCAACTACTAATTTAGGTCCTTTAACTCAGGGAGATTCTGTTCCGCATAATTTCCCTGACCATCCTAACGAAACGCTGAATTCTGTTTTCAGGGTATACAGATATCCAACAACATATTCAGCTTTTACCGGCCATGATTTAACTCCTGGAGATTTTATTGAATTATATCCCGCATCCATAAATAAAACTGATAGTAAACTAAACATACAATGTTATCCAAATCCATTTAAGAGCAGAATAAACTTATTGAATATCTCAGGCAAAGAAAACTATGAACTTTCAAATGCGATGGGACAAATGATATGGTCTGGGACACAACTAAAAAATCAGGATTTCTCTTATCTAACATCGGGAATCTACTTTTTAAAGATAGTTACAAATGGTGCTACCCAAACGATCAAACTTATAAAACAATAAAATCAGAAAATAATTTATAATTATAAATCTAAAACAACATCATGAAAACTACCATCAAACTTGCGCTGTTCATCCTCCTGTTCGGATGTAAACTCGTATACGGCCAAACATATTCTGAGATACTGGGCCGACCCACCAACAATTCAATAACGCTGAGTGTACTGTTCGATCAACATGTGGATATTTATGTGGAGTATGGCACAATTTCGGGCTCCTATCCGAATTCAACTTCAGTGATAACCAATGTGACCAACATACCCAATCAAATTGAGCTGCAGGGTTTATCGGCAAATACTAAATACTACTATCGTACCCGATATCGTCAGACCGGCGTTGGCTCATATTTGACCGGAACAGAACATAGTTTTTATACACAACGCGCCGTAGGCAGTACTTTTACCTTTACGGTGGAAGCTGACGAGCATTTGAACGACAAAAAGGGGGTAACGAATTTATACAGCATTTGTCTGGCAAATCAGGCTAAAGACAAACCCGATTTTATGTTCGATCTGGGTGATAATTTCGGCGACGACCACAAACCTTTTACGATTACATCCGCTCAGCTTGATTCATTACACAAGGTTTATATACCTTTCTACGGAAGTATTTGCCACTCGGTGCCGCTCTTGCTTTGCCTCGGCAACCACGAAGGCGAAAAAGATTATTATCTGCAGCAAACGCCCCCCAACAACATGGCAGTATATGGAACTTTAGCACGTAAGAAATATTTTCCAAATCCTTATCCCAATAGTTTTTATACGGGCGACACCTTACATGAAGGCTATGGCATGGGACAACTCGAAAACTATTATGCTTTCACATGGGGCAATGCATTGTTTGTGGTGATGGATGTATACAGATACGATTGCGATACCAGTGCCAAACCTCAAAAATGGGATTGGACCTTAGGATTTACAGAATATACCTGGCTCAAGAACACTCTTGAAAACAGCACGGCACAATACAAATTTGTTTTTGCACATCATGTGAGCGGCGAAGGCAGAGGCGGTATAGTGCAGGGAAAACTGTTCGAATGGGGAGGTTATGAAGCAAACGAAACTACCTATGGCTTTACAACTATGCGTCCGGGATGGGCCAAACCAATACATCAGTTATTTAAAGATAATGGTGTGAACATTTTCTTTCAGGGTCACGACCATCTGTTTGCGCGTGAGGTGATGGATAATGTGGTGTATCAGGAAGTGCCCATGCCCAGCGATTCGACTTACGAAATTGGTATGCTGGCAAATGCCGATGCCTACACGGCCGACACCCTCGATGGTTCGGGACATATCAGAGTTACGGTTTCGCCTTCGTGTGTTACGGTCGATTATATCAGAGCTTATCTTCCTATGGATACGGTGAGCGGAGTTCATCACAACCGGGAAGTTGCCTTTTCGTATACCATTGGCACCTGTTTACCTGAAGGAATAAAAACCGAAAACAAAAGCACTTCGGTAGAAGTCTATCCCAATCCTGCTGCCAATAATCTGAACATTGTTTTTCCGGAGGGTATAGAGGACATGGACAATATCCATATAAACCTGATCAATGCGATGGGGCAAACTGTGCTGCAATCAACTTCATTGCTGCTTGATATCAGCCATGTTCCGAACGGGCTTTACTTTCTGAACGTTGCTTCGGAGCAAGGAGTATTCAATAAAAAGGTCATTATATCGCGGTAATTTTAAATTTCTGTTTTCGGTTAATTATGTATATTTGACGAAGGATATAACACCTGTCATCGTCTAATTATTAATAACCCTTATTAATTCCGCCTTTTTGGATACGCTTCCCGAAAACAATTTCCGTCATGTGTTCGATACCAATCATAAAAAGGTATTTAATATCTGCCTGAATATATTGCATAATACGGAGGATGCCGAGGATGCTGCTCAGGAAGTTTTTGTCGAAGTGCATCATTCACTGGAAGGCTTCGAAGACAGATCGTCTCTATCAACATGGATATATCGGATAGCCGTGAACAAAAGTTTCGATCTGCTGAAGGCAAAAAAACGTAAAAAAAGATTCGCTTTCATCACGCAGCTCTTTCATCCCGAAAGCGGGGAACAATTGCATGATATGCCGCATTTCGACCATCCGGGAGTGATACTCGAAAACAAAGAACGTTCGCAGATCTTATTCGGAGCCATCGACAAATTAGCTTCATCGCAAAAAACCGCTTTTATTTTACTGAAGATAGAAGGTTTCTCGCAGAAGGAAACAGCAGAAATAATGAGGCTTTCGGAAAAAGCCGTTGAATCGTTGCTTCAGCGGGCCAAAGAGCATTTGAGAACACTTTTGGAAAATTATTACCACGAGCGAAGGATTTAAAAGTATTAATCGTCAAAGTAAATGTTATGAAAAAAGAAGATTGGATAAACAGCATTTTGGATAGCGCCTCGGAAATTGAAGCCGTAGAAGCGAATCCTTATTTATTCAACAAGATTACCAGCCGAATAAATCAACCCAAAACCATATCGAAACCGATGGTGAAATACAATGTTGGCTGGGCTGTGGCCATATCGCTGGTTGTTGCGCTCAATGTTTCTTCGCTGGTTATTTATAAAACCAAAATACACAAACAAACCGAATCTGCTTCTATAGAAGCTTTGTCGAATGAAATGATTTCTACCACAAACTATAATTATTAAACAAATGGAAAACAAATCGTATAAATACTGGAAAATTTTTGCATTCATTTTGATAGGATTAAACATAATCCTGATCGTTTTTTTATTATTGCATCCGCCGATGGGAAGACCCGGCGATGGAAAAGAACGCGACAAGCCTGAAAATTTCATTATTGAAAAACTAAAATTCACCGAACAGCAGCAAGCTGATTTCAATAAACTCAGAGAAGCGCACCACGACTCACTGGGTATTTTGCAGGAAGAAGGAAAAAAACTCAGGCAAAGCTTTTTCGAGGAGTTGAAATCCGATTCTGTCAGCCATAAAAATGAGATAGCAGCTGAAATTGCTGAAAACCAAAAGCAAATTGAAATGCTCACCTACAATCATTTTGAAAAAGTGAAAAAACTATGCACTCCCGAACAAAAAGCGATATTCAATACCATCATAATGGAGATCATCGACAAATTGGGAAAACCTCAGCGGGAACCGCGTTAATACTATTAAATCTTATCATTTTTCTATTGCTCTATTCATCTAAAATCAAAAAATCATTATTATGAAAAACACCAATTCTATCAAAGCATTTTTAGCAATACTGATCTTGTCGCTAATACATTTCGGAGGGTATGGTCAAACCTACAAAATTGTCGGCACCGGAGTGACTACATGTTACGATAATAACGGTCCCATCGCGTGTCCCACAAATGCAACTGATCCTTTTGCCGGACAAAATCAAGGGTTGGTTCCTTCATATCAGGACAACGGTGACGGCACCATCACCGACCTGAACACAGGATTGATGTGGATACAGGCCCGTAGTGTTAAAATAACCTGGGACAGTGCTTTTATCATGGCAGCGCAATGCACCACCGGCGGTCACAACGACTGGCGCGTGCCCACCATCAAAGAACTATATTCGCTGATAAACTTCAATGGCAGGTCGGGACCATCCTCTAATATGTGCATTCCGTATATCGACACAGCCTATTTCGGGTGGGCCACTGGTGATACAACCATAGGCGAACGCGTGATAGATGCACAGGATTGGTCGGCTACGAAATACACCAGCCTGACCATGATGGCGGACACTACCATATTCGGCGTAAATTTTGTCGATGGACGTATCAAAGGTTATCCCAAATATGTACCGGGTCCTGGTCCGCTCACAAAAATAAAAATGTATATGCGTTACGTGAGAGGAAACACGAGTTATGGCATAAACAATTTTGCCGATAATGGCGACAGCACCATCAGCGATAATGCCACGGGACTGATGTGGGCAAAATACGATGCCGGCATTGGAATGAACTGGCAAAGTGCGCTTGCTTATGCACAAACCAGAAACAGTCAAAACTATCTTGGCCACAACGATTGGCGTCTGCCTCATGCCAAAGAGCTGCAAAGCATTGTCGACTATACGCGTTCGCTTGATGCAACAAGTTCGGCGGCTATAGATCCTCTGTTCAATAGCAGCACAATAACCGACGAAGGAGGATTTACTGATTTTCCTTTTTACTGGAGTTCAACTACCCATTTGGATAATATGGGAGCTGTCTATGTATCGTTCGGTGAAGCACCGGGCTATGTAAAAATGCCACCCACTGCAACTTATTATACTTTTGCCGATGTTCATGGTGCCGGTGCTCAGCGCAGCGACCCCAAGTTCGGCAACCCTCATGATTCAACTTGTTATTTAGGTTCGAATCAGGCCGGAGATTCAGTGTGGGGACGTGGTCCGCAAGGCGATGTGCAGCGTATCAACAATTTTGTTCGTCTGGTTCGCACTATACCTCCTGCCGGGATTAACGAAAACAAAACCAATAATTCTATTCATATTTATCCAAACCCGGTTCATAACTATTTGACGGTTGATCTAAGCGGAGCTGCAAGCAAAAATGCGACACTAAATATTTATAATAGTATGGGACAAATTGTTTATTCTGAGAAAATATCTATGCCTTCTAAATTAAATATAAACTCCGGAAACTTCCGATCAGGTATATACACCCTTAACGTTGTTACAGAAAATGCTGTGATGACCACTAAATTCATAAAAAACTAAAGTAGATGAGATCAAAAACGATTGCTATCAGTATTGCCATACTCCTGCTACGAATTGCGTGCTTTGCACAACCCGGAGGAGACATGAAACCTCCGGGCATTGAAGAACGGATAAAAATGATCGATGAAAAGATATGCCAGCCGCTTAGCCTCGACAACACACAAAAAATTAAAGTCCTGACTGCCTTCCATGATTTCTTTGTCGAGATGGATAAAATAGCCAAACCTCCTGCAAGACCGGACAAAACGATGGCTGATGCACTTACAAAGACCCGGGACGATAAAGTGAAACAGGCCATTCCGGCAGCATTGTTTCCTAAATATCTCGAACTTGAAAAGACAACACGACCGAAAGAACCAAAAGAAGGTAAACCCTAAAAAAGTCGGGTAAATTTTCCCTTCCTTACCAATTTATTCAGCTTTTTCCCGTAAGTTTGTAATTATTAATGCACGCTTATGAAAAAATATCCCAAAATATCACTCACCGGCGACCTGGGCAGCGGCAAAAGCCATGTCAGTTTGCTACTTTCCGAAAAGCTCGGAGTTAAGATCATTTCCACCGGAAGCATTCAGCGCGAAATAGCCGTTAAATATGGTATGACAACCCTCGAACTGAATGAATACACCATAAGCCATCCCGAAATTGATGATGAAATAGACGCAAGAGTTAGCGAACTGCAACAGGCAAAAGAATCGCTGATATTCGATTCGCGTTTGGCATGGCATTTCGCTCCAAAATCATTTAAAGTATATCTTACGGTTGATGTGGAAGAAGCCGCCCGACGCATTTTCAACGATAAACGCACCGGTGAAAACTATAAAAGCTTCACCGAAGCAAAAAAACAGATAAAAGCACGCCGCAAAAACGAAGTCGAGCGTTTCAAGAACTATTATCACATCGACTATTCCGACCTCAGCAATTATGACCTGATAATCGATACCACTGATACCACTCCCGGACAAGTTTGCGAGAAAATCGTTTCTGGTTTTTCTGCATGGCTTAAATCATAGCGGTTCATAAAAAACTAAAAAAATGAAAATAGCGATCATTGGCTTCGGAGCCGCATCCATAGGTTTTATCGAGAAAGTTGGCAACAGCCCTCACGAATTCCATATCTTCGAAAAATCAAAAGACATATACTCCTCGAGTGTTTCGGGCATCCGTGCAGACGGAAAACTTTTTGTTTCGAACGAAATGGGCGGCGACATTGAGATCGACATGAAGATACAACGTCAACTGGTCGAATTCTATTTAAATAAAACCAAAAACAAAGAATACGAAACCGGTAAATCGTTTCACAATATGAAGTACTACGAAGAATTCTACCGCTTTGGTTTTATGCCCATTGCAGCAGAGTTCTTTCATCTTGGTACCGATCAGCTTGCAGAAGTACTATCCAACATCTACGAACACTTTAAAAGTTTTAAGAATGTGAACTTCCATTTCAATTCACCCGTCAGCGAAGTGGAAATTGTTGGAGACAAAGTTAAACTTAACAAAACCGATGAATTCGATGCATGCATTGTATCGGTGGGCAGAAGCGGGCACAAACTCATCAAAAGCATTATAGGCAATTATCCCGAACTGGTGCTTGAAAACACCAAACTCGACCTCGGTATCCGCTTCGAATTGCCCGACCATATCGTGAGCGAACTGAATAAAGAGATGTACGAGTTCAAAATCAAATACCGCAGCAAAACGGGTTATATGGTTCGTACGTTTTGCAACAATCCTTCGGGATATGTTGTCGGTGAGAAATACGAAGATTTTATCACGGTGAACGGTCACGCTAAAATGAACGAAAAAAGCACCAACACCAACTTTGCTATTTTAACCACAGTTGAACTCACCGAACCTTTCAATGATCCTATCGGATATGGTTCTAACATTGCCAAGCTCACCAATTTGCTTGCCGGAACCAACAAAGTGATACTTCAGAAATACAAAGACCTGAAAAACTCAAAACGTACAAAAAAACTTTATAGGGTACTCCCTACCCTGCCTGCCGAAAGTTATATTTTAGGAGATATCAATCTGGCTTTTCCGCGCAGGATCATTGAGAGCATCATTGACTTTATAGAACAACTTGATAAAGTTGTGCCCGGTGTTGCCAACGACGACAACTTAGTGTATGCTCCCGAGATCAAGTTCTATTCGAATAAACTCAGCAACGCACATTTTAAAAACATGAAGTTTATCGGTGATTGTTCGGGCTACACCCGTTCTATCATTTATGCCACTGCCCATGGCTATCTGACGGGTGATGAATTCCTGCCCTAGAGGGTATTTGGTCTATGGTATCAGGTATAAGGTAGCTGGCTTTTTTTACTTGCTATTTATTGCACTCTGAATTCGTGGGTAAAATATATCTTACGATCATTAATTATTTTCGGATTTTTTGCATCGGGCTGCAGATCCTCAACCATGCCGCGAATGATGTTCTTGCCTTTTTTATAATCCTTGGTCTTATAGGTTGCAACAAAGTTCATTGCTCTCAGTGTATCGCACTTTGCACCTTTGGGTAAAGCATAATTTGCGTCATAAGGTCCGATGACAACGATCATATATTGTTTAAAAAAAGCTGCTTCCAAACTTATGTTCATCACAAATTCATCGCCTTGTTTTACGGTATCTGACTTTGGAGTTACTTTAATATAATTACTTTCAGCCCTGTCGACACTGCCATCGGCATTATATTGTATCCATTGATTCAAGAATTCATTTCCGTTCACTTTAATATATTCTCTTTTGCCGGTGAGCATTTCGGAGTTATCGAACACATAGAACCAGCCTGTTTTTGCTCCATCAACATAGGTTCCGAAATTGTTCAGGGTTCCGTTCAAATGAAAAACCATACCGCAACCGTTATTCTTTTGATCTTTAACAATGGATAGATTTTTGATATTTTCTTTGCCGTAGTTCAATTGCATACCATCGGGTTTGCCGTTGTTGTATTCCTGTATGTACGAAATATTGCCGTCGTCGGAGTATTTTATATGAAGTTCTTTGGCGTTTTTGCCCGGTTTAACAACATATTCACCTTGCTTGTTCGGTTGGTTTGAGCATGAAGCAAACATAAAAACAGCTGCAATCAGCATGATGTATTTTTTCATAATTGTATTATTTTGGTGTAAAAATAGTATATTTGATTGTTGGTATCTTCAAAAAATCGAAAGAAATTATGATAAAAAATCAATGGTATGTTGTTTACGATGCCAAAAAACTAAAGAAAAATAAGGTAGTTGGTATCAAACGCCTCGGCGAAAATCTGGTATTGTGGCGCAATAGTGATAATTCAACCGGATGCATTGCCGATAAATGTTGTCACAGAGGTGCATCACTAAGTCAGGGCATGGTTAAAGACAATCATATTCAATGTCCGTTCCATGGTTTGGAATTCAGCACCGATGGCAAATGTGTGCTGATACCCGCAAACGGAAAAAACACCAAAGTTCCGGATACTTTTTTTCAGAGATCGTATGTTACACAGGAGAAGCATGGTTTTATCTGGATATTTTGGGGCGATGCTAAAGAAGGACTTCCTGAGATTCCTTTTTTTGATAATATCGATCCAAAATTGCATTATGCCGACATTGAAAATCATTGGAACATGCATTACACTCGCTGCATCGAAAACCAACTGGATGTGCTGCATCTTCCTTTTGTTCACCGAACCTCTATCGGGAAAGGTAACAAGGTTTTGATAAATGGACCCAATACGATCATTAACGATAAGGGCTTTCATGTATTTATTAAAAACGAATTGGATGAAGGACAGAAACCGCTAAAACCTGCCGAGATGCCTCAACCACTTCCCGGGCAACAACATCTGGAGTTTATTTTTCCGAACCTGTGGCAAAACTATCTTACCGAAAAACTGCTGATATTTATCTCGTTCACCCCCATAGACGAAGAGAACACCTTGCTTTTTCTGCGAATGTATCAGAATATAACAAACATTCCTTTGCTCGTACAACTGTTGGATTGGATCATGATGCGGTATAATCTGGTAATATTAAATCAGGACAAAAGAGTTGTTTTAAAGCAACTCCCCAAAAAGTCGGACATCAATATGGATGAACGTTTGCTTATGGCCGACCAGCCTATCATTAAGTATCGCCAGATACGGCAGCAAATGCTGGATGAAGTTGAAAATAAAGGATAAGCAGGATAACATAAATTGTTTGACTTCAGCATTTTTTTGCTTTTACTTTTTTCGGGAAAAAGTTGTAGGTTTGTAGAGCAAAAATTATTGTTTCATTAAAAATTACTCTGTATGTTTAAAAATCACCCAAAAGGATTATTTGTAGCCTTTTTCTCAAATATGGGCGAACGTTTTGGCTTTTATACCATGATGGCAATTCTGGTATTATTTCTTCAGGCAAAATTCGGTTTATCAGAAAAAGAAGCCGGAAACTACTATAGTTGGTTCTATTTCGGCATTTATGCTCTGGCTTTGCTTGGTGGGATACTGGCTGATGCTACCCGTAAGTACAAACTCGTTATCCTGGCAGGTATCATAGTTATGTTTGCCGGTTATGCCATAGTGGCCGTTCCCGGAATGACACTAACCATCACCTTGATCGGCTTGTTCACTATCGCATTCGGAAACGGCTTGTTTAAAGGGAATCTTCAGGCAGTGGTTGGCCAGATGTACGACGATCCGAAATACTCGAAAGTGCGCGATTCAGCTTACATGATTTTCTACATGGGAATAAATGTGGGTGCTTTTTTTGCACCTTTTGTCGCCACGGGAGTTAGAAACTGGTGGCTCAAAGCCAACGGACTATTGCACGACGGAACATTACCCGGCATGTGCAACGCTTTTAAACGCGGACAAATTACCGACCCGGCAGCTTTGGAAAAATTCCATCAGCTTGCCGACAAAGTTTCGGGAAAAACAGTCAGTGACCTCGGTGCCTTTTCCGACAATTATATTAATGTGTTTTCAACCGGTTACAACTATGCGTTCGGCATTGCTGCAGGCGCTATGGTGATATCGTTGCTTGTGTATGTTATTTTCAACAAACACCTGCCCAATAAAGAGAAGGCTGTAAAAGTGGTGGCAAGCACTGACGAAACCGGAGTTCCTAAAGCAAAATCGATTGGCAATGTTGTGAGTATATTAATCTCATTAGGTTTGATGGCTACCACGTCTTTGATCTTTTACTTTACATTGAACGATATTCAACTTGGTATGGCGATCGGGCTTTTCGTTGGTTTTGTGTCGTGGATACTACAAATATCAACAAAGATAGAACGACCCCGTGTAAATTCCCTTATTTTGGTATTTATCGTAGTAATATTCTTCTGGATGTCGTTCCATCAAAACGGACTTACACTTACCTTTTTCGCAAGAGACTACACATATAAAGTAGTTGATCCTTTCACCAATGTGTTCTTCAATCTGAATTCCATACTGGCTTTTATTGCTGCCATTGCCGGAGCCGTGGTCATCTTTATCAGGAAGAAAGCTTTGGAAAAACTTATCGGGGGTGCATTGTTTCTGGGTTTCGGTTATCTGACCTATTACTTTATCTCAGGTTTTGGCGCAAGCAATCCTATCTCGCCCGAAATATTCCAGTCGTTCAACCCCATGTTCATTGTGGTGCTTACATTTCCTGTTATGGGAGTTTTTACCTTGTTGCGCAAGAAAAATCTGGAGCCTTCCACACCCAAGAAGATCGGGTTCGGGATGATCATTGCTGCCATAGGGTTTATGGTAGTTTTGGTTGCCTCATTAAATTTGGTTTCGCCTCACGAACTGCAATTTGTGGATGCAGCCGGAAACATAAAATATAATCCCGTTCCCGACAGTTCTCGAGTGATGCCCTACTGGCTCATGAGCAGTTATCTGATACTTACCATTGCCGAACTTTTCCTGAGCCCGATGGGATTATCATTTGTTTCTAAAGTAGCTCCTCCCCGTTTCCAGGGTCTCATGCAGGGAGGCTGGCTTTTGGCAACTGCCGTTGGCAATAAGTTGCTGTTCATTGGAAGCACTTTTTGGGGGAAACTTGAGTTATGGCAACTATGGTCGATATTCATCATTTGTTGCGTACTTTCGGCTATCTTCATATTCTCTATTATGAAGCGGCTCGAAAGAGTTACTAATTCATAAATAAAAAGAGGCTTTCGGGCCTCTTTTTTTAAATTACGCAAATCTCGAAAAGAACTTTCTGTTGACTGCCATGATCAGCAAGGCGAAAAGGTTAAAAATGATCACTCCGGCAATAGTATTTGGAATTCCCAGCAACGGAATAATGATAACCGTTATAAGCAAAGCTCCCGCTGCCGAGCCGAACAACTCGATACCATACGAATTTCCGGCATTGGTTGCAGTTGCCTGATCTTTCAATTGCGTTGCCATGGCAAACTGAATTCCGGTCAGCATGGCCTGCAATAATATCATCAAATAAAACACATATTGAATGGCAGGGTTCAAGAATTCTGTGCCCTGAAATATGCCCCAAAGTATAGCCAGAAATATTATCACGCAGATTTGCACCAGAAAGAAGTTCTTCACCGTGGTGGCTATCCTTTTTTCGATCAGATAACTGCCCAAAAACAAACCCGTCATGAACAAAGTGAAAATTATGCCGATCTGGGCGTAAACATATCCGTACAATGCCTGATAGGCGACGATAATGATCATTTCGACCGATGAGGAAGTGAAGCCTGCCGAAAACAAACTGATGTTAACGGGTTTGAGCACCAACAAAAACAACAACAGGACTATGCAGATCACGATAAACGGTAGATACAAACTCAGCTGATATTGGCTGAGCCAGAATTTTAGTCCGTAGAAATAGGTAATGGGTTTCAGGTCGTGATTGAGGGGTGCATCTGCTTTGAGCTTTGACAAGATCTTTTCCGAACGTTGTTTGATCAACTCATCGTCCAGGTAATATTGGTTCACGTAGAGGTTTTGAATATTCCTGGCCGTGATGGCGGCCGCAATGTTCAAGGTCAGTGGTCCGTCGGAAGCTATAAAATAAAGTTTGTTGCCGGGTACCAAAATCACATGCTGAAAAACCTGCTTCAAAGAATTGAAAACCGAAGAATTCAGGTCGGCCGAAGCGTTGTTCATATAATTCTCTACTCCGGTAAGGCTGAGTTCGAAAACAGCATCGGGTTTCATACACTTTTTCAACTGCTCAAAAAATTCGACCGTATAAAAACGGTTGGTCTGGGCAAAGGTAGGTTCGGCAGTATTCAACAAAATAATATCGTAAACGGTTTTTGTATTCCGGATAAAGATACCTGCATCGACTTCAAATTCATTTATGGCGGCAGGTTTCTTCTTTGAAAAAAATTTCTCCTGCATCTGTTTGATATCGGGATTAATTTCAACGTAATCTATTTTTTTTACCGGGTACTTATGTATTTCATCGGCCAGCAACGAAATATTGCCCGATATGACCAGCACGTTATCGGCTTTATCGCGCTGCACCATGGCATAGTGAACCGATTCTTCGTTGGCCATCTCGTTATTAGAAGTGTTGGTCAGCATACCATTTTCATAAAGGTTATACTGACCTGCATTCTGTGTGACCACTGTTTTGCCGTATTCGTTATCGTGTGTCTCCACCACCTTTTGCCCCTGATAGAAGCGGCGCAAGGCTGCATCCTGAACCGAAGTATACTGAGTGATGCCGCTGAACCCCACCAGCACGAATATAGCCAGCGCTATGCTCCAACGGTTAGTTTTAAAGGTGAGCATCCCGATAAAAACGAATGCGCTTATCAACGAAAGGAAGGAAATGACCTGAAATAAATTAAAATAACGGACCAGAATAAAACAAAAAACCACTCCGCCCAAAACACTACCCAGCGATTCGATGGCATAAAAGTCGATTATCTGTTCTTTGGCGGAAGCGAATAGCGAATTGATGGAGGTGAATACGAACCCCGACACCAAACAAACCGGCAAAAGAATAGCAGTTAAAATCAACACGATTTGAAGTGGGTTCATTGCCACTCCGCTCAGAAAAACACTGTTTCGGAAAAACATAAATAATAATATCATTGAACCTGCTGCTATCAGTGGAATGCAAAACAACCAGGGCACGACAGAAATTTTCAATATCTTTTTAAAAACACGTGCCAGTATGGCTCCCGAACCTGTGAACAAAAACCATAATGCCAATGCCGCTCCGAATATCAACTCGTTTCCGTATAGAAAACTGAATATCTCGCGAAACACCACCAGTTGAATGATCACAGTGTTGAAGCCAAGCAAAAAAGCTAATAATTTCCCGATGTTGGTATTTTGATTCATGACAGAGATTTAATGCAAATAAATGGTTAATACTTTATCTATTTTATTTATAGCCACAAAGACACGAAGACACAAAGTTTCATCAAGAAATATACAAACATTCAATCAAATCAACTTGGTACATCTTAGAGTGATAGAGCCTATGCGGCAAAACTATTTTAACCCTTGATCCTTATTTTAAGACAAACCTACGGATTTTTTGATAATAACATAGCTGAAAATGAAATTTTGTTTTATCGGCGAGATATTGATGTGTCGGACGACTTCGACGGTGTGTCGGAAGACTTCGACGGTGTGTCGGAAGACTTCGACGGTGTGTCGGAAGACTTCGACGGTGTGTCGGAAGACTTCGACAGTGTGTCGGAAGACTTCGACGGTGTGTCGGACGACTTCGACGGTGTGTCGGAAGACTTCGACGGTGTGTCGGAAGACTTCGACGGTGTGTCGGAAGACTTCGATGGTGTGTCGGAAGACTTCGACAGGCTGTCGGAAGACTTCGACGGTGTG
>CAIWKO010000014.1 GCA_903913285.1 uncultured Bacteroidales bacterium | reverse complement strand
TCTTTGAGTTCTTTTGATAATAAACGTATTAATTCGGCCTTTTCTTCTCTGCTTAAGTCCTGTACAACTTTTTGTAAATCCATGACAATTTTGTTTCTTCAAAAGTAATCATTTTCTACAATATCATAAAACATAACCATATATTATTAGGTGTTTTGAAAACCAAATTATCTCAGGTCAACAATCTGAAAGATTCACTTTCAAAAACAAAAAGCACACTCTCTGTTATCAGTAAAGAAAAGGAATCACAAGATCGTTTTGTAAACTACTGGGTATTTTATGGGGCTATTGTTCTGAGCACATTATTGCTGATTGCAATTTCCCTGTTTGTATATGAGTTTTTTGGCAAGATCAGAATAAAAGAAAAATTGAAAAGAAAAGCCCTTGAAGCATTTGAAATAGAAACGAGTCTAAGATCCTCTCTTGAATTGGCTGAAAGCAATTTACAAGAAATTGATCAAACCTTAAAAAAGACGATTCACGAAAAAGAAATTCTGGAACAGGAAAGTTTGGATATGCAAAAGCAAATAGACGAATTGCATTTCAAACTAATGGATGAACAGGAGAAATCCGAGATTCAAATTCAGGAGCTAAAGAATTCAGAATCTTTATTACTTAATAATTTGCTCATAAATGAGAGTAAAGTAAAAGAGCTTGAAGATAAAGTTGCTAGATTATCAAGATTAAAGAAACTCGTCGGGCTTGAACTATCACAATTGCCTGATGAAACATATATACAGGAAAAAGCAAAATTAGAGAAAAAAGTATCTGATCTTGAGGCAACAAATTCAACATTAGAATTTCAGGTCAGAGAACAATCAGAAGAAATTTTGAATCTTATTTCCAAATCCAGAGACATGATTCCTTATGAAAAAGGAGAACAAGAATCTTTGATTAAGGAATTGGAAAACAAAAATTCATTTTTAGAAAACCAGATTAAAACACATGAAGCCGAAATTTCCAGACTTTTAATCCAAAATCAAAATGATGATAAAAATAGTAAAACTGAGTTGGAATATCTAATTGCGGAACTTGAAAACCACAACGTAACTTTAGAGAATAAGGTTAACGCTCAAGCTGATGAAATAACAGAGCTAAAAACTACATCTGAAGAAACTCTTGCAGCTGAAAAGGCAGAGTTTGAAATTATTATTACCGAGTTGGAAAAAATAAATTCAACATTAGAATACAGGGTTAATGCACAAGCTGATGAAATTTCAAAACTGGTAATCAAATCAAAAGAAGCAGTAACATCAGAAAAAGCAGATTTGGAAATTATTATCACGGATCTTGAAAATAAAAATATTACTTTGGAAAATCAGTTAAAGAAACAGGCTGATGAGATTTCAGGATTATTAAATAGTACAAAAGAAGCTATTAAATCAGAAAAGAAAGAGTACGAAACTATCATTTCGGAGTTGGAAGATCAGAATCTAGTTCTGGAAACAAAGATTAATGCTCAAGCTAATAAATTGACTGAATTAAGTAATAATTCGGAAGAAAAGTTAAAACTTGAAGCAACTTTTTGGCAAAATAAAATTTCTGAACTCGAAAGCAAAAACGAGAAGTTAGATGCTCAGATTAATATCCAAATAGAACAGATAAATCAAATAGTAAATTCGACTGAAGAAAATCTTAAAAAAGAAAAATCTGTTCTTGAGATTAAAATTGCTGAATTGGAAAACATTAATAGTACTTTAGAACATCAGGTTAATGCTCATGCTGAAGAGATTTTTCATGTTATTGTTACGTCTGAAGAAGCAATAAAACTTGAGAAGTCTAATATGGAAAATACAATTAAGCAACTTGAAAATAATAATTCTTTATTAGAAAACCAGATAATTGCAAAGTCAGAAGAAATCACACAACTAATCAATACGTCTAAAGAAAATATTAAAAAAGAGAAAAACAATTTAGAAGGAATAATTGCTCAGATGGAAAGCAAAAATTCTGTATTGGAAAATCAAATAAATTCACAAGCTGAGGAAATTTCACAGTTAATTCATAAATCCGAATTAGCTATGAAACGTGAAAAAAGCGAATTGGAAAATAAAATAGCAGATCTTGAAAGTAGGAATGAACAGTTAGCAAATCAAGCTAACACACAGTCAAAAGAAATTTCTCAACTTATTCTCAAATCGAAACAGTTGTCAGAAGAAGCTGTTAAACATGAAAAGAACTACTGGGGAAATAAAATAGCTGAATTGGAAGCCAGAAATAGTATGTTAGAGAACTACGTAAATGAACAAACCGAAAAAATCTCTAATATTACGGAATCAGAAAGTAAAAATCCAAGATTTTCGAATTTCGTGAATACAAAAAGAACAAACCTAGAAAACAAGATTTTGGAACTTGAAAAAAGAAATTCAACTTTATCAAATAGGATCAGTAATCAAACACCTGAGATTTCACAATTAGTTAAAAAAACTACCCGTCCGCTAGTTGAAATGTCTAGTTCGGATAATGATATTAGAAGCACAAAATCTTCAGATCCTGATATAAGAGAAAACTCTCCCTCGGTTGCTCAACCAACCATGCCTACTGAGGACCTCCAAAGAATTAGAATAAAATCGGCAGAACCAATTGGTTTTTCAAATAATGATAATAATCAGGAGGAAGTTGCCGAAGAGTTTAATAAAAGAGTTGATGAAATTGAATTAAAAATTATCAAGTTAGAAAAGCTTGAAACCCTTTACGCTAAGAAAATCATATCTCAGGATGAATTTATACAAATGAAGAATAAATATCTCTACGATTTATAGACATAAGACAATTAACGAGAAATCTATAAACCGTAAATTATCTTCAATTTTCATTTTTTATTACCCGAATAAAAGTTTTTATTATTTTTGCCACTAAATTGCGGTAGTAGCTCAGTTGGTAGAGCATCAGCTTCCCAAGCTGAGGGTCGTGGGTTCGAATCCCATTTACCGCTCATGAACCCTGATAGTAATATCCGGGTTTCTGCTTTTTATCAACTTATGGAATTTAAATTTGCTTAGTCAAAAATAATTAAGTATCTTTGTACTTAAATTAATTAAAATGCTCTTTTTGAAAAAATCGGTTGCAATAGTTTGTTTGATTGCATTTGCATTAAGCACTACCGGCATTTCTTTTCAAAAGCATTCGTGTCAGATGTCAGGCACGACCAAAGTATCATTATTCCCAGAGCTGTTTGGTCACAATATCTCCTGTTGTGAAAGTGCATCAAATGCCAAACCAAAAAGTGGAAGTTCAATTGATAAGGTACCTTGTTGCAATAATGTTTTCAAATTCGCAAAGATTTCTTCGTTCTTCAACAATACATTTTCATCGGATAAAGTTCTTAAGATTTTTGCAAATCTTCCTAAACTTGTACTTTTTCAATCATCATTGTCAGAAGTTTCGTTCAAATTTGTTTTTTCCGATTATCGTCCACCTCCATTAATTCATTTCGGAAAGACTTTGCTTCACCTCATACAAAACCTAAAAATAGAATTGCCTTATTAGTTGACAATACAGTTTTATGACTTTATTGTGCTTGTTCAAGATGAATATTTTGTAATCATTTCGAATTATTAATTACTTAAACTAAAAGGCAAATTAAATGAAAACTAAAATAATAATTGTATCAATCCTGTTTTTGATGCATTTTGGCGCCTACGCACAAAGTATTTCGGGAACCGTTTACGGTATTAACGATAAAAAAGAAAAAGAAGTTGTTCCCGGGGTTACAGTATATTGGCTGGGGACTTCAATTGCCACTTCAACTGACGCATCCGGAAAGTTCAAGATAACAAAACAGGACATACAGGATTGGCGTTTGGTATTTAGCATGATCGGGTGTAAAACCGATACGATCGTAATAAACCCGAATGATAGTAAAATTACGCATGAAATGATACCTGGCAATTTGCAGCTTTCGCAGGTTGAAATTAATGAAAAGCTGGATGGGAGTTTTATTTCAAAAATTGACCCCAGAAAAACACAGGTTGTTACGACTACAGAATTATATAAAGCAGCCTGCTGCAATCTGTCGGAAAGTTTTGAGACCAATGCTTCTGTTGATGTTTCATACAGCGACGCCATCACTGGAGCAAAGCAAATTCAATTGCTGGGCTTGTCGGGGATCTATAGCCAAATTCAAACAGAAAACATCCCTCTTATCCGCGGTTTGGCATCTTCATACGGATTAAATTATATTCCCGGTGCGTGGATGCAATCGATTCAGATTTCGAAGGGGACTTCTTCGGTGATCAACGGTTATGAATCGGTTACCGGTCAGATTAATATTGAGTATAAAAAACCGGCCAATTCGGAAAAGTTGTTTGTAAATATTTATGGTAACGACAAAACCCGTCTGGAAGGCAATCTGAATTGGGCACATAATATTACAGAAAAACTCAGCACGATGATCATGGTGCACGGCGATTGGTTCAACAAAGAGATCAATAAAATCGATTCGACACAGATCAATGCCGTGAACACAGATAATATGAGCTTGCTTAAGGATAGCGAAGGGAATCAAATTCACTGGAAAAAGGCCGACAAGTTTATGGACATCCCGAAGTTGTACACCATTAATGTTTTTAACCGCTGGGATTATATCAACCCGAATAAATTCGTTTCCCGATTCGGTATAAAATTTATGTATGAAGATAGAACCGGCGGTACTACTGATTTTAATAAAAATAATTTCGTGCTCGATACTGCGAAGATCAACAACGGGACTCTCCCCTACGGTTTCGGAATGAAGACAAGCCGCGGCGAAGTTTTTTGGAAGAATGGTTTTATGTTTAAGGGTAAGCCCTATAAAAGTGTGGGGCTGATATTATCGGGAATTTATCACGATCAGAAGGGATATTTTGGCGTGAATAATTATACGGGAATAGAAAAGAGCGTTTATGGCAACCTGATCTATCAATCGATTTTCGGAAATACGAATCATAAATTTTCGACGGGGGTTAGTTTTTTGTGGGACGATTATATCGAAAATTACAAGCAAATTCAGTTTACGTATATTTACCAAACTATGCCTTCCGGAAGTATCGTTTCGATGCACGATGTGGTTACGTTGTCGCCAACAACGGATATGAACCCCGTGGTGTATGATATGAACCGGAGCGAAACCGTTGGCGGTGCATTTTTTGAGTATACTTACAGTCATGCCGAGAAGTTTTCGCTGATACTGGGCGGCAGAGCCGATTATAGCAGCCGTTATGGTTTGTTTTTTACGCCACGAACCAACGTTAAATGGGAAATTGTGAAAAACCTGACTTTACGCGGCTCGGCAGGTTTGGGATATCGTTCGGCAAATATTATTTCGGAAAACATGTCGATTTTGGCGAGCCAGAAAGTTATCAGAATTGAGGCTCCGTTGGCTCAGGAAAAAGCTGTGAACTACGGTTTGAATCTGGTGAAAGAGTTTAAAATCTTTAAGCGCAAAGCCGATATCGATATTGATGTTTATAGAACCGATTTTTTGAATCAGGTTGTGGTTGATCTGGATAAAAACCCGGCGATTGCCGATTTCTATAATTTGAAAGACAGCGCCGGAAAATCGTTTTCGAACAGCTACCAGATACAATTCAATTTTGAGCCGGTTAAGCAGTTTACGGTTTTGTTGGCCTTCAGGGTGAACGATGCTTGGCAGACTACCGACGGCAAATTGCAGCAACGCCTGCTGACATCAAAATATAAAGGTTTGGCCACGTTGAGTTACGCCACACGATTTGATAAGTGGAAATTTGATTTTACCACGCAGGTGAACGGTCCGGCAAGGATTGCCGATCAAAGCAAAATGCCCGGCATTGTGAAGCGCGATTATCGATTTTCGCCGGTTTATACGATTTTAAATGCACAGATCACCCGACAGTTTAAACACGAAATTGCTGCTTATGTGGGTGTGGAAAATTTGCTGAATTTTAAGCAAACCGACCCGATAACCGAAGCGTTTCTGCCCTATCACACGCATTTCGACACGTCGATGACCTGGGGACCGGTGGCGGGCCGACTGATATACGCCGGAATGCGGTTTAAGATTAAATAAGCCGGAAGACCGAAGCCGGAAGACCGAAGTCGGAAGTCGGAAGTACTATTTTGGAGTCAGGACAAAAAAAAATTGCATTTTTCTTCGAGATAAATGTTAGTTTTGCACTTCGATTCAGGAGAGATGGCAGAGTGGTCGATTGCGGCGGTCTCGAAAACCGTTGTTCGCTGTCAAGCGGACCGGGGGTTCGAATCCCCCTCTCTCCGCCAATCAAAAAAGGCTGTACAATTTTGTACAGCTTTTTTATTTCAAAGAGCGAAGCGAATAATCCACTCCCACTTTCCGCATACCCCCCGCAATAACGGGATTTTTTTTAGAAAACATCTGTTATCACAATTTTATTCCCGTTGAACACAACCGAATCGCCGGTTTTTAAACCCTGCAGAACCTTGAATATGGGAACTGCAGGCGAAACAGCAAAAAATGTTTGGTCGCCGGCTTCTATTTTACCCAAACTGGTTGAGATAAACAGGGTTTGCTTATCGGTATAAACGATGGCACCAAATTCAACTTTTGTTTTAGTTTCTTTCGGATTTATTTTGTCGAGCATGATAAGTTCTTCGTTGGCTTTTTGCAGTTGCTCGGCAAAAATATCGCGCCGGCGCAACATTTGCGAACGAAACGCATCGTAACGATCGCGCGGCGGACCATAATCGTTGGCCATTTGCTGATGTTCGTCCATTTCGCGCCTCAGGTTGGCAATGGTGTCCATCTGTTTCAGTTTGCAGGCCTCGATGAGTTTAATTTTGAGCGTTATTTTTTCGTTGGGAGTCATTGGATGACAAATTTTAGAACGAAGATATAAAATTGAGGAGATATATTCAAATTATTACCATTAAAAGTTGCCCAAACTTTACAATAGTTTGTAATAATATCTATAACAAACCCATCTACTAATAAATTTCCAGAAACTCGAACGAATTGCCCGTAAACTCCATATACCGCAAAAAATCGCTGAACGAGATGATCAGGGAAGCCGTGTTCAGGTTGGGATGAAAACTAATGCGCACTGCTTTCCGGAGATTGATATCGATAAACACGTGCACGTTTTTGGTTGTATCATATAATAAACCGAAAGGCGAAACCGAACCGGGCATCAACCCCAAATATTGCTGCATCCTTTTTTCCGAAGCAAACGAAAGTTTACCTTGCTTCAGGCGCTTTTCAATATCGTGAATCGCCAGATTCTGTTCACAATCCAAAATCACCAGATAATGGCGGTTGCCTTTATGATTGCGAAAAAACAAATTCTTACAATGCTGCGCATCATGGCCTTTCCAGTATTGTTTTGCAATTTCTATAGTCGGTGCCGGCGGATGCCCGATGTACTCAAAATCTATATTTAGTTCTTTCAAAGTTTGAAAAACTTTCGGATCGCCATTCATAAAAGAGTTTTAAAGCAAAAATAAATAAAATTTGCCAACAATCAGCTTTGGCTATATTAACCAAACTATACAATAAAAACCCGGCAAGTATGTTTATAAAAATGTGTAATTTTATACCACAAAATAATCCCGATGAAAAAAAATCTCTTTGCTTTTCTTGTCCTGCTGTTATTCTGTTTGGCATCACATGCCCAAACCAAAACTCTTGATACGATAAGCATAACTAAAAAAATGCTGAGTGCCGACATGGATTTTAACGGAAAAACACTTTCACCGATGAAACTCGACGAATTATGCAAACCATTTACCGATGCCAACGACGAAATATTTCTGGCTAAACGCAACAGCACTCCTGCCTTGCTTTTAACACTTGTTGGAGCCGCATTAATAGGATACACAGGCATTAAATGGGCATTTGGCGATACTCCGCAATGGTATTTTGCAGGTGGTGGCGCTGTTTTGATCGGGGCAACCATTCCGCTTTACATTGGTGCGAGAAACCACAATATCAATGCTGCCCGGATCTACAACTACGAAATAAAGCATCAACAAAAATCAAAACCCTGAGTGGAATTATATCGCTATTTCTAATAAAAAAGATTTAATTCATCTTCATCCATTTCAAAGTATTTTGTATTTTCACAAACTAATTACTGAAGTTTAATCAATTCTTTAAATAGTTTTGGCAAGCTTTAAGAATATAAAAGACTTTTTCTCCTTCAATAAAAGTGAACGAAGAGGTATCTTTATCCTAAGTTCACTGATATTTCTTGTGATTCTATTTGATATTTCCATGCCATTATTCATTTCTCACCGGAAATATGATACAACACAATTCGCCAAAGAAGTAAATGCATTTCTACAGTCACAAAAAATAATCAATAAGAAAACAATACCCGATCAACATAGTGACAACTTCGATATTTTCGAAGCCAACAATACCAATCAGCAGAAACAACTTACTCCTTTCACTTTCGACCCCAATACTATTACACCTGAACAATGGCAACAAATAGGACTTAGCCCAAAGCAAATTAAAACCTTAATGAATTACCGGTCTAAAGGAGGCAAATACTATAAAAAAGACGATTTTAAAAAGATGTATTGTATTTCGGAAAAAGAATTTGCAGTTCTTGAGCCGTATATCGAAATAAAAATCAGTCAAAATACAAATCAAGCTTACGATGTTCATAAAAAAGAAGCAAAAACTATTGCACTGGTTGAGATAAATTCTGCTTCAGCTGATGAATTAATGGCCATTAACGGCATTGGACCTTATTTTGCCGATAAGATCATCTCATACAAGATCAGTTTGGGTGGATACTACAAAATATCTCAACTGCTCGATATCCCGAAAATGGACAGCACAAAATTTAGTGTTGTCAGCTCATTTCTCGATGTAAATCCTGAAGCTATCCGTAAGATCGATGTCAATACTGCAACTTTCGAAGATTTAAAGAAACATCCGTACATCGGATACAATATTGCATTATCTTTGGTCAATTACAGAACTAAGCACGGAAAATTCAAACAACTTTCGGATATTAAACAATCGGCACTTATCAGCGAAAAAGTTTATGAAAAGATATCACACTATTTAAGGGTGGATTAACGTTATAATTATTCATACTAAATTACTATTTGATGAAAAAAATCATTCTGAGCACACTCGCAACAATTCTTATTATTTCCGTATCGTTCGCACAAAAGGAAAAACAAAAGAACAGCGAACCACAATTTAAATGGTACACCATTCAGGAAGCCACAAAACTATGCAAAACACAACCCAAAAAAATATTCGTGGATGTATACACCGATTGGTGTGGTTGGTGTTCAAAAATGTCGGCTACCACTTTTTCCGATAGCATCATTAAACGATATATGGCTGCCAATTTCTACCCCGTAAAATTAAATGCTGAACAAAAAGATACTATTGTATTTAATGGCAACACTTACGTCAATCCCGATCCACATTCACCGCGTTCGAGCCATCAGTTGGTAGTAACTTTATTGAAAGGACAAATGTCGTACCCCTCGTTTATCATACTCAACGAAAAGTTAACCGTGCTTACTATCATCAAAGGATATCAAACGTCAAAAGAACTGGAACCCGTTTTGCACTATTTTGCAGAAAATGCTCAGGAAAAGATGATCTACGACAAGTATCTCGGAAGTTTTAAAAGCAGCTTTAAATAAAAAATGCCTTGATAACAAAATCAAGGCAAGCAGGTATAATTGCCAAAACCAGTTGTTAAAATGTTTTAAAACCAGTTGTTAAAATTACTACTATTATTTTAAAACCAGATGTTAAAATAAAACAATAAAGGTGGTATAATTTATACCTATTATAATTTCAGACCGTTATTTTATA
>CAIWKO010000013.1 GCA_903913285.1 uncultured Bacteroidales bacterium | reverse complement strand
TGCTGCAGGAGTTGCAGTTGAAGTTACAACGGGAAGCGGTTTTACGGTTACTGAAACTGTAGCACTTCCCGAACAACCTGAAGCAGAACCGGTAACAGTATATATAGTGGTAGTTGCTGGTGAAACAGAAACCGGAGTTCCACTTAAACTTCCTGGCATCCATGTATAAGTTGTCCCTAAGACACTACTGCTCGCTGATAAAGATGATGAATCTCCAACACAAATGGCCGATGGAGAGGCCGTGGGAGTTACTACGGAATTTTGATTAACAGTTACTGTAACCGTTGTACTTCCTGTACAGTTACTTGCACTTGTTCCCACAACTGTATAGGTTGTAGTTGTTAAAGGTGTAGCTGTAACCGTTGTTCCCGTTCCTGAAGAAAGTGTTGCAGAAGGGGTCCATACATAGGATGCTCCTCCGCTGGCAGTCAAACTTACAGGTATTCCTGCACAAGTTGTTGGAGATGCAGGCGTAACTGTAATTGTTAAAACAGGGTTTATATTTACAGTAATTGATGAAGTGCCTGTACAACCATTTGCATCTGTTCCGGTAACAAAATACGTTGTTGGTGTTGTAGGGGAAACTATTATTGTTGAGGCAGTAACGTTAGTACTCCATTGATAAGTTGTAGTCCCACTAGAACTGCTATTCCCCGTTAGCGTAATTGGAGATCCTGCGCAGGTTGTTGGGTTTGCAGGTGTAATCGTTATTGTTGGGTTAGGATTTACAGTTACAGTACATGTTACAGGCGGACTCGTTTGGCCTCCAACTGTAACTGTCATCGAATAGGTTCCAGACATTGCAGGTGTTGCATTAGGTCGTGTAGGGTTCATCACATTTGATGTCCAACCGCCTGGTCCTGTCCAATTATAGCTTGCTCCGGGAGTTGGAGTATTTACTGTTAGTTGAATGGTTTGTCCGGCACAAAATGATCCTCCTGTTATTGGAGGTGCCAAAATACCACAGTCTGTGGCTCCGGTTCCGCTGGTTTGGCTGAATGAAATATTGGATACAGCATTTGAGTAATTTGTTATGAGGAGAATATAAACTTGACCAGCCACAGCATTTGGAATGTTACAATCTTCTTGGGCAGCAGCAGAATAACTACAATCTACTCCCGAATTTGCCAACAAATTTGTTCCACACCCATCACTCAAAGAGGTGAAAGGACCCCAGCATATAAAATCTACATCATGCCCTGAACCACTAGCGTCAGCGCTGGAAATATGGATATCAATATTTCCGGTAGTACCTACCTGCATCCAGTACCAGGCTGGGTTGGGGGATGTATATAAACAGCCAATTTGTCCTAACGATGTCACATTTGTAGCTGCGGGATATGTGTATGTTGTGCCTGTACAAAATGGATCAGCTCCTGCACAATCCGGTCCCTGAGCATTTGCAAAAAAACTCAAAAGCACTCCGAATAATGCGAATAATATTTTTTTCATTACTTAAATTTGTTTTTACTTTTCTAATAACGCTTTTTTTCTAAAATACTTGGGTTATTAACAAAATAATTGTGAAAAACTTTTTCATATCCAATAAAGACGATAAAACCCATGATAAGGTTGCAATTAGTGTGTAAATTTATACAATATTTTTAAATAAAATAGAATTTTTAACTTTTATTTTAATTTTTAAGATCTCATTCCACTTTGTGGTATAATTTGGCGATAATCGTTCCTGATTCATTTTCCATCGTTTTTTTGTTTCTTGGACAGCAAATTTTATTGCACTTTGACCTTTTCCCTCATTTATTTTATCTATAACATGCATTAAATCACCTATGTATTTTTCGATTTTTTTGAAATAGGGATTGAAGATCCGCTCACACGAGGCATAAAAATTATTACAATCAACTAATGCAAAGATTTTAGCAGTATTTGATTCAGGGAGTAAACTATTTGGGGATGTCCAATTCATCTATTTTTTTCTGGGCATTAGTTTTCATCGAACCGGAACGCTTAACTATTTCGTCCAGTAATTCCAATGCTTCTTTTTTCTTATCCTCCTCGATCAGTATGGTAGCTTTTTGCCATAAAGCCAACTCATAAAACGAATTATGCTTGTTTTTTACTATTTTATCGAGTTCATCAATCGCTTTATCTTTTTGACCGGTTTTATAATAACTCATTGCTAAATAATAAATAGCTTCATAATTTTTATTGTCCGAACTGATCATACGTTCACATTCAGCTATCGAGTTTTCGTAATCTGATGAATTATAATAGCCTATCGCAGAATTAAGTGTTGTTGTTTGTGCAGCACCTGCAACTACGGTCTTTGATAATTCTCCCGATTTATCTCCTTTGTTTTTCAACTTTTTATAATGATCCTGATCCTTTTGTTCAATCTGAACATCTTCCATATTCATACTTTTTCCTGTGGAAATCTCATCTGCAGATACAGTAGTTGTAAGACCAAAAGTTGCCGTAGTAGCGGGTTGCTGTTTCGTTTGATCAATGCCATTCTTGTAATTTTGTTCCTCCTTCAATCCCCTATAATTATCACCGGCCTGTATAATATCAGTTTTAAAATTCCGGTCTTTTTCTGTTGCTTTTGTTTGAACCACAGTAATATTTGCTATTTTAAAGCCGCTTGCCTTTTGCTCCCCGTCCAAAACAAATTTTTTATCTTCGGTTTTTTCAGCTTCTTCACGCTGATCTTTTGTGGTCTGACTATTCACAACCGTAGTAGTTCTTGTGGTTGGAGTAAGATCTTCAACACTTTTAGTGGTTTTTTCTTCAGGTTTAATGCTTTCTATTGCTACTTCTTTTGAGCTTTGTTTTGTTTGCAGGTCGATCAGAAAATAGGAGGTTATCAGCAGCAATATACATGCTGCTATCGATAAGCCGGTGATGATATACCTTTTATTATTCTTTATTTTACCGGTATCAATAGTTTTGGATGCATATCTTGTTCTGATTTCTTTTGTTATTGAAGAGATATCGGAAACAGCGTTACCAGCAGAAGCCTGTTTCTCAAATCCGTCGAAAGCATCACTACAAAGCATACACTCGGAAATATGATTTTCAAAAGATCGTATTTCTTCAACGGAAAGTTTGTCTTCGAAATAATCTTTAAAAGCACTTTCGTTTATACAACCCGAAGGTCCAAATATGCTGCTGTGTAATTTAATGGTTTTCATTTTACGTTTTCGAGCATCATTTTTAAATTTCGTTTTCCGTTCTGAATAAAACTTTTCACCTGATTCAATGAAAAACTGGTGATCTCTGCAATTTCTTTATACGATTTTTCCTGCAGATAAAATAATTCGACACACACCCGTTGATCATCGCTCAGGTTATTTAAAGCTTCGGGCAATTTATGTTCCAACAAACTCCCCGAAGTATTATTAAGAGAAAATGGCTCCTCAAATTCCATAAAATCCTCTTGTATTTTTTTCAATTCAAGCTGTTCGTTAAACGAAACGGTGTTGTTTTTCTTCACCAGCATCAAACAATGGTTTTTTGCAACACTATATAACCAACATTTGAAATTTGATATTTCGAACTGTTTCAATGCCTCGTAAAGTTTTTCAAAAACCTGCATCACTGCTTCGCGACGGTCATCTTCATGATCGAAATAATTAAGCGTGATACCGTAAACCAAATGAGCATACCTCTCGAACAGATCGCCGATATGTTTTGTATCGTTCGTTTCAAGGTACAATTGTATCAACTCCTGATCGGGACAGGTTTCCGGTGATCTTTGTATGTTTTTCTTAAAAAAGGCCATGCCCGAACACGAATATTTGATGCAAATTTAATTTTTTAAACGAAATGAAACTTAATAATAAATTGCTTAGTTTAGCTAAAAATATTTGCTATGAAGAAAATCATTACTTATAATGTGAACGGAATAAGAGCTGCTTTATCAAAAGACCTGCTTGGATGGATCAATAATTGTGATCCCGATATTGTTTGTTTTCAGGAAACTAAAGCACAACCAGATCAGATTCCCGTTATTGATTTCGGGATGGCAGGCTACAAAAATTATTGGTTTTCGGCTCAGAAAAAAGGATACAGTGGCGTGGGAATTTTGACCAAAACCGAACCCGATAAAGTTGTTTACGGAATGGGTATTAAAAAATACGACGACGAAGGACGTGTGTTGAGAGCCGACTATGGCGATATTTCTGTTTTAAGCGTTTATCATCCTTCCGGGTCGAGCGGTGATGAACGTCAGGCATTTAAAATGATATGGCTCGAAGATTTTTTAGCGTGGGTTACCGAACTCAAAAAAGAACGCCCGAACCTGATCATTTGCGGCGATTATAACATCTGCCATAAACCAATCGACATACACGACCCTATCAGAAATGCAACAAGTTCTGGATTTTTACCCGAGGAACGCGAATGGCTTTCGCGCTTTATCGATTCGGGTTTTGTCGATTCGTTCAGAGCATTCAACAACGAGCCTAAACAATATACCTGGTGGAGTTTTCGGTCCAACGCACGGGCAAAGAACCTGGGCTGGCGTATCGATTATAATATGGTTAGCAAACCAATAGAGGGTATCATGTGTCGTTCGGTCATTCTTCCCGAAGCAAAGCACTCCGACCATTGCCCCGTTTTGCTTGAAATTGATTTTTAACAAAGCCTTGTTAGTATCTTAAGCGTATTGTTTTGAAAGCAACGTTCTTAGTATCGTACTTTTGAAAAAAACAATACAAAATGAATACACTGAAAAAGTTCTTAACGTTTGCATGTTGTGCAATACTGTTGTCATCATGCGTTTCGTCGAAAAAGTTTCACGAAATAGAAGCTTCCCATAAATCGTGTATGGATGAAAACGCCGTACTAAAAGGCAAAAATCTTGAATACAGCACCCGGATAAACGAGCAAACGGCTCAACTCGATAAATTAAAGAAACAAAACAGCGCTCTGCTTTCCGATTCGGTTAAAACTGGAGCCAAATTGCGCGACATCGCCTCAAAATATCAGGACCTGACGGTTTCCTACGATTCGCTGCTCAGCAACAATGCCTCATTGATGAAAGGAAATAAATTCGAAACACAAAAGCTTATAACCGAACTTGAAAACACCAAAGAAACCCTGCAAAAAAAAGAAGATGCATTGAAAAAACTGGAATCCGATCTGAACGGAAAAATGGCAAACCTCAACGATCTGCAAACCAAACTCGACGAAAAACAACTTAGGTTGAACGAATTAGAATCGATTTTGCAGAAAAAAGATTCGGTAGTGAAAGCCCTGAAGAACAAAGTTTCGGAAGCATTGCTGGGATATGAGAACAAGGGACTTACCGTAATGCAGAAGAACGGAAAAGTGTATGTTTCTATGGACGAATCCTTATTGTTTGCTTCCGGAAAATATGAAGTTACGGCAAAAGGTATCGATGCGCTGAAAAAACTCGCCAAGGTGCTGGAAACTAATATCGATATCAACATAATGGTTGAAGGCCATACCGATAATGTGCCCTACAAAGGCACCGATCAGCTTCTCGATAATTGGGATCTGAGTGCCAAACGTTCCACCTCGGTCATTCGCATTTTGCTCTCTAATTCGGGCATCAACCCCGAACGGATAACATCGGCAGGTCGTAGCCAATATTGCCCTGTCGACAATGCCAACACTCCCGAAGCACGCGCCAAAAACCGTCGCACCGAGATTATTCTGAGTCCAAAATTGGACGAGTTGCTGAAGATCATCGAAAGCAATTAATACGAATCAAGAGCTGGATTTTGTATCTGTTTTATTTATAGCCACGAAGACACGAAGGCACAAAGCTACACAAAGAAACCTATAAATATTCAATCGAAACGACTTGGTGATTCTTAGTGTCTTAGAGCCTTAGTGGCAATAGTATTTCTAACTCTTTATACCCGTAATCAACTACCGAAAGGCACATTTTGCCTTAAAATGCTTTTATTTAAACACCGAACACACTTCATCAAGCCTGTTCATATCCTCGTCCGAAAGGCGAAACTTCATGGTGCCTGTGTTTTCCTTTACATGACTTTCTTTGGTGGCTCCCGGTATGGCTACAACTGTGTTGCCATGAAAATTAACCAGCCAGTTGAGGGCTATCTGCGAAGGTGTTACATTATAAGTCGCGGCAAGTTCTTTCACCAGTTTTATCACCGGAAGGCTTTTTGCGAGGCCCTTGGGTTTGAACTTCGAACTGTATTTTCTGAAGCCCGAGTTCTTTATCAATTCGGGATTATCGTGAAACTTTCCGGTAACCATGCCCTGGGCTAAAGGCGAATAGGCAATAATTGTAATGCCCAGTTCTTTTGCCGTTTGCATCACTCCGCTGGTTTCTATCCGGCGGTCGAGCAGGCTATAGGGCATCTGGTTGGTGGCAAGCGCAATACCTTTTTGGTCGAGGGTTTCCCACGCGTTACGCATTTGTTTTGCCGAAAAATTGCTCACGCCTATGTTCTTTATCAGTTTCCGTTCCACAAGTTCTGCCATGGCTGCCACTTCTTTTCTTTCGTTCGAAAAGCCCCAGGGTTGGTGCACCTGATACAGGTCGATGGGGTAGGGCTCCAGACATTTCAGGCGTTCGTCTATGGTTTTGGCTATGTTTGATGCAAAGCGAAACATGGGCCACCATTTTGTGGCTATCAACACCTCGCCCGGCTTTTTGCCCGCGGCCTGCAGGGCTTTCGACAAGGCTTTTTCGGAGGCTCCGCTGCCGTATACTTCGGCGGTATCGAACCAATTGATGCCTCCCTGCAGCGAAAGGCTCACCACGTTGTTGATGAGGTCGTCTGCTAAGGTGGGCCAGAATTTGCCTGCCAAATTGTTGCGTTTGCTGAATTGCCAGCATCCGAGTCCTATGGGGGTTACCATAAGCGATGTGCGCCCCAGCGGACGCAATGACGAAGTGTTTTCCATTTGCTTAGTGTTTTTAGTCAGTTAAAAGTACTAATAATTCGCGATGTGGAGTGATTTATTAATGTTTATTTTGGTGTAGCAAACTTGTTTCTTTCCACTTTTATCTTTTTCCTCATTTGGGCGCGTCCGCCTCTTCGCGGGCTGAAAGTCCGCCCACCGGCGGATCAGGCTGTCCGTTCCAAATCCTCGCTGCGCTGTGGGTTTTCCACTTCCATCCTTCGCGCGTAGGCAAACAGCCTTCAAATAGCAAAGTGCAGTAACTTGTAATTATTCCCTATTCACTTAACTCCCAACTCAAGCTCACTCTAGCTCACTTCCTCACTCCTTCACCACCTTCCATTCGCTTTTCTTGCTCCCTACCCGTATCTGCATCATATAAATCCCTTTCTGCTGTTTGCTCAAATCTATTTTGTTTGTAGCATAAATACCATCCTGCTTGTATATTTCTTTGCTATTCAAATCCCACACGGTGATACCTCCCTGCACAGCCTCTGGCAAATTTGTAATGCTTATCTGCAAATTTCCCGCCGTGGGGTTGGGCATCACGCTAATTTGCATATCACCCATGGTTGCCGTTTGTGGCAAGGTTGTGCTGTCGCTGTTGTTGGCATTATTGCTGTTGTTGTTTGTTTGCGTATGCCGCAATTCCACCACATGCCGCAATATCCTATTTCCGGTATTATCATAGCCAAACTCGTATGTGGTTTGGGCTGAAAGAATATTGCTTATTCCTGCAATAATTAGGAGTAAAATTATTTTCTTCATATTATTTTTTTTAATAACTCTGAGGCTGCTTGCCTTGCGTATTCTGTATAAATTTCCTTTTTTGAAACAATTTCTTCTAATTGCTCTCGTGAATAGTTTTGATATTCTTCTTCAAATTCTTTAACTTTTTCTTTAAATTCAACATTAGTCAAAAATTCTGAACCAATAGCTCTACTAATAATAGGGATATTCCAATAAATAGTTTTATATTTAATTTTTAAAAACGACAAAACATCTTCAGGGTCACATATCAGATTTGTGATACATATTCGTTCTCTCTCATTCTTTATTATTAATAAGTATTTAAACCATGGTAAGCTATTACGCGCACCACTATACATATTAACCATTACCTGATATGCAGCAATAATTTCATCTTTTTTAATTGTTGTAATTTTACCTTTTTTTTTAATAACAATAACTTTATTTGTAAAATCAAATTGTACTGTTTTATTTATATCCTCAATAATATATGTTAAACTGAGATATAAGGGAATTAAAGAAAGTATAAACAAAGAGACTAAAAATATATATATGGCCCAAAATAACGAACCGTTTTGGGAGAAAATTGATGATTTTAATAGGTAATAGAATAAAAAGATTGAAAATGAAGATAAGATTCCAAACTCCATAAGTTTAATTTTTTTAATTTTCTTTATCATAGTTTTAATTTAATCTTAAGCTTTTAATAAAATTAATTCTTTTATTTACAACACTGTCTTTGGGATTTAGTTCATGCGCCTTAATATAATAATATAATGCATGAGGATAATCAGAAACTGCTTCATAAGATAAACCTATATTTTTAAAAGAACTTTCTACTCTATAACCAAGTTTTACACATTTTAAATCATCCTTAATCGAATTTCCCCATTCAGATTTTACCGCATAACAATTAGAACGTCTAAAATATACTATACCAATATTAGAATCAATTTCGATAATTTGATTAAATAATTCTAATGCTTTGTCATATTGATAACATTTATATAATATTTCTGATTTTGATAATAGCTCATTTAACTTTTTCTCATTTTTAGTCTTCTCTATATTAGTTTGGCAACTAAAAGAAAAAACTAAAACAAAACAAAATAGAATACTATTATTCATGGAATTATTTAATGAATTTTTCATAAGTTAATAGTCCCCGCTCGCGCGCGTCTCCGACGCGTGTGTTTCATTTCACTTGTAAAAATACAAATTAATTCAATAACCTAAAAAAATTCTGTCTTCTTACTTCTGAAAAAAGCATACTTCTCCCATAAAAGCCACCATTCCCGATGCTTCTCAAAAAAATTCCTGCCCTAAATTCCTACTTTATCGGCTTTTCATACCATTCCTGATCTAAAAAATCGGAAACTTCGAGGTCAAATGCCCATATTAGGCGGAACATGGTGGGAAATTCAACCGTTTTGCGATTGTTTATAATCCTTGAAATTTCTGATTGGGCAATGCCGCTGGCATCGGCGAGATGTTTCAAATACCAACCGCGGCTTTTAAGGAGGGCTTTTAGGTGTTCACCAAAATTTTTTGTCATCTGATTGGCCTCTTCTTTAAAATTTTTTTCATTTTTTTCCATTTCTTAAGTGTTTAATAATTAATAAAATAATTACGCGTTTTAGCGTTCGCTAAAAAAATAGTTCTTGCGTAATAAAAAAATTGTATATTATTTTGAAAATTAAATGTAAACACCTTCACTCAATTGACCGCTGCAATCTCTCCATATTGCTCCTTCATCCCTCAGGCAAACCTGCTCATTCAAAATAATTTCTCTGATAATAAAAATAACAACAGCTCCGTTTCACTTTCTAACTCCCTCATCGGTCTTTTCCACTCCGATGTTTCTCTTTCCTTCGCCCATATTAATTTCTGCGCTGCTCATTCTTTGCCGAATGTCGGCAATACTCGTCCGAACGACGCTCTACCTCGTCCGAACGACGCTCTATCTGGTTTGAACCGCACTATACCTTTTCGGAACCACACTATACCTTCCTGGAACGACACTATACATTTCTGGAACGACACTATACATTCCTGGAACCGCACTATACATTCTGGGAATCGCACTATACATTCTGGGAATCGCACTATACATTCTGGGAATCGCACTATACTTTCCTGGAACCGCTCTAAACCTTCTTGGAATCGCACCTTACATCGTCCGAACCACTTCGTTCATTTTTCATCCTGTTCAACAAATAGTAATTCCCATCACAATAAATAAAAGTAATAACAATTAAAAAGTAAAATCATGACAGCACTTGACGAATTAAACTACAATGCAAAAAAAAGAGTATTAGCAGTTTGTGTCGACAATCAAGCTAAAATAAATCTCATTCCCGAAGCAGTAATTGAGCAAAACAATCTTATCGACATTATGGACGACGTCGAAGATGCAAAGGGCATAAGTCTCCTAACCACCGCCGAAATAACTGCTATCAAAGATTCCCTTCGCGAAGCTATGGTCGAAACCGTGTTCGACCGTGTCCTCTATTCAGCAGTAAAAGCAGGTCAGGTTGATCTTCCCAAACTCGAATTATTGTTGAGTATTCCCAAATCATCCATCACCCAACTCGACGACACCCTCATCGGCACCCGTTGTCAGGAACTCTACAAGATCATGGATACCAACGCTGCAGTGCTCACCAATTTAAAACCTGCCGATTTCACCGCCATGCAGGCTGCTATCAAAGCCTTTAATGATGCAAATGGTTCACCCAAAGATATCATCGAAAAAAGAAAAATTTTTGGCAACAAATTAATCCATCAACTTTTGATAAAAGCCGATAAACCCGAAGAAAATCTCATTAAAATATTTAAATCCCAAATCAAAGAATCTGCAGATGCCATCATATCGGCTGCCCGCATCGGTCGTCCGGTCGGCTCTCGCTACACATCCATCGTTTTAAGCATTCTCGATTCTGTCGGACTGATGGCCCTCCGCAAAGTAAAATGCACCCTCACCAACGGAACCGATACCGTCGTCAAATATTCCACCGCTAAAGGTAATATCAGGTTCTATTCCCTTCCCAATGCCCTTTGGACAGCTACCCTCGAATATCCCGACTATCAAACCTACTATCAAAAAGACATCGCCACCGTCGAAAAGAATATACTTCGCATCAGCATCAACCTCGTCAAAAATGCTCCCCCCGACGATCCTTCCGTCGATCCCGATGTCACAACAGGAAGTCTTACTACGCTTGTATACTTTAAAAACAATGAGGAACCTGCTGCCGGAGCTCAAAATTCAATCCAGTCAGCAAACTATGTCGGCACCACCGACGAAGATGGCGAAGACTACTGTGGTGAATTAAAAGTAGGTACTATTCAGGGTGTCATCTTCATGGAAGGCTACATACCTGTTCCTTACACCATCGAAATCAAAGCTGGCGAAAACGTCATTCAAAAGATCTATCTCGAACCCGTCACCGCTCCCGACAACCCCACCCCCGATTCCTAAATCAATTCTCTCATAACTCTTCAAGGGGCGTATTCCATACGCCCTTTTTTATTACACGGTCGTAGGGGCGTATTGCATACGCCCTGTCCCAATACCTCCCTTTGCCAAACCTTTTAATTGTTTCGAAGCAACAACCCTCCCTTTCCCTTATTCCTCATCCACAGGCAAAAACCTGCTGTTGCGCCTGAACCACATCACCAGGCCGGGTGGGACGATTAGCAGTAAGGGCAGAAATATTTTATTGAGAAAGCCCGGAACATAACGCGCCCGCTTGCGGAACATGGCCCGCAGGCTTCGGCGAGCCAGTGTTTCGGCACGCATCATAATGCCAAAGCGAAGAGCGGTACGGTGGTTTTCGGGGCTGAGCGCATACAAGTCGGTTGAAACCGCTCCCGGACAGATGCACGTTACATTTACATGATAGGGAAGCATTTCGCTGCGCAGCGAACGGGCGAAACTTTTCAGGAAGAGTTTGGTGGCGCTGTAGAGCGCAATGCCGGGGTAGGGCATCCAGGCCGAGAGCGACGAAATGATGAGGATATGTCCCGAACGTCTTTGTTTCATGTCGCGGCCAAAGAGGGCGCAAAGCTGCGCGGGGGTGGATACGTGGAGCGAAATGATGTTGCGGGTTTTTTCAATATCGGTTTTAACCACCTCGCCAAAGAAAAAAATGCCCGCGTTGTTGACCAGTATGTCGACCTGCAGCTGATTATCGGCACACCACTGATAGAGCTGCCCGGCGGCATCGGCTTGGCAGAGGTCCATAAAGTGCGCCCAGGTTCTTACTCCGAAAGCGGCAGCGAGTTCTTCGGCGGTTTGGTGCAGGCGGGTTTCCTGATTACTCACCAATATCACATCGTAATGCAGGGCGGCAAGCCTGCGCGCAATTTGATAGCCTATGCCCGAACTTGCGCCGGTTATTAAAGCTATGGAGTGAGTATCGGTTGGTTTCATTTGATGGCAAGACTATGATTTCATACGGTCTATTTCCCGTTTCAGACAGGGGGGCAGGTTGGTTACATGCTGATGGCATGCCATTTCGATGGTGTACATACGAGCGATGCAATAGTTGGTGGCGGTGCACAGGCTACGGGCTTTTTCGTCGGTTTTCATGCGGTTCACGAAGTCAGGCTCATTGAGCAGTGCCCGTGCCATGGCAACAAATTCGAAACCATGACCCAAAACCTCATCAATTTTTGGTCGCGATAACAGTCCTCCAACATAGATGAGCGGCATTTTTAGCTTTTCGCGAAAGCGAAGGGCATCGTCGAGAAAATAAGCTTCCTGAAAGGGAACCGAAGGTATCATGAAGCGGCCAAAAAGTTTTACGCCTATCTTGAGCGGAAGGTTTTCCATATAATAGGTAAGGGTGCGGATGGGCATGCTGCCACGCATCACATACATAGGGGCTTTGCTCACAAAACCTCCACTAAGCACCAGAGCATGAACACCTTCCTGTTCGATCAAACGGGCCACTTCGAGACATGCGTCGATTTCCATCCCTCCGCGAAATCCGTCGCGCATATTGGTTTTTACGATGACTGCCATATCGTTTCCGGCTGCTTTCATCACCTCGCGAAGCGCCATTTGCATGAAACGTGCACGGTTTTGGAGCGAGCCGCCGAATTCATCTTTACGGCGATTTGTGTAAGGCGAAAGAAACTGGCTGATGAGGTAGCCATGGCCTGCATGAACCTCGACGGCATCGAAGCCCGACTGGCGGGCAATATGTACTGCATCGCCAAAGCTTCGTACCACCTCATCGATATCGTTGCGGTCCATTTTCTTAGACCATGTTGGCGAATAGATGTTCAGTCCGCCCGAAGGCGAAAGCGGCAAACGGCCTGCCACGCTCTTTTTCGACATATTACCGCAATGCCCCAACTGCACAGAAACAGCAGCTCCTTCGCGATGAATGGCATCGGTCAGGCGCCGCAATTCGGGAACAACCTCTTTGCGCAACCACAATTGTCTGGGGAACGACAAGCCGCTTTGAATTACGGATGCATAAGCGATGGTGGTCATACCGACGCCTCCGGCAGCCACGGAAGTGTGATAATCGAACAGTTGCTGAGAGGGTTTGTTGCCCGGGCACATGCCTTCGAAAGCCGCGGCACGAATGGTGCGGTTACGAAGCGTAATCGGTCCGATAGCTGCTGGTGTGAAAAGTATTTTTTCCGGTGATGATATCATTTATCTAATGTTGATGTTCAAAGGTAGAATATTTTACAAAAACAGGCCGTAAAAAATAATTTTGAAGGGGAAGCAGAACTATTTCTTGCCTAAGTTTGTATTATTCGGGTTCAAGTGAATAATTAACCATAAACAGTTAATTTGTTTTTTTGCGGCTTGCATTAAAGAGGTTTTTTAGGCTTACTTTTGCGCTGTATAAACAAGAAATAAATGCCTGAAAATTTGCTTTTTCCGCTCGTTGGCGTTGTGTGTGCCCTGTTGGCGGTGCCTTTTTTCAGGCCACGGTTGGCCGGGTGGATGTCGTTCTTTTCGTCGGTGGTTATAGCAGTGTTTTCGGTAATACCGGCGGTAATGGTTTTATCCGGCGGCGATATTGTTTCAACGCCACTGCATACTGCTTTCGGCGAATACCAGCTCAGGCTCGATGCGTTGAGCGCCTGGTTTATCATCATCATCAATATCATATCGCTGGCAGGCAGTTTCTACGGACAGGAATACCTGGGACATTATCCCGACCGGAAAGCCGACCTTAAGGTGCATTATGCCCTGCTGCCTGTTTTTCATGCCTCGATGATATACGTCACGCTGCTCAACGACCTGTTCCTGTTCATCGTGGTGTGGGAGATCATGTCGTTGAGTTCGTTCTTGCTGATATTGTTCGAACGCAAAAAAGAAGGCACACTAAAAGCTGCCACCAACTACTTTATACAAATGCACGTGAGTGTGGTTTTTTTGCTTATCGGCACATTCTATCTCTTTTTCCTGACGGGAGGCACCTCGTTCACCGACATGGCAGCCCTGCCGCAACAAGCGGGAGCTACCAATTCGCTGTTCGTGTTTCTTTTGTTCTTTATCGGATTCGGGATCAAATCGGGTTTCATACCGTTTCATACCTGGCTTCCTCATGCCCACCCGGCTGCTCCCTCGCATCTGTCGGGGATTATGTCGGGAGTCATCATCAAAGTAGGCATTTACGGCATACTGCGCGTGGTGATTCAAAGTCCGGCAAATATGATCACCATTGGCTGGATAATCATGATATTTGCAGTGTGTTCGGGTCTTTACGGCGTGATGCTTGCCATTATTCAACACAATTTGAAAAAGCTTCTGGCCTACCATAGCATCGAAAACATCGGCATCATCGGCATCGGCATTGCAATGGGCGCTTTGGGGATGGGTTACGGAAACACGGTGCTGGCTTTTATGGGCTTTGCAGGCGCATTGTTGCACACACTAAACCATAGCCTTTTTAAATCGCTGTTGTTTTTCAGCGCCGGGAATGTTTATCAGGCCACAGGCACCGTGAATATTGAACAACTGGGAGGGCTGGGAAAGAAAATGCCATACACTTCCGCATTCTTCCTGATTGGCGCCATAGCCATCTGCGGGTTGCCACCGCTTAATGGTTTTATTTCGGAATTCATCATATTCTCAGGACTTTTTAAAGCCATCCATCTGTTCGGACTTTCGGAATCATTCTCGTTTGTGCTGGTTATTGCTGCGCTCGCGCTGATTGGCGGACTGGCGATATTGTGTTTCACCAAGGCTTTTGGAATTGTTTTTCAGGGAAGCCCACGCACTCAATTTCCGAAAGAGCCTGTTGAAGCCGGTTGGGTGAAACGCGCCCCGATGCTGGTCATTACCGCCTTGATCGTTTCAATAGGTTTTTTTCCTTCACTTATCATGAAAGTAATGGAACAGCCGCTGAACATGATGGTTCCGGTTGCGGATATCCGGAATGTAATGTCGGGTTTCACAAGTACACTTTCGGGTATTTCGCTGATGTCGGGAATCTTTCTGGGCATCATACTGGTTGTTTATATTATTCGGAAACTTGCACAGCGCAAAGTTGTTATCGCGAAAAGCGAAACATGGGGATGCGGTTATGTGGCGCCGAATCCGCGAATGCAATATACAGCCAGTTCGTTTGCACGCACGTTCCGTAAACTGTTTCAGCCCTTGGTTTCGGTTGAAAAAGATAAAATTGATATAGAGGCGGTGTTTCCCAAAAAGGTATATTCGTATGAAAGCCATTCGCATGATCGCATTGAGGACAAGCTGATATCGGGCCCGCTGGAAAAGGTGGTGAAGTTTTTGGGGCGCTTCCGCATTTTTCAGAACGGGCAGACGCAGAGTTACCTGATGTATGCCTTTTTGTTTATCATCATTGTTTTGGTGCTTGAATTTTTTAAAAAGTAGTTAGAAATGAATGTATTATTGATTATAATTATTGCGTTGCTTTTTCCGGGGCTAATTAACATTACCCGGAGCTTGCTTAGTGGCCGAAAAGGCCCGGGCTTGCTGCAGCCATTGAAAGATATGATACGTTTGTTTCGCAAGGGCAGTGTTTACAGCAATACCACCGGGTTCATTTTTCGGATCGCACCTACCATTTCGTTTGCAGCCATCATCAGCGCATCGCTGGTGCTGCCCATCGGTCCATGGAAAGCCCTGATCTCGTTTGACGGTGATTTTGTGTTCTTTATTTATATGTTGGGACTAGGACGTTTTATGTCGATTGTTGCCGCTATGGATACGGGAAGCAGTTTTGAAGGCATGGGAGCCAGCCGCGAGGCACATTATGGCATGCTTGCCGAGCCGGCTTTTTTGATCTTGTTTGGGTCGCTGGTACTGTTCACGGGACATTATTCGTTTGCCGACATATTCACCACCATGCGCAACGGAACCGGCTTTGCATACGGGATAGGCTTTATGGCTGCCTTTCTGATCTTTCTGTTTACATTGGTTGAAACTTCCCGTCTGCCGGTGGATGACCCGCGCACCCATCTGGAACTGACCATGGTTCACGAGGTGATGATACTCGACAACAGCGGCTTCGATCTGGGGCTTATATTGCTATCGAATGCACTGAAGTTCGCGGTTTTCGGAACCGTTATCGCCGATTTCTTCCTGTTCGAAGCATCGGCCTGGGTTGCTATTGCCATTTTTGTGGGAATACAGGCGGTGATTGCAGTTTTGGTGGCATTCGTTGAATCTTTTATGGCACGATTCAGAATGACACATAATCCGCAGTTCATCTTGTCGCTTACATCGTTGGCATTTTTAATATTTGTAGGCATTTTGTTGTTTTTAGAGAAATAATTATGGAAACCATATTGCTGACTGTCTTTTCGTTCACGCTTCTTTTCATCGGTATAGCCAACCGCCTGAACACGTTTATCAGGATGCTGGCCTTGCAGGGAGTTCTATTGTTCGGCATCACCTTTCTGAAACTCACCGAAATCAGTTGGTTCAACCTTACGATGATACTGCTCGAAACCATCATCTTCAAATCCATTGCAATTCCCTGGTTTCTTTCTTATA
Organism: uncultured Bacteroidales bacterium; assembly: GCA_903913285.1. GTDB lineage: Bacteria > Bacteroidota > Bacteroidia > Bacteroidales > CAIWKO01 > CAIWKO01. Next base: position 23,350 of record CAIWKO010000013.1, on the reverse strand, counting down.
TTTTGCACAAAAACAAGATCGTGAGAGAAACCGAACCCTTTGTTTCGTATTTCTGGTCGCTGATCATCATCACGGGTTTTATCATACTGTCTTATATTATCTCGGGCTATCTTGGGCTGGATAAAAATACGAAGGCCGATTTCACGGTAGCTTTTGCTTCGCTGCTGACCGGAATTTATATTATCATCACCCGTAAGAAAATCATTACCCACATGATGGGCTATATGATACTTGAAAACGGTGTGTTCCTTTTGTCGTTAACGATAGGGGCACATCAACCTATGCTGGTGAATATGGGTATTTTGCTGGATATTTTTGTCAGTGTGCTGGTGTTGGGACTGTTTTTGAACCGCATCGGAAACACCTTTGAAGAAATGAGTATTGATAACCTTTCAAACTTAAAAGACTGAGTTATGATGCTGGGATTGTATTTTATATTGGCTTTGGTTCTGGCAGCATTGATCTTTCTGGTCCGAAAGAGGTTCGTCGCTTATGCATCTCTTATAGTCTTTCTGGCCGCTCAAACCCTTATTAATATTTATGCTTTCATTCATCTTGGAGAAAGAGAATTGGAATATTTTCGGTTCGATCATGCCGGTTTGATATTCCTGAGCATACTCACCTTGTTATCGTATTACACGGTGTATTATAGTTTTATCTATCTGAAACGAAACCAGGACAATCCTTTTCGCACTTCAATCTATTGTGCGGTGCTCATCATGCTTATTGCTTCGGTTACCGGAGTTTACCTGTCGGAACATGCCGGATTGTTATGGGTGTTTGTGGAAGCCACTACCTTGTGTGTTTCGCTGCTGATCTATCACGAACGAAATGCTTTGAGCCTGGAAGCTACATGGAAATATGTATTCATCTGCTCTATTGGCATCGCTTTGGCGTTTGTAGGCATCATATTTCTCGGCATGGCAGTTCAAACCAACGGGGTTTATGACCTTTCGTTTTCGTCGATCAGTGCGCAGGCTGCCACAGCGAATCCGTTCTGGATGAAAATGGTCTTTCTGTTCATATTGGTGGGGTTCAGCACTAAAATGGGGTTATTCCCTCTGCAGACCATAAAAGTTGATGCCTTGACGGTGGCGCCCTCACCTGTTGGTGCCTTTATTTCAACTGCCCTGATGAATGCAGGTTTTGTTGCCCTGTACCGTTTTTATCACGCGTTGTCGGCAGCTGATATTGTTGAATGGATGAATAACCTACTGATGTGGACTGGGATGCTGAGTGTGATGATAGCAGCTGTTTATCTGATGTTCGCCGGAAACCTGAAACGATTGGGAGCATACTCCGGCCTTGAACATGTTGGGCTGGTAGCTATCGGACTTTCGGCAGGTGGGCCTGTGCTTTATGCTGTGTTCCTGCATCTAATACTTCATTCCCTGGTTAAATCGGGGCTGTTCTATCATTTGGGGACTGTTTTTCATCATTTCAGAACGTATAAGATCAATTCCATCAAAGATTATTTTGGCAAAGCTCCCGGTGCAGCGCTGATATTTTTAATGCTTTTGTTGTTTTTAGGAGGGATTCCGCCTTCGGGGATCTTCGTAAGCGAATTCCTTATATTTAAAGGACTTTTTAACGCGGGACATATTTGGGAAATGGCATTGTTGCTGGTTTTGCTGACGTTCATTATATTTGCTTTTACACGGAATGCTTTGAACATCGTATTTTCGGAAGAAAAAACAAAAGTTGAAACTTACGGGAAAATAAAATATTATGAGCTGTTGCCAATCATGTTGCTGTTGATTGCTGTTGTATGGCTTGGATATTTTCCGCCGCATGCTTTTTCGGTATTTTTATCACAATGTATAATGTAGCGCAGGATGAAATCATTACAGGTAACCAATCAGCAAACCATACTCACCGAAAGCATTCCGGTACTCCCATACCATGATTTTTTTGCAAATGTAACAGCGTTGGCTGCCTCCGAAAGTGTTCATTGTGTGAGCTATTTCGGCTATTACTTGACGGATGAAATGCATTTGATATGCTGTTTGGCGGATGATAATGACGGTACTGTTCATTTACTTTCGTGGAAATGTGCAAAGCAAAACGTTTCGGTGCCATCGCTGACGGAGAAAAATCCTGCTTTTTATATATTCGAACGCGAGATCCATGAAAATTTCGGGATCAATTTCGTCGGCCATCCCTGGCTGAAACCTGTTAGATATGCATGGAACAGAGCTGATATTGGAAAAACGATCGCCAATTATCCTTTCTTCAGGATCGACAGCGAGGAATTGCACGAAGTGGGTGTAGGCCCTATCCATGCGGGAATCATTGAACCGGGTCATTTTAGGTTTATTTGCAGCGGCGAACGTATACTGCATTTGGAGATTCAGCTTGGATACCAGCACCGGGGCATAGAACAGTTGTTTCTTACAAAAAGCAAAATCAATCAACGCATAGCTCTGGCCGAATCGATTGCCGGTGATACAGCCTGTGGCCATGCATCGGCATTTTCCTTCCTGTGGGAAAGTTTGTGTGGATACACGGCATCTGATTCAACGATACTTCAAAGGAGTGTTGCAATGGAACTCGAACGCATCGCTATTCATACAGGCGACCTGGCTGCTATCTGCACGGATGTAGCTTACCAATTGGGAAATTCGGTGTTAGGAAGACTCAGAACTCCGATGGTGAACTTTTTTCAGGAGTGGTGCGGAAACCGTTTGGCTAAAGGTTTTATTCGTCCATTTGGTAGTTTTTATGCCTTAACACCGGAGCTAAAACAACGGCTGAAAAGTATTTTCGAAGCTTATGAACCCGACTATAATGAAATATGGAACCGTATGAAAACGCTGCCCAGCTTGCTTTCGCGACTGGAAAAGACCGGGATACTAAAACACGAAAAAGTTGTGGAGATAGGAACCGTGGGAATTTCAGCACGCATGGCCGGACTTAACCGGGATATACGCTCTTCGCATCCATACGGGCTTTTTAATGAAACGAAACATCGGGCCATATTAAAAAATCACGGAGATGTGTATTCCCGAACGCAACTTCGCAATGAAGAAATCATTCAATCGATAGGCTATTTGAAAGAATGGATAGAAAACGATCCGGAAATAATGCCATTTGAACAAAGCGAGCTAAAACCGAAAGCAAATTCCTTTACTATCAGCATGACCGAAGGCTGGCGCGGAGAGATATGCCATTGTGCAGTGACCGATAAAGACGGGAATCTATTAGTATACAAAATCAAAGATCCTTCGATGCACAACTGGCTGGCATTGGCTCTGGCTGTGAGAAACAACGAGATCAGCGATTTTCCCATAATCAACAAGAGTTTTAACCTTTCGTACTGCGGATTTGATCTTTAGACCATGCTGAAAGAACTAAAAACAGTATATCATCAGGGCAGCCAATACATCCGCGATCTGCGGCAAACGGAAGTGCCCGGTATTTTTAAAGGCAGACCTGTGATAAGTTCGGATGCCTGCGATGAAGCTGCATTGATTGAACTATGCCCGACCGACGCCATCACTTCTTCCCCGTTGTGTATCGATTTGGGTAAATGCATCTTTTGCGGTGCCTGTGCTTTTCATTCACCTAATAAGATAAAGTTCACCAAAGATTATCATCTCTCGGTAAACTGCCGCGATGCTCTTATCATCAAAGCAGGGGAAGATAAGCCTTTGCAGATTGAAATCAGCAAAGTGCGGCCTGAGATCATTAGTATGTTTAAGGGCTCGTTCAAACTCCGTCAAGTTTCAGCCGGTGGAGATAATAGCGCAGAACTGGAACTGAATGCTTCAGGTAATGTTCAATTTGATATGGGCAGATTGGGTTTCGAATTTGTTGCTTCGCCACGTCATGCCGATGCATTGGTGATAACCGGTCCCATTACCGAAAACATGGCAGAACCTTTGGAAACCTGCCTGCGTGATGCACCTGCACCAAAAGCCATCATCCTTTGCGGCACGGATGCTATCAGCGGAGGTATTTTGGCAAACAGTCCCGCTCTCAACCGAAACTTTCTTGAAAAGCACATGGTCGATCTTTACATTCCGGGCAATCCGCCCCACCCACTCACATTCATCAACGGGCTGTTGAGTCTTTTGGGCAGAGATCGGAAAAAGTAGTAAATACCAAAACATTCTTATTCGTTTCAAAGTCAAAAATTTATCTGTAAACATCATTTTTTGATGTAAAAAACGTATCTTAGCAGATATTTTAATCAACAATCTAATAATGTGGAGTTAAATTATCACCCTTTGATTGTTTGGTGCAACCTTTTTCGTTTTTTTCTGTCTATAAAAAGAATTAAAATCATTTCCTATGAAAAAAAATATACTCATCGTAATTGCAGTTGTTTTTATTGGTTTTCAATCCTATGCTCAAAATTTCATCAATGCATACACTGATAAAACTCCGGATTGTTCCGTAGGAGGATTGTCAAGAATTGCTACTGATAACATGAAAAATGTTATTAACTCCAATGTATACAGTGGCAACATAGTGGTTGGAAATAGCACTTTTATTTCTAACGGGATCATTAGTTCAATAATCATAAAAAAGGATGATAATGATTCTGTTGTTTGGGCAAAAAGTTTAAGTAGCGGGAACTTAGTAATAGTTGGCGGATTATATACTGATCAACAATCAAACCTTTATGTGACAGGCTATTTTGGTGATTCGTTAAATGCAACTACATTAAATTGTGATCCATATCCGATAAGTGTTAGCAGCGGAATTTATTCATTTATTATTAAATATGCACCTGACGGCACAGTTTTATGGAGCAATTCAATTAAAATAGCAAATGGCACAACCAACAGCAATACTGATTTATTCAGAATAGCAGGTAATGGAACTGATAGAATCGTTATAAGTTCTTTTTTCTATTATATACCATCACAGACAATTGGCGTATCTACGATTTCGTCAAGTAGCGGCAACCTTTTTTATGCGGTTATAGATAATAATGGAAACTGGCAACACGCCACAGTTCTTGGTGGCACATCAATGCATATTAGTTTAAGCATTGCTATGGCTTCAAATAATGATGTTTATATCGCAGGTGAATTTAAAGGAGATTTAAATCTGGGAGTTGCAGGAACGTTAAGCACTTTGACTTCCTCACCACAGGATTTTGTTTGTAAAGCAAATGCAACAGGTGATTTTGTCTGGGCAAAACTTCTTGAGAGTTCGTCGTGGTGGAGAACCGAAGTGTTATCTCAAAACAATGATGTGTACCTGTTTGGTACTTTTAGCGGAACGATCCACGTTGGCACAACCGTACTAACTGCAGCAAACTATTCCACTTATTTTGCAAAAATTGATAATGGCGGTACTTTTTTGTGGGCAAAACAATACGGCATTAATGATGCCCATTTTTATTGCGCTACCAAAAACAATAATCGCATCTACCTCACAGGATATACCAGTCCTTATGTTTCAGCAAACCAATTCGACACATTAAATTTGGTTTATGCCAATACACTTCCCACTGCCAATACCTATAGTTGTATTTGTTTTCTGGTTGAAGCGGATCTTAGCGGAAATGCATTAACAGGAGCTGCTTACAGTTTTGATTTTGCAACTCTCAATACTCAAAGTATGGCCTGCACAGATTCAAGAGTATATCTTACCGGTAATGTTGGCAGTATTGCCTCTTTTGGTGGGTATGTAATTTCAAGTCTTATTACAAATGCCTCGAATTATGTAGCAGTGTTTACCGATAGTGCTAATATTATTGCAGGAAAAACGTATTACGATTTTAATAGTAATAACATACAAGATCCTGGCGATATTAATTGCCCAGCAAAATTAAATATCACCAAAGGAGGCACATCAGCTACTGCCTTTGTGAACGGACCCTATAAAGTTTGTGTTGATAAAGGAACTTACTTAACAACAGTCAATGAATCGCCTTTATACTATACCTATACTCCAAACTCATATACTTCAAGCTTTTCAAATTTTTGCAATCAAACAGATTCGCTAAACGATTTTGCTTTTCAACCTATTCCGGGACAAAATGATCTTGTTGTTGACTTAGTCCTCGGACAATTAAGACCCGGATTCAATGGTACTGCTTACGCATCTCTTAAAAACATCGGTACAACAATTAAATCCGGTTCAATGTCCGTATTATTAAATAATCCCGAAATTACTATTACATCATGCGTACCATCAGCAATAAGTATTGTTGCAAATACTGCGACTTTGGCCTATAATTTAAACCCCATTGAGCAGCAAATTTATATTATTGAATATACGGTTACTGCTTCGGCTGTCATAGGAAGTTCGGCCGTTTCATCTGTTTCGGCACCCGATATTACCGATCTTACCCCTTCAAATAACGTGGATACGATTCACGCTATTATTTCCGGTTCTTATGATCCCAATTCAAAAGAAGTTTTTCCGGGTGGAGACATTACACCTGCATTTATCAGTCAGGGTGACCCTTTGGAATACACGATACATTTTCAGAATACAGGTAATGATACAGCTTTTACAGTTATTCTTACCGATACCATTAGTAATAAACTTGACCTGAGTAGTTTTCAGCTTATCAGTTCCAGCAAACCTGTCGTGGTTAATTGCTATAATAATGAGATCTGGTTCAGATTTTATAACATCAATTTGCCTGATAGTTCAATAAATGAAGCCTTGAGTCATGGTTTTGTAAAATACAGTATTAAGCCTAAAAGCACTTGTGTGGTGGGTGATTTTATTAATAACAAGGCTTACATCTATTTCGATTATAATATGCCGGTAGTAACAAATACAACAACTACGCTAATCGAAAATCCATTGAATATCCATTCAATTGTATCGAACGAGGACGCATCCATTTATCCAAATCCAACAAATGGTGGTTTTGCAACAATAGTTTCCAAAACGCCGACCAATGAATTGGAGATATTTAATGCTTTTGGTCAAAAGATTCAGACAATATATACTAACAATGCTTCGGAGATCATTATATCAACCGATGACTTAAAATCCGGAATCTATTTTATCAATATCATTACAAATAAGAATAGCAGCGTTCATAAATTAATAAAAACCGAATAAACTACGATTCCATTTTTAAACTCTACTTAACGATCACCAGCTTTTTAGTTGATTTATAATCGCCTGATTCGAACCTGATGAAATAAATTCCGTCGGTAAGATCATTTTTGTCCGTCAGGTTTATCTGATGAATTCCTTTTTCCTGAACTCCGTTCACCAGGTTTTTTATCATTCGACCCGTGATATCATAAAGGTTGATGTTTATACCGGCTTTATCATTTAATCCGAATTTAACGACAGCATTACCTGCTGACGGATTGGGATACACATCAAATTCAGAGAGTACTGGTGCCACATTGGTTTCGATGCCTGCCGGCAAAAATGTGATGCGGAAACGAATATCGTAGTTAATAGGAGCATACATATCATCCGGTATGTCGACCTCGATATGCAAAATGTGCTTGCCATCAAATTGTTCTTCAGCATGTATAACCAAATTGTAGGGTGCCGACGAATCGACCACAGCGAAATGGGTTATGGCACCGCAATACGAAGGCAGTTCAACCGGGATGTAGATGCGTGTGCCACTGAAATGAAATTTATCCCACACCGGGAAATAAGCTACTGATGCATCAGGTTTTTTGTAGGCGAGATGAATATCAAAGGTGCTGGTAGTAATAGAATCTATTGTCGACTTTGTGATGTTCAGCGAATCGGAATGATCGAATTTATAAGGGTCGTAAAGCGGATCGCCGAAATAGATACGGTTGGCTTTTCCACCCAGCATACTTGCCGCTCCCGACCAATCGGCTGGATTGAAAGTTCCTGAAGAAAGTATATCATCATCGTAAATAGAACCTCCTGCCTGAAAAATCTTCAGGTTTGGACGGTTGCCCAAACATCCCATCACAACACCATCTATGCTTCTTTTTTGCACATCGCCCAAAGGCTCATTATACAGAAACGCATTGTAGATCTCCTCGGCCTGATCGTTGGCATTGTTAGCTCCGCAGGGTGCAAAATAGCCTGTAATGCCTGTTTTGAGTATCGACAAACAATAGCTGAACGTATCGCTCATGGTATAGAACTTTATCAATCCCTGCGTATCGCCGAAAGTAGCTTCAATATCGCTTTCAACCATCACTTTTTTGGGCTCGCCCGAATGGCAGGCACCGTTAAAAGCTACAGCCGGGTAAAGATTTAACGCTCCAATGTCGAAACTTGTGAGGCCCACCCGCGCATAAGCCGTATCTTCTATTTTGGTGCTGTCGTATATCCAGGGCGGCGGGTTGGTGGTTGAGTTGCCGTTATCAAAAAGCCACAGCATATGGGGATCGCCATTATAGCCTATATCGAGCACTTTATTGTTGAGCATATAGCTGGTGTTGGCCAGAAAGAAATTATGACCGGTTCCGTTATCGTTCGTTTCCATATAAATATTGTTCGAAACGGGAGGATTCAGATAGGTGAGGAAATTGCCCGAACCGGGAAAAACAAAATTCAAAGAGGAAGCCGAATAGCCGCCTACATTTAGCGGATAGCCCTGTATTGCATGTGCTTCGGCATAGATGATCTTGTTCACAAAATTCAAGGCATCCTGAGCGGTTGCACCCGTGATGTATCCATACGAGAAATCACTGAACGGATCGGAATCCAGATTGGTGCTCATCACCAGAAATTGCCGGACGAAATTGATGTCGAGCTCGATGGGTTTCAGCACCACGGCCACATAGCGCGGAGCCAGAGCCGTGAGTGTTGGTATCAGATCGTTGATCGAATCGGCACTGAAATGTACCACCTGTGCACTGCGATAGGTGCTGAGAGCCTGCACAGCATCATAATAAGGGTCGCCCGGACTTACGGTGGTTACAATAACATAGGTGGTGGAGCTTTTTTGCGCATAGATATGGGTCGCGAACAAAAAACCACACATTACCATAAAAAGGGTAATCAATTTTTTCATAAAATACCTCCTGAGTTAAGGTTGAAATAAGGAAAAAGAACAAATGCTTCTGAAAATCACTGCTAATTTACAAAAAAATATTTAGAAATAACGATACTGCTTCCGATCATTCAAATTAATTATCACGTATGCATCGCACAGACAAACCATAGTCCACATCATAGCGGCTCCTATCGATCTCACCGTTTTCGTAATATATAGTAATATAATATGCCGCGTTTCCATCCGGATCGGCACACCACCAATAGCCAATGAATCCGTCATTACTAAACCCCTCAGGCAGATATCGAAACCCACCCGGCAAAGCCGAAAAGCCGCTTCGATTGTTCCCCCAGCGTTGAACGCTATCCCAGCCCGAGGCAGATCTTAATTTATTTCCTGCAAGGCTGTCGCCTCCGAAATGATCTATCAGCTGATTCCAATCGTCCATGGATGTGAGATGCCAGCCCGCGGGGCAGCCTACTGTCGCCGATTGATATGTATAGAGATAACCATAAACGGGCACGTTCTTCATATTGTTATCATAGGCCCAACAATCGCTGTCGGTCTTGAAAGCCAGATTTTCGGCAAACCAGGTTTGACCGTCAACCGTAATGGTTTTATAGTGCTTTCCGTCGCGGGGATCGACAAAAGTGCCTTTGTGCTGGCCAAAGCAAATAAAGCAATAAAGCAACAAGCCGATGCCCGATAAATATCTTTTCATTTTTATGCGAACACAAATATACAAATCCTCAACTGAAATTCAATAATTCAGGATAGGAGCTTGGTAATAAAAAAGAAGACCTGACAGGTCATATACCTACTCTTTTTCTTTCAGGTCGTAGAAGGTTACATAATCGCCGCGGGTTTTCAGGTTGATGCCCGAGCCGGTCATGAAGAAACGTGTGTCGCTTATCTGGCGCAAACGGTTCAGGTCGGCACTGGTGCCATCGTCGCCTACGGCTGTTATAACCTTTTTCACGATGTTGCCGTCGGCATCAATGCGGGCAAGCGCCAAACATAATTTATTTCCGAATGGCGAAGTTGGTTTCCCTTTATGCGCTTCGGCAAATATGTTGTTCACAAAATCGTAGTAGAAAACCACCACCTCGTTGTTGATATAGAAGGCACGACAGAAATATTCTGAATATTTATAGCTGCTCTGAACGTTTTTATCGATCATCTTGAGCCAAACTATATTTCCGTCGAGATCGAATTTAATAAAGGTCATCGGTTTGAAATAGTAGCTGGTTGAACTCGAATATTTCGACGAAGAGGTTACTATAGCATGATATTCGCTGCAATAGATCAAACCGTCGGCGGTTAGCAGCAAACTGCCCGGATAGGTGAGATAATTTGCCAGTATGAATTTGTAGTCGGGATATTTGGCAATAAAAGCTTTGTCGATGGTATAGGTTTTTAGCAGGGGTTTCGCGTCGGGCGCGTTCAGATCGAGGCTCATGTAGAAGAGTTGTTTGTTTTTCGAACTGTTCAGCACTTCGTTGATGCCGCACATATACATTTCGCCTTTTTTGTTGAGCAAATATTTCCACGAAAAGTAGTCGTTCGGGAAAATTTCTTTATCAACCACCTGATACGATTGCGGATGATCATAGCGGATGATATACAGAGTTGGCTTCAGTTTTTTGGTAGGCACGGCACGATGTGAAGCAAAAACATAAAGTTTGTTGTTCATAAAATCCATATCAAAGTTGTTCAACGGAACGTCTTTGCCGAATATCTGTTCAAAGTCGACAGAATCTTTCCACACCAGTTGCAGGTCTTTGTCGTAAACGCTGATAAACTGCACCGTGGGGCTTGCTTTAAACGAAGGTTTGTCGGGAGCCATGATTTCGGAGTTTATTACGATCAAATGTGTGCTGTCGCAAGACCTGTAGACCGAGGGGGTGTCGGTGAAGCGGTGTTTTTTGCCGTGAACCGAATACGATACATTGAGCAGGATATTCAACTGCGCATCGGTGACGAGGAGCTTGTTGTCGGCATGATATTGCAGCATGGGGTTCTTGTTTTCGTCGGTGCTGCCATAAATAACGGTGTAGTCTTTAAATCCGGTTACCGAAACCAGGTAGGGCGATTCCGAAGGGATGCCCTGTTCGGTATAACTGCTCAGGTCGGCATTAAACGTGCGGACGAATATCTGGTTTTTAACCGATTGAAAGGGTTTCACGGTCGGAATAGTGAAGATACCTTTATAAACATCGCCCGTGTACTGATAAAAATATTTGAACACATAGTCGTCTTTCGGACTATCGATCTTTTTCCAATCGAGGGCTTTTTGGGCCGAAAGCTGAAACAACACGAAGAATAAAGCAAGGAAGGCAGTGGTTTTTTTCATGGTAAAAGTTTTAAATTGATTGATGCAACAAATATATAATAGTTTGTTAATACAGAAAATCTTTTTGTAATTTATTTTTTGGCAGAAAGTGCCAATAGTTTAAAGTTAGCCATGAGCCGTTAGCCACGAGCCATAATTTCGGTCTTCTGACTTCAGAAATCTTTCCTTTCCTCTCATGCAAATTTCAGCATAGTGCAAAACTAATAATATTAAATACAGACCATTACAACATAAAAAAACCTCATTTCCAACAACAGCCATTATTGTTCCAACGCATGTCAATATCGTTCCAACGCATGTCAATATCGTTCCAACGCATGTCAACATCGTTCCAACGCATGTCAACATCGTTCCAATGCATGTCAACATCGTTCCAACGCATGTCAACATCGTTCCAATGCATGTCAATATCATTCCAATACATGTAAACAACGTTCCAACAAATGTAAATATCGTTCCAACACATCACATACTAATTCCAACAACAACCTGAATAATAAAACATACATTACAAATAATAAAAAATACAAACAAAATAAAAAAATTACGAACCAAATGCTTCCAATCCAATAAATTTGCATTAAACAAACCCAAAATCCCTTCGGCGGCAAACTCCGTCTCCTTCCCTAACCCCGTAAATAGCAAAAAAACTTTCCCGAACTTTTTTATCGCTCCGGTCGCGTACACCGCTAAAATTCTTTATATTTGTTTAAAAAAACACCGCGCGGAAAAGAAAGCATCTATGCTGTCAACCACGAAAATATAGATAAAGTTATCGCACTAACCAAACAACTTAACAAAACCTCATGAAAAAACTCATCCTCACCCTTGTATTTTTGGCAGTCCTATTATTGCCGGCCGTTGCTCAGTTTCAGGTCAATATTCAACTGGGTGCCAACTATACCAAAAGCAACTCGTCGCCTATGGCTGCCGTCGACACCAAAGGAGCCTACGGTTTCATTTTCGCTACCGATTTCCGCATTGGCCATCGCTTTTATGTCCAGCCGGGTGCTTATTTTTCAACCTCACGAACCGTTTATAACGTAACCGACAGCCTTGCCGTGAACCGCAACCGCATCGACCGCTATGCCGTGGGAGCCAAACTGTGGGCAGGGTTTAAGATCATCAACACCAAATATGTTAAGTTGCGCGTAGCCCTTGGCCCCTCGTATGATTATTTTGTCGGTACAAAAGTGCACGACGATATCGATTTCAAAAAAGAAGACTTTAACAAAGGCTCGTTCAACCTTGATGGCAACGTGGGAGTAGATATTTGGCGCATTTCGCTCGATGTTACCTATAACTTAGGGCTAACAAAAACCTTCACTGCCGATTATTTCAGTTCGAAACCCAAATACCGTCAAATCACCCTCACTTTGGGATATATCATCGGCAGATTGGGAAAAAAGATACTGTAAATTTCGGCTGAGGTTTAGTTTACTTTTTTCAACGATTCCATCCGTATCATACATTTTTCGCCCCTGAAAAACTCGTCGAGCCAGCTTCGTTTCACAAATACGATCACGTTGTTACCGATAGCTGCCCCACCCAAAAACGTAGCTATCAATTCGGGAGTGTAGAAACCATTTTTGTTGAACGAGAGCTTTTTCATGTCCAGGTCGGTGCAGCCTGCTTTGAGCGAATTAAGATCGATGTGCACATCGGCCGAATCTTCGTAAACCTCCCATCCATCGGGCATATCCAGCGTAATATAAAGGCTCCAGGTGTAGAAACTGATATCGTCCTGCGACTGATGCATAGCGCTAAGTTTGCCTGCAATACCCACCAAATGATCGTTGGATTTGGCATCCTGCGCAAACGATGCTGCTGATAAAAACAAGCACAATATCGTGAGGATTACTTTTTTCATGGAAGATAGATTTTACGCGTTGCTGTTCAGTTTCAGATAAAGTTATTTATCAGTTTTTTTGATGATATCGGGTTGATTGTATTTTTTGGTGAGGTCGGAAATATAGCCAAGCACCATGCTCGCCTGATCCATATCTTCGGCAAATGCTTTGCGGGCATCAGGTTCGAGTGCATGATAACGATCGAGCTTTTGCTGATACACATCGGCCACCCGTTTGAGTATCGGATTGGCTTTTTCGGGAGCATCGGCTTTTAAATAAAGTTCGGCGTAGGGAGCCATATACATATCGAAATCGACCAAACTGTCGGGGGCTATGGCGATGCCTTTATCCAAAACTTCCAGTGTCTTTGCTTTGTCACCCGCGTTGATAAACGACTGTGCCAACTTGGCGAAATTGTTGCGATAGAACCTGTAGAAATCAATGACAGAATTATCGGCTTTTATCAGTGGCGCAGAAATATCGTCGTATTTAAATTGTTTCATGATCAGATCATAGGTTCTGTCGGTCAGCACTCCGTTCCCGTCGGTTGTTCCCAATCGTGAAGGTATGAAATGATACACCAGCCCTTCAAGGAAACCATATTCCTCCACATCCAAAAAGTTATTGATACTTACCGGGCTTACGAAGTAAACAGGGCGGTCCCAGTTGTTGGTGGCTATAATGTCGAGCACGAGCAGTTCGTTCACATACAACACCTGCGATTTGATATTCCACGTAATACGGTCGGCAATACCCTCTTCCATCGCTTTGGGGATCAGATTGTTTTTCAGCAACCTGACTTTATCGATCTGGATATAAATATTATTATTAGTAAAGATACTCATGCGTTTGCCGAAATTATCGGTGTAGGTATTTTCATCGGTGTTGCTATTAATGGCCACGATCAAGTCCTGCAATTTTATGCTGTTCATTGTTTCTTTAGGCTGATAGAGCACATAGCTGAACTTGCCCGAAAGATAATTGTTTTCGGGTATCGAAACCGGAATGGGGTCGGAGGCATTATGTTTCAAAAACATCTCGGCAATATACCAGTCGGCAGAGGCCAGAGAGAGGTTGAGCACGCGTACATCGGTCCGGTAATCTTTTGTTTCCTGCAGATACCACAAGGGGAAGGTATCGTTGTCGCCGTTGGTCAATAGTATGGCATTGGGAGCGCATGAATTCAGATAATTTTCGGCCATGTTCAGCACCACGTTGTCGTAAATATCCTTTTTGAGAAAATCTTTGGCAAGTTTATCTTCTTTAATGCTCATCAAATTCATATACCCATTCATATATTCGTTGGCCCACTTTTGACGAACAGAGCCAATGAGCGTTTGGAACAAAGGGTTTCGGTCCATCAAGGTTTTAAGGGTAGCAATGCTTTTATTTTCGAAAAAAACAAATCCTTGTAGTTGCTCTTTCGAAGCTTTTTCGTAGCTCAGCGATTTTGTTTTTTGAGTGCGGTATGAACTTTGAGTTCGCAGAAAACCTACTGCAAAATTGCTGTAAGCCCTTGCCAGTCCGTATAAAACCGTATCGTTGAGGTTTTTGTTCTTTCCAAAAGCGTTGATCACATCCAGATCCCATCCGTTGTAGCCATAGTAGGGCGAGTTATTCCAGTCTTCCATACCCTGACTCCGGATAAACTTACTGAGTTCGTCTTCGGCAGACTTGCCTTTAGTATATTTTTTAAGGGGAAGATATATGCCTTTATCAAGATCCCAGATCTTCTCAATATTAATGCGTTTCACGCCATTCTTATCAAAATCCAGTTTCGAAGCATACCATCCGTCTGGTTTTTTACACAATTCGGTATAGTAGGCTGTTTCATTATAGTTGTTGAAAAAATAAGCGGCAACTTCCTTAATGCCGGGATACTTTTTCAACAGAGCAGGATCGGTTTTATTATAAACGGTATCAATGGTCTGCGATTGCGAAAGCATCCAGACAAAACAAAAGAAAACAAATAACAGGGATTTTTTCATCGTTTGCATTTATCAGGTGGAATTGCCATAAGAATGCTGATATTATGCTTTCGGCAAAAGAACACCGGGTTTTTATAATACAAACGTAAACAATCTTTTCGACTAATAGCTCAACTGCGATATCATTTGTTTCAATTCAATTTCGGCAGTTTTTGCCGCATATTTAAAGTTGACAAGCTGGTAAGCAGCATTTTCGTAACTTTCCTGAGCTGCTTTCAGGTCGAGTATGGTTGCCTGCCCTGATTGAAAGTTTTGAAGCGTGAGATCAACCAGTTTTTTTGCCAGTTCGAAATTTTGTTGTTGCGATTCAATTTGTTTCAGTGTATTGGTATAAGCAAGATACTTGTTGACGGCATTGGTGGTAAGCGAATTATAGAGATTTTCTTTTCCGAGTTTGGCATTGCTCACATTCAAACCGGCAACAATTTTTTGGATGTGATAGGTGTTTCCGTTGAAGATGGGAACCTGCAATGTTAAACCGGCGGTTGGGCCATAAACCTGATTGAGCAGCAGCGACCCCGAACTATTATCGGCACGTGCAAAATTATAAGCAGCATTTAGTTTTAGCGATGGATAGCGCTGTGCATTAGCTTCTTTTACCAGTTGTTGATCGATGCGAATCTGTTGTTCGGCCGAAAGCAGTTGGGGGTTGCGTTTCAAACAACTGAAAATGGAATCGAGTACCAGGGTGTTATCGATCTGTATACTGTCGGCAAGGATGATGGGCGATCTGGAATGAGAATTCATCAGGGTCAGCAGGTCGTTCTTCTCCTGCTCGACTATCAATTGCTGAACTGTCAGGTTCTGCTGTGCTGTATTAACATCCGTTTGGGCTTGCATGATTTGAGTGCCATTGGCCATTCCCACGTTATTCTTTTCGTTCACGATATCCAGTTTTTTATTCGAAACATCGAGCGAACTCTGAATGATATTTATATAGCTCTGCTGACGTATGATATCATAATATTTAAGCATCACAGAAGCAATAATATCCTGAACCTGCCCGTTGAGTTCGATTTCGCTTTGTGTCTGTAAATAGCTCAGACGTTTTTTGGTGGCCATCACCTTGAATCCATTGAACAAAACCAAATTAGCAGAAACCCCTGCATTTACCGAGTTGCCTAAAACACCAGACTGATTGGATTCGGGGCTTGCACTGTATTTCTGAAAGATGTTGTCGGAAGAGAAATTATCGCCTGCGCTGGCATTGATATAAGGTAATCCGCCTGCCATACCGTAAGTATTGCTGACCCTTGCTATCTGAACATAGTTCTTAGCGATCTGAATATCGAGATTATTCATAAGGGCTGTGTCAATAGCATTTCGTAATGTCAGTACAGTCTGTGCCTGAATTAATCCCGGAATAAACAGAACCAGGCATAAAATAAGTCGTTTCATCTGTAGGTTCATATAAATTTATGAATTTAAGTCGCTAATTTCATTTACGGATTTTTTATTCTTTCCCGAAATAAAGGTGTATACTGCGGGAATAACGAACAGTGTGAGCACGAGTGACACCAGAATACCACCAACCACCACTATCCCCAAAGGAATACGACTTTTGGCAGCAGCACCCAGACTTAATGCAATGGGCAATGCACCTAAAGCCGTTGCGAGGTTAGTCATAAGAATAGGACGCAATCGTTGTGTCGCAGCTTCAATCGCCGCCTGTTTTTTTGACATCCCAAGTTCTTTCTTTTTATTGGCGAATTCCACGATCAGAATTCCATTCTTTGTAACCAATCCGATCAGCATGATCATTCCAATCTCTGAAAAGATATTTAGCGTTTGACCAAATATCCAAAGGCTTAAAAGTGCTCCTGTGAATGCAAAAATAACGGTAAACATTATGATCAAAGGATCTCTGAAACTTTCGAATTGTGCGGCAAGAACCAGGAAAATAAATACCAAAGCGAGCAACAGAGCCATGACAATGTTGGACGAACTTTCGGCATAATCGCGCGAAGGGCCGCTCAAGGATGTTTGGAAACTTGGGTCAAGTGTTCGGTCGGCAATTGCCTTCATGGCTTTCACTCCGTCGCCTATAGTCTTTCCCGGGGCAAGCGAAGCCGAAACTGTGGCTGCTTTATAACGGTTGAAGTGATATAATGCCGGTGGATTTGCATTTGAAACCAGCGTTGTTACCGCGCTTAAGGGGATGTTATTCCCTTTGCTGTCGCGAACATAAAGGTTTGAAATATCAACGGGTTTTTGCCTGTCTTTCATGGCAACCTGCATGATGACCTGATATTGCATTCCGTTCATAATAAAATAATCCAGACGTCCACCACTGAAAGCGCTTTGTAATACTGTGGCAATATCGGTAATGGTAAGGCCATATTGGCGCGCTTTAATCCTGTCGATAACAATATCCGATTCAGGTTTATTGAATTTCAGGTTCACATCTGCATTTTGAAAAGTTTTATCATTTTTCACCTCCTCCATGAATTTCGGAATAACAGCTTTAAGTTTATTAAAATCAAGATTCTGGATAACAAATTGAACCGGTAAGGACCCCTTAGAAGCTAACCCAACAGCAATGGTTTGTTCTTCAATGGGGAAGATACGCACTTCGTTAAAGCGTGCAAATTTTATGTTTAGCTCCTTGACAATATCGCTTTGACTTTTTTTCCGGTCGGAAACAGGCACCAAACCTATTCTTCCGTTTCCACCGTTTACACCTGTTGCACTGTAACTGGGTACAGAAATAAAAGAGAAATCGCGTTCCGGAACAGAATCAATCAGAAAATTGCCGATCTTGTTACCGATTTGCGCCATATAAGGATAACTGGCACCTTCCTGTCCGGAAATCTGGAGGCGTATCATTCCTTTGTCTTCCATCGGAGCAATTTCGCTTTGCATGGTCATTCCGATAGCAGCAGAAACAAGGACGCATACGACGACTATTACCCAGGCTATCCCTCGTTTGTTGACGAAACGGGTAACCAATTTTTTATATCCGTTTTCCATTCCGCTGAAAAAAGGTTCGGTACGGGTGTAGAATTTTCCGTGCTGAGCATTTTTCCTGTTCATAAAAACGTTCAGAACAGGGGTAATGGTCAGCGAAACAAAAGCCGATACTAACACGGCACAAGCGAGCACAACACCAAATTCCCTGAATAAGCTACCAACAAATCCCTGCAGGAACAAAACGGGCAAAAATACTATGGCAAGCGTTAGAGATGTAGCAATAACCACAAAGAAAATCTCTTTACTTCCTTCGATGGCTGCTTGTCGGATCGGAATGCCTCTTTCAATCTTTCTGAAAATATTTTCGGTAACTACTATTCCGTCATCTACCACCAATCCTGTCGCCAATATGATGGCTAATAAGGTCAGGATATTAATGCTAAATCCGGCTATATACATGATGAAGAATGTAAAAATAAGGGAAATGGGAATATCAATAAGTGGCCTGATGGCAATAAGCCAATTCCTGAAAAAGAAAAAGATAACAAGTATTACAAGAAAAATAGCTATCAGTAAAGTTTCACCCACTTCGTTCAGCGACCGGCGCACATTCACTGTATTATCTATCAGCGTAGTGAAACTAATATCCCCCTTTTGATTAGCTTTTATTTCTTCGAGACGTTTATTGAATTCGTTCGAAATATTAATGTAGTTTGCTCCCGGTTGTGGCACTATGGCTAAACCAACAGCGCTAACTCCATTCAATCTCCAACTTTGCTCATATTGCTCAGGGCCTAATTCAACTTTAGCCACATCGCTCAGCCTAACAATTCCATTCGAATCTTCCCGGATAATCAGATCATTGAAATCTTTCTCGGTGCTCAATCTGCCCAAAGCTCTGATGGTTAACTCGGTTTTATTACCATAGATTTTTCCCGAAGGAATATCCACGTTCTCTTTACTCAAAACGTTAGTAATATCGTTGAACGCAATATTGTATGCATTCATTTTATCGGGATCGACCCACAAACGCATGGCGGGACGTTTCTGCCCTACAATATTCACTGCACTTACTTCAGGTATAGTTTGAAATTTCTTCAACAATACATTTTCGGTATAATCGCTCAATTCGAGCAATCCTTTGCTGGGGCTCTGAACTGCCAAAAGTATGATAAAATCGCTGTTCGCGTCCGATTTGGTAACAACAGGAGGTGCATCAATATCTTGTGGAAGATTTCGGGCTGCCTGACTCACTTTGTCGCGTACATCATTTGCAGCAGTTTCCAGATCGGCCTTCAGATTAAACTCCACACTGATAGAACTTCTCCCGATTGAACTTGTTGACGAGATAGTACGGATACCTGCAATTCCGTTGATGGATTTTTCCAAAGGTTCGGTGATCTGACTTTCTATAATATCGGAATTAGCTCCGGTGTAGTTCGTGCTTACGGTGATCATAGGAGGGTCGATGGCAGGATAGTCGCGTACCCCCAAATATGTGTATCCGATCACGCCCAACAGAACAATGAACACGTTCATCACTGTTGCCATTATCGGTCGCCTGATTGATAATTCAGAAATATTCATTTAGTGTGTTTGATTTTCAGTTTATGAATGAGTAGTCTATTTTGCAGGGTTCATCAGGGCATCTATTTTTTTAACCGCTTTGATCTTTATTTTGGAAGTGGGGCGCACAAATAAAACCCCGCTTACGATAACGCTGTCGCCTATATCAATGCCTTTGGTGATCTCTACCACGTTTTCGGTTCGTATACCGGTTTCAACATTTTTAAACACCACTTTTCCTTTTTTAATGATGACCACCTGATTTGATAATGCATCGGGAATAATAACATTGGTAGGCACCACTATGCCATTTGCCTTATCATCGAGCATCACCTTGACGAAAGCACCGGGGTTTAAAGTTCCTTCGGTTAGCTTGGCTCTTACTTTAATGTTACGGGTGGTAGTGTTTATTTGCGGTTCGATAGCGCTGATGGTAGCCGTCAAACTTTTATCAGAGGAAGACGATTGAATAGACACCGATTTACCGATGCCGATGAGGCTTTGGTAAGTTTCGGGAACTGTGAAATCTATCTTTATTTTATCGCTTTGCTGCAGAGTTCCTATCAGTGTGGAAGGATTCACATAAGCACCTTCGCTTACCAGCCTGAGCCCCAAACGTCCTGAAAAAGGAGCTTTGATAACGGTTTTATCTATTTGCGCGTTAAGCACCTTTATGTTGGCATCGATCAAATTCATCTGACTCAGGGCAGCATCGTAGGTTGCCTGATCGACACCGTTCACTGCAAGTAACTTTTTTAAGCGTTGTTCGGTCTTCTGAGCCAGATCGAATTGTACTTTTTGCTGTTGAAGCTGAGCCTGAAGGTCAGCATCGTTAATTTTGGCTAATATGGTTCCGGCTTTAACTTCAGCACCGTCAGGTATATTCAAATAGGTAAGTCTTCCGCTCACTTCGGGATGCAATTCTACCATTTCTTCCGACAACACGGTTCCGTTAACTTCAATGTTCGAAGGGAAATCTTCGTTAGCAGCAATAATAATATCGACTGGCACCGGAGGATTTTTTTTAGCTGCGTTCTGATCTTTATTGGCATTTTTACACGAAGCAAACGCAACAATAAAAAGAATCAATAAGGTTATTTTTGAATGGCTCATAGGTTTGAAGAATATTCGTTTAAATTATTTTTGATAGTCTTTAAATTCGATAATAAATCGTCAATCTGTGCTGCGTCGATCCCTTTGAAAGCAATTTTATTCAGTTCAACGTACGATCTTTCTATTTCGGGCAGTGCTTTTCGGGCTTTGGCGGTTAGTTCCAAACTGTATTTGCGGCGGTCGGTATCGATCTTTACGCGGTTCACGTAGCCTTTTTCCGACAGATAATCGATGCTTCGCAACATGCTGACTTTATCAATTTCGAGCAAATCGGCCAGTTCCTGTTGTGTTATTTCTTCTTCGGCGTTACCGATGAGCAATAGGGCGTAGTAGTTACGATCCAAGTCGAGGTGGCCGAGTTTTAGGTTTAATGCCCGCAAATAATCTTTTCCGGTTATCGAAAGTATTCGGCCAAGCGGCTGTGAGGGCTTATTTTTTGAATCAGGCTTCATCTAATAATTTTGGCAAAGATAGTTTAATTTGTAAATGGTTTACATTGTAAACTACTTTTTATAAAAGAAATTGTAGTAACAATAGAGAAAAAAAACGCCGGCTTATTTAATAAACCGGCGTTCTCTATTTTATTGTGGCATAAAGCCGATTAATTCTTACATCTTGGTGATCTTCACTTCCGTTCTTCTGTTATTTTGATGACACGGACAATCGCCCTGCGATGTTTGAGGACAATCTTTGTATTGCGAACAATCTTCCAGCAATTGAGTCTTGCCATAGCCTTTTGCTTTGATGCGGCTTTTGCTGATGCCTTTGCTGATGATATACGACACTGCGCTTTCGGCTCTGCATTGCGAAAGTTTGTTGTTATAAGCGTCGGAACCACGTTGGTCAGTATGGGATGATAGTTCTATTTCCATGGTAGGATTGTCCTTCATGATTTGAACCAGACGGTCGAGTTCATTGGAAGCATCGCTGCGGATGGTACATTTATCGAAATCGTAATAAATGTTGTGCAAAACGATCTTCTTATTCACTTCCAGCTTTTCAACACAAAGTTTCAGTTGAACATAAATGGTCTGACTCCGATTCAAACCCTTGGTTGTGATGTCCTGAATGCCCGAATAGTATCCTTCGCGGGTTCCAACTATGGAATAATCGGTGTTCTGAGCCAGATCAAATTTGAATACACCATCAGCACCTGATTTCACTTTCGTAACAATTCCGGTCGATTTATTGGTCAATTCAACTTCAACATCTGCAAGCACTTTGTTCTTCGAACATTCCTGAGTAGTGCCCTGCAATACAAAATTCAAATTATTTAACAATAATTCTCTGTAAATAATATCTTTATCGGTAAAGAAATCATCTTTGGCAATGCTGGCCTTATTGGTTTTAAGATTATCAAGAGTTCCCGACACAGTATAATCGCCGGGCTTTACTCCCGTGAATGTAACTTTGCCGTCGGTTCCTGTTGGCTTGCTGTCAACCACTTCACCGGATTTGTCTTTCAGGTTAACAACCACGCCGGGCATCGGTATATTGGTTAGGGAATCTTTCACCAACACCAGTATGTCTTTTGGTTTCGGTTCGGGTTTAACAACTACCACAGGTTTTGGAATTACAGGCATTGGTTTTGGCTCAGGTTTCACAAACCTGAAAAC
Organism: uncultured Bacteroidales bacterium; assembly: GCA_903913285.1. Taxonomy (GTDB): domain Bacteria; phylum Bacteroidota; class Bacteroidia; order Bacteroidales; family CAIWKO01; genus CAIWKO01. Next base: position 1,031 of record CAIWKO010000013.1, on the reverse strand, counting down.
CAGACCAGCCGATACCGAAACGTGGTTGATATTCAGTTTCGTGGGATGATAGGTAGGTGTATTCTGATCGAAATATGTGTAAGGATCCAGTGTGCCATTGGCTTTCAGATAATAATCTGGGTTTTTGTATTGGTAAACATAATCGGGATTATCGTCCAGCTTTTTAGCCGATTTAAAGGTGTGTATAAAATCTGCTCCCAGAGTAACGCCTATCCAAGAGTTGAACCAGTAGTTGACAAACAGGCCGGCTTTCAACCCGAACGCATTCATGGGTTTGCTGTAATCGTAGTTGAGTAGGGTATCCAACACGCGATTCAGATCCACTCTCACCCCTGTGATGGTGTATCGCATCGAACCCATATCTAGACGGCTCAATCCACCGCGAAGGTTCACATCAATATCCCAGTGTTTGTTGGTGAATACCTTGAAACTCGGCCCTATACCTGCAAAAAACAGTGACTGATTTTTTAGGTTACTTTGAACAAGCTGTGTGGTGGGATTCAGACTCACGTAATCGGTTATGTTTTGAGGCACAGTAAAATTTAGTTTATTACTGAAATAGTCGATATCAACACCGAATCCGAAGTTTGGATGAAAATAAAAATCGAGGTTTGCACCGCCGTAGAAACCCCATTTGGTTTTCATAAAATCGTTCTTAACGTCGTTATGTGTTATGGTATCTATCCAATTCCCAATGGTAACATCCTTAAATTGGCTGGGCAAGGCTTTGCAAGTTTGCCCCATACCGGCTTTTACACGGCCTTGGAATTTAAAATACATTCCTTTCACAGAATCAGATTTGTTTTGTGCAAACGAAACAGAAAACAAGCCGATAACAATGGCCATTAAAAGAATAATTTTTTTCATGTTGATTTGTTTTAGTTAATAATAAAGGTTATGTTTTATGATATTGTAGAAAATGATTACTTTTGAAGAAACAAAATTGTCATGGATTTACAAAAAGTTGTACAGGACTTAAGCAGAGAAGAAAAGGCCGAATTAATACGTTTATTATCAAAAGAACTCAAAGA
>CAIWKO010000012.1 GCA_903913285.1 uncultured Bacteroidales bacterium | reverse complement strand
TCTTTTTATTGTTATATAAGGCCGACAGGCTAATTTTTTGTCAAATTATCCAGAGACTACCTGATAAAGGATTACCCGTAAGGTTTGAAAGTTTCCCTGTTGTCATAAACCGCAAAGAACAAAGGAACTCCTTGTTGTTATTGTTGTTAATGTCCTACGGACAATAATAAAAGTGGGTTAAGTATCTTTTATTGTCATTTAAGCCCTACGGGCTAATTTTTTGCCATAATATATAGCAACTACCTGATAATGGATTGCCCGTAGGGCAATAATAACAATAAAACTATCAATTACTGTATGTATTTTTTCCCGTAGGGAATAAACAATATTATTCAATTGGTTTAAAAATATACCTTTCATCAAAGCTAACATCATACAGTTTCAAAAATTCAACATATTCCTCCTGAAAAGACAGTTTTTTATGATGTTTTTGTTGATTCTCGATATAGTTTATTATAGCTGCAATTTGTGATTTACCATAAGAAAAAGCAGCAAACCCTTCCTGCCAGGAAAATTTTCCATGAACTAACTTATTTTCATTTATCCAAAGTGATGAACTCCTTTTAACATGAAACAATAAATCTGAAGGAGATTGTTTAGGGTTCATACTTACTAGTAAGTGAATATGATCAGGCATACCATTTATTGAAAAAGGCTTATGACCTTGTTGTTCAACAATACCATTTATATATTTATAAAGCTGTATTCTCCATTTATCTTGAATCAATGATAAGCGGTTTTGAACAGCAAATACATAATGTATATACAATTGAGAATATGTATTTGGCATACTTTTTTTGTTAATGTTCTTTAAAGGATAACTTTAGGAGAGTATATATTGTCACAATAATAATTAATTATATCTACCTAATTGAATTATTTACTAAAAGAATTAAACTGTTTTACACCAACCAGAACATCGTATAAAGAGCCTTGTTCACGGTTGTATACATAGATGGTATATTCGTTATCGGTTTCCCAATGCATCCCTTCAACCAAAGTTTCATCGCCCGGTTTGGAAGAATTTTCGAGGTACACATATTGATAATTATAATAGCCCTGCTTGAGGTAGAGATTTGCTTCGTAGCCTTTTTTATCATAATTATAGGTCATTTTGGCCTCTTTAATAAAATTCCAGTCGGTGAGAGCGCCCATTATATAAATGTTGCCACTTGTCAGAGGAGCCGGATATCTGAGAAAGAAATGGACATGCACGTATTCGGATTCGATATCGCTGTCGGTGACATGATCGTCGGATTTGATGAATTTTTTGCCTTTAATATCTTTTTGGGAAGCAAAAACCTTGAAGGTTTTGCGCTCCTCGTCCTTTAACCATACTTCAAAGCCTGCCGAATCTCTGTCGATCTTTCTGATAAATTCGGAATAGAAGGTCATGGCTTTAATATCGAACCACCTGAAAATATTGCCTCCGCTGAATACATTTGCCTCCTGATTGGTAAAATCAAGTACATCTCCGTTAATAAATAAGGGTTTAAGATCGTATAACGCATTGTCCCAACGTCCGTTTTGCTGTACAATGACCTTCAGATCCTGATAGGGATTATTGACAGGGTATCCTGTTTTATCGATGGTAAAATCGACTTCCTGTTTATAGTTACGATATTCGACATCCTGCGGTTGTTTGATGACAGCTTTGATATTTACCTTTTGGTCGGCTATCATAAAGCGTCGGGTCAATACTGCATCATCAGGACTGTCTTCCATATATACCTTAAGCAGGTAATTTCCCGATAAGGTAGGCTGCATCCGCTCGCCCGGTATAGACAGCGTATAATGAATGTATTTCTGAATGGTATTGTTTGAGAATTTATAATCGGTGATATCGTCTTCATAAAAACCAGTCAGATACTCGTTGGGCATAAGGTCGGATTGTTTCCAGTTGGCATCGCAATGTATGAACGTGTATTTCATCCGTTTATACTCCGCGTCGAGATCATCGAATTTTAAAATAAGTTTTATATCCTCGTTGAGGTTCATGATGGGCGCAGTTAATTCAAATCCATCGCGATAGAATAAAACGGTTTTGATGTTGGGTTTATACACATAGTCTTCGGCACGCAGATAGTTTTCTTTGAAATAATCGGGAGTGTTTTGATCTAATGAATCTTTTTCGTGACCTTTTTTACGCTGCGCACAGGCTGTTCCGGTATAGAAAACTGAACTAAAGAAAAATAATCCGAAAACGAAGAAATAAAATTTGGAACGGTTCAAGAACATTTCGTGAAATTATTTGAACAAAAATACACATAGTGAACGAATAAAGAGGGCAATTATTTTGAGGAATGAATGCTGAACTATAGATTAATCTTTTCTTCAACAATTACCGGAACTTTGTTATGTATTCGACCCCACTTAATGAGTCTCCAAACGCGTTCGTGCAGGTAAAACAGTAGCACTTTCGTCAGGACTTCAGTAAAACCTACTTTTAATGCACCCAATGGGTTGCCTGAAAAAATAAAGCTTATAATAATTGTATCAATTGAACCGAAAAAACGCCAGCTGATCCCTTTCAGCAAACTCCTGAAATTAGAAAGAGCGTTGTTTTCGCGCAAAAAACTTATTCTATTCCAGAAACGTTCGTGGAGAAAGAACAGAAATATCTTGGTAAAAACTTCGGTAATAGCAATTGGTAGTGCAATGGATGTTTTGCCAAAAAAGAAATACGCGATCACAAAAGTATCGATAGTACCAATGATCCTCCAGGTGATGCCTTTTACCAAACTTCTGTTCTTGGTGTCTTTTAACATGCATCAAAGATAATCAATATTATAAATACTCAAATACCGAATTGATCTTTATCATAAACGAATCTAACCCAAGCAGATCATTCAAAAGGAAATTACAGATCTAATAAATCAATAAACCGCTAATTCATATTCGTTTCGGTATAATGACTACCTTTGCAAATCCTTACTGAAAAACATGACACATAAAGCAGGATTTGTAAATATCATCGGAAGCCCTAACGTTGGAAAATCGACACTGATGAATGTATTAGTAGGCGAAAAGCTATCGATCATCACACGTAAGGCACAAACCACACGTCACAGGATCATGGGAATCATCAACGGTGAAGATTTTCAGATCGTTTATTCCGACACCCCAGGAATATTAAAACCTCACTACAAACTGCATGAAGCCATGATGAAACAGGTTGGGAATGCTTTGCAGGATGCTGATGTTTTGTTATATGTGATAGAAGCCGGCGAAAAGCCCATTGAAAACTCCGAAATAATAAGACAGATAAATGCTTCAGAAATACCTGTATTGCTGCTAATCAATAAAATTGATACCGTTGATGTCGCTGTTGTGGATGAAAGTGAAAAGGTATGGCTTCCCTTATTTGAAAAAGTTGAACTCATCCGTGTTTCAGCTAAGAAAGCGGTTAATATCAACGCCGTTTTTGATGCCATTATGCAGCATTTGCCCGAATCTCCGCCCTACTATTCGAAAGATGAACTTACTGATAAACCTCTGCGATTTTTTATTGCAGAGATCATCCGTGAAAAAATATTATTGTTCTATTCAAAAGAAGTTCCTTATAGTGTTGAAATTGTAGTAGATTCATATAAAGAAGAAGAAACGATCATTCGCATAGCTGCCACACTTTATGTAGCTCGCGAGACTCAAAAAGCGATAATTCTGGGGCATAAAGGCACCGGAATAAAACGACTGGGAACAGAAGCACGCCTTGACATTGAAGAATTTGTCGGGAAGCATGTTTTTTTGGATATCACAGTAAAAGTGAACGAGAACTGGCGCGACAGCGATATGATGTTGCAGCGCTTTGGTTATGAATTATAAGCGAAGAAAAAACGACAAACATCAAACAATAATGAACTCACACAAAAACATAACATTAGAAAAATGGTCGGGCTTCGCTAAGGGACAGCAAATACTCATGATAGCAAATGAAATTAACAGGGTTAAAAACATTTTAGAAAAAAATAATTCAGATGATATTCGCAGTAGTTATGAAAGAGCTCTCGATCTGGTTGATATTACGATACAAGACAGAAAGTGGAAAGATCATTTAAAAGAATTACTACGGTGCAGAGAATTTATTGGGATGCTCTACTGCGAAAGAAATTTTGATCTTAATAATTTATTACTAAATAATCTTGTTCTATTAAGCTCTGAAGCTTACAATCTGTTGAATAAAAAATGAAGATACTTTCAACTCCTACAAAATTGCAAGATCTGTGGGAACACAAAGATGTTGATTTTACCGATTTAATGAAACTGGTTGTTGATGTTGATCGGGAAATATTGGCCATAGATGCAGAAATGCATGCTGATCTGGAAGAATTATTGTTAGAAAACGGTTCAGAACAAAGAAATCTATGGGGAGCAAATGTGTATCCGGGTAAAGGTATTGAAGACCTGATCGAATACACCTCATTTATTAATATCAGGCCTAATCAGAACAACCGATCGATGGAAATAACAGATGAAATGACCAGAAATAAGGTTAAGTATATAATAATGCGATTATTGATATAAATATCGTATTTTTTATTATGATTATGAGGCGTTTAGTACAAACGACTGACAACAAACACCACACATAAAACAACAAAGAAAATGTCAAATATATTAGCGATAGTCGGAAGGCCAAATGTTGGAAAATCAACACTATTTAACCGTTTAACGGGTGAGCGTGATGCCATTGTTGATCCGACCAGCGGTGTTACACGCGACCGTCATTACGGACTATCGGACTGGAACGGTGTTTCGTTTTCGGTGATCGATACAGGCGGATTGGTTGTGGGTTCGGACGATATTTTTGAAGAAGAGATCCATAAACAGGTTTCGCTGGCCATGGATGAGGCAGATGCCATAGTATTTATGCTCGACGTTGTGGAAGGATTAACACCCCTGGATCAGGAGATCGGCCTTATGCTGCGTAAAGTGCAAAAACCTGTATTTCTTGCCGTAAACAAAGTAGATACCAATGCCCGTATTGCAGATGCAGCGGAGTTCTATAGTTTAGGATTCGACAAGATGTATTCGATATCTTCAGTAAACGGTGCCGGTACGGGCGAATTCCTCGACGAACTGGTGAAGCATTTCAACACCAACGAAGTTGAAAATGTTCCGGATCTTCCGAAAATTGCGGTTGTTGGCAGACCTAATGCAGGGAAATCGTCTTTAGTAAATGTTTTGCTAGGAACGGAACGTAATATCGTTACTCCGATAGCAGGAACTACCCGCGACAGCATCTACACCCGTTTCAATGGGTTTGGTTTCGATATGTTGTTGGTTGATACGGCCGGATTGCGTAAGAAACAAAAAGTGACAGAGGATGTTGAATTTTATTCTACACTCCGGGCAATACGTGCCATTGAATGCAGCGATGTTTGCCTGTTGATGATAGATGCCGAAAGAGGTATAGGCGCTCAGGATCTGCATATTTTCAGTATCATAGCAAAAAATCATAAGGGAATCGTTATAGTGGTGAACAAATGGGACCTGGTTGAGAAGAGTGTCAATACGCATCTGACCTTTGAAGCTGAGATCAGGGAAAAAATAGCACCGTTTACCGATGTTCCCATCATTTTTGCATCGGCACTGACCAAACAACGCATCCATAAAACCCTTGAGACAGCTATCAGTGTTTTTAAAAACCGCACGCAAAAAATACCTACTTCAAAGCTCAACGAGTTGATGCTTCCCATCGTTTCCATGAGCCCTCCTCCTTCGATGAAAAGCAAATTTCCAAAGATCAAGTATGTTCAGCAACTGCCTTTACATTATCCGGCATTTGCTTTTTTCTGCAGTCACAGCCAGTATGTGAAGGAAACATACCGTCGTTTTATGGAAAATAAGCTGCGCGAACATTTCAACCTGAGCGGAATACCCATAGAGATCTATTTTCGTGAAAAATAAGCTGTATGGAAGTTACAGAAGTTCGTATCGACAAATGGCTTTGGGCGGTTCGCATTTTTAAGACACGCAGTCAGGCAACGGAAGCATGTCGTTCGGGAAAAATAAAAATTAACGGGAATCCCGTTAAAGCTTCACATGAAGTAAAATTAAACGAAATTATTACTGTTCAACAACAACAGATCACAAAAACGATTAAAGCAATTGCTCTGCTTCATGCCCGGGTATCGGCCAAACTAGTTCCTCAATTTATGGAAGACCTCACTCCTGCCTCAGAATACGAAAAAATTGAGATCGTGAGAGCGGCCTCTTTTATTTACAGACCACGAGGGACAGGACGTCCGACAAAAAAAGAACGACGCGATATTGAACATCTTAAAAATTAAATCATGAGAACGTTTTTTGTTTTTTTTCTTTTGGCTGTTACGGCACATGCTTTTTCACAGAACGTCAGCAAAAAGAACAGGAGGCAAATAACAGAATTATTAACCCAACAGGAGAAATGCTGGAATAAAGGGAATATTGACGGTTATATGGCTTATTACTGGAATTCGGATTCGTTGAAATTTGTTACTAAAAACGGTATTACAAAAGGTTGGAGCAAGACTCTGGAAAACTATAAGAAACATTATCCCGATAAAGCAAGCATGGGAACTTTGGTTTTTGAAGAAATTGTTCTTGAAAAAATGAACAGAAAAACTATATTTGTAATCGGAAAATGGACCCTCAACCGGATCTCTGATAGTGTCGGCGGAAGATTTTCGCTAATCTGTAAAAAAATATCAGGAACCTGGAAAATTGTTATTGATCATACCAGCTAAAAGGCATTTTTATGAAAAAGCTACTTATCTTATCCCTTTTAATTAGTATAGGAATCGTTGTATCGTGCAAAAGTTCCGGGCAAAAAAATACCAAAACAGAGAAGCCTGAAATTCCTAATGACTTCAGAGTGGTTTTTTATAACTGCGAAAACCTTTTTGATACCATAAATAACCTTAATGTCAATGATGACGAATGGGTTCCCACTTCGAAATTGAAATGGAACACGAAAAAATACACTAAAAAGGTCCGAAATATTTCCAGAGTTATTAGTATTGTAAACAGCGAAGAACTTCCTGCTCTTGTCGGTTTGGGTGAAATTGAAAACAGGAATGTGCTGAACGATCTGGTAAATTCACCTTATTTGAAAGATGCAAATTATCAAATCGTTTATCATGAAAATAATGGAAGACGCAACGTGGATGAAGCTTTGCTCATTAAACCCGACCGCATAAAACTGTTGATCTCTTTCAATATTCCTGTTGTGGATTCGGATAATTACGAACGGGAGATATTATATGCCAAAGTGTTGGTAATGGAAAAAGACACCCTTAATATCTTCGTAAATCACTGGAGATCGCGCAACGGCGATATGGATAAAACTGAATCGAAGCGATTGCCGTTTGCATCAAAACTAAGAGAAAAAGTTGATTCTTTGTTTTCGAAAAATGCCAATGCCAATATATTGATCATGGGCGATTTCAACGATGAACCGGATAATACCAGTATCTCGTTAATTTTAAGCGCCTGGCCCCTGACTGATAAAATTTATCCCGAATCGCTGTATAACCTGTTCTATCTCCCTTTCAAATCAGGAGCAGGAACCGTTTTCCACAAACGATGGCTGCTGTTTGACCAGATGATAGTGTCATCCAATTTGCTTGTCCCGAAAGAAAAAGGCTTGCACTATAAAACAGGAAGTGCGATGGTGATCGAAAAAAAATGGATGTTATATCCTACTTCGGCCGGAAGTATTCCTTTTGGAAGTTTTGATGATAAAACTTATCTTGGAGGTTATAGCGACCATCTACCGGTTATAATCATGTTGAAAACAAAAAAAGAAAAGACTGAATAAAAGACCTTTGCTGCGTCTCACTTCTCCGCTAAAAGGCGGACAGGGTCAAGCCGTTCTTTCAATCGGGTCACGCAGAGGGATAATTTGGCATTGCCCAAAGATAGCATTAAGGGGGTCAGGCAGAGCCGCTGTTCTTCCGGAAACCATATTTGTGTATTAATTTTGAACAGCGTGTCGAAGCCGACCCATCATGACTGAAACTAGACCCCGCTAGGGCGGATAGGGCCAAGCCGTTCTTTCAATCGGGTCACGCAGAGCAGCTATTCCGGAAATTTTCTGTTTTATTGTAAATTATTAGTGAATAGTTTGTCGAAGTGCGGCCCGATTAAGCTAAGATGTTCTTATTATTATTTTCAAAACGATATAAAATAAAGTCTTATAAAAGGTCATGATAATTTCCATTGCGGGGCCACACTTCTCCGCCAAGGGGCGGACAGGGACACGCCGTTCAGTGATTAAATCCAAAAATAAAATCCGTTTGGAACGACGGCTCTGTGGGACCCCGCGTGGGGCGGATAGGGCCAAGCCGTTCTTTAAATCGGGTCACGCAGAGCAGCAATTCATGAAAAATTCTGTTTTATTGTAAATTATTAGTGAATAGCTTGTCCCCGCCTGCGTCAGGCAGGGAAGTGCGGCCCGATTAAGCTAAGATGTTCTTATTATTATTTTCAAAACGATATAAAATAAAGTCTTATAAAAGGTCATGATAAATGAATATTGAATTAAAGTTCTTTGCTGTATCTCACTTCTCCGCCAAAAGGCGGACAGGGATACGCCGTTCAAAATTCTTTCTTTAAATAAAAATCTGTATGGAATGACGGCTCTGTGGGACCCCGCTGGGGCGGACAGGGTCAAGCCGTTCAAAAAAATCCAATTTCTATTACCCTCCAAAATCAGAAAAATTGTAAGAAGTATGTTTTTTTGGGACAAAATAGCTACTTTTGAATGTTGTAAAACCGTTTTATGTTGACCTTATCAGAAATAAAAAAACCTATAGAAGCTAATCTGAACGAATTCGAGAATTTATTCAAACAATCGATGCAGAGCGACTCTCATTTACTGGATAAGATACTGCGGTACATTTTGAAAAGCAAAGGAAAACAGATACGGCCCATTTTTGTGATGCTATCAGCAGGACTAGAGGGAACTATTAACAATTCAACCTACACCGCTGCTACGCTTGTAGAAATACTGCACTCTGCTACCTTGGTTCACGACGACGTAGTGGATGAGTCGAATATGCGCCGCGGTTTTTTTTCGATCAACGCACTCTGGAAAAATAAAGTGGCGGTTTTAGTCGGCGACTATCTGCTGTCGAAAGGATTGACCGTTGCATTAGAAAATAATGAGTTCAGGATACTTCAGATCGTTGCTGAAGCTGTGAAAAATATGAGTGAAGGCGAGTTGCTGCAAATACAGAAGGCCCGCCTGATGAACATTGATGAAGAAATATATTACGAGATCATACGGAAAAAGACCGCTTCGCTGATAGCAGCCTGCTGTGCATCGGGAATGGCATCCGTTTCGGTTAACGAAGACCATATTCATAACATTAAAAAGTTCGGTGAACTGACCGGTGTTGCATTTCAGATCAAAGACGACCTGCTGGATTTCGATCCGGATAATGAAACGGGAAAACCTTCGTTGAATGACCTGAAAGATCAAAAAATATCTTTGCCCCTAATTTATACGTTGCAAAGGATCGGTTTAATTGAAAAGCGAAAACTATTATATGCCATAAAAAATCACGGCACGGAAAAAAATACCATAAAAAAGATCATCGAAAAGATAAAAACTGTTGACGGATTCACCTATGCTGAAAACCGTATGAATGAATTTAAGAACGAAGCCCTGCAGATCTTGTCAGGTTTCCCGGACTCCGATTGCAGAAGATCGTTGGAACAACTCGTTATTTTTACTACTGAACGTAAATTCTAAAACTCACCAACATGAATAAAATAGTTGCCCTGATAGTTTGTGTGTGCATTTATATCAATGTATCTGCACAGGAACTCAAAACAGAATATTGGAAAAAGAATATCAAAAAAGGGGAAGGAAAGGTTATAGACGGAAAAAAAGATGGAAATTGGACCTATTGGTATGAGTCGGGAAAAAAATGGTGTGAAGGTTCATACAAAGCAGATATCCAGATCGGGCAATGGACCTATTGGTTCATGAACGGAAAAAAATGGGAAGATATTAATTACGATAACGGACTGAACACACGTTATTTCCCAACAAATCAAAAAGAGTATGAAGTAAACATTGTGAACCGGAACCGGGATGGAAAATGGACAGAATGGTATAAGAACGGGAAAATAAAAGAAGAAGGAACGTACAAGAACGGATCTAAAGACGGAATCTGGATCAATTATTACGAAAATGGAACTAAACAAGCCGAACGAAATTTTTCGATGGATAAATATGTTGGAAAATGGACCTATTGGTATCGGGATGGTAAGGTTTGGAAAGACATTTCCAATGAAAACGGATCGGTGACCGTTTACGACACTCTCGGACATAAGGAAAGTGAATGGTTTGTAAAGAACGGGAAAAAAGAAGGAAAATCCACTTCGTGGTTCCCCAACGGAAAAATAAAATCCGAAACCAATTTCGGTAACGATAAGCGCGAAGGGACACAAACCATATACCATGAAAACAGACAAAAAATGATGGAGGGCAGTTTTCAGAACGATGAAAAAACCGGAAAATGGATGCAATATTATGAAACCGGAGCAAAATGGAAAGAACTGAACTACGACAATGGGGATAATATCAGCTGGTATGAGAACGGAACAAAACAGGAAGAAGGAAATGTGAAAAATACCAAAAAAGAAGGCCTCTGGACACTATGGTATGATAATGCTGCTTTAAAAGATCAAACAATTTATAAGAACGGGCTGAAAGAAGGGAAGACCACCACCTGGTTCGATAATGGGAATAAAGAAATGGAAGGCGCTTATATTCACGATTCTTTAAACTGTTATGCCACTTGGTGGCGCAAGAACGGCAATAAAGAAATGGAAGGAAAAATTAAAGGTGATATTCAGGACAGTATATGGATATTCTATTACGAGAGTGGTAAAAAAGGAAGTACGGGCAATTTTATCAGAGGGAAACAGGAAGGTCCCTGGGTGTATTTTTACGAAACCGGTGAAAAATGGAAGGACGGGAACTTTAAAGCCGGAAAAAAATCGGGTTTATGGACCACGTTTTACGAAAACGCTTCGAAATCGCACGAAGGAAATTTTGACAACGACAAAGAAAACGGTATATGGACCAGCTGGTATAAGAACGGACAAATTATGGATGTCGGCCTGTTCAATAACGGACAGATGCACCAAAAATGGGAAGGGTTTTACGAAGACGGAAAAAAGAAATACACAACAGAATATAATAACGGGATACGGGAAGGAAAATCCTCTTTTTGGTGGGAAACAGGTAATCTGCGCTACGAGGGAATGTACAAGAACGGAGAAAGAACAGGAGCCTGGTCGGAATGGTTTGACAACGGAAAGATATCGGAAAGCGGAACGTATGCAAACGGACAAAAAAGCGGCTATTGGAGTTTTTACGATGTATATGGTACTATTTATAAGGAACAGGGATTTATTGACGGGAAACCTGATGGCAAGTTTGTGGAATATTATGCCAACGGACAAAAATCCAGTCAGGGAGTTTTTGCAAATATGCTGAAAGAGGGCACCTGGTTCTATTGGGACAAAGATGGTAAACTTTTGTATAAAGTTACTTTTAAAGCCGGGAAAAAGATCAGCGAAGAGAAACCTGCAGAAACGGAGAAAGAGGCCGGGAAAACGAAGAATAGTGTTGGGAAGCCTTTTTAATTGTTTGTTGTTTGTTGTTTGTCGTTTAGTCGTTTAGTCGTTTGGCGACTCGTCATTATCCTTTTATAAACCGTCATTGCGAGCCGTCATTGCGAGCGGTCATTGCGAGTGTAACGAAGCAAAGCCGTCATTGCGAGCGCAGCGAAGCAACGCAATCCCCTGAGGGAGATAAATAATTTATTATTTTTGTTTCATGTTTAAAGGGGACTACGTTTATATAATGACCTGCAATTCCAATACAGTATTATATATTGGAGTGACAAGCAATTTAAAACTTCGTATAGCTCAGCACAAGGAAAAATTTCATAAAAATTCATTTACAGCCCGATATCAAATTGTGAAACTTGTTTTTTATGAAGGTTATTTTGATATTGTTGAAGCTATTGCACGCGAAAAGCAATTAAAGGCCGGTTCAAGAAAAAAGAAAACTGACCTCATTTATGCAATGAATCCCGAGTGGAATGATCTGTATGAGGATTACTGCGGGAGTTATTGAAATAAGTTTTGGGGCTCAATCTGGTAGACTGCTTTTACGGGTTCGCAATGACGGCTTTGCTCGCATTGACGATTGTATGTTTTTAGTCGTTTGGTGTGAAATCTCAATTCAATTTTTTTAATAACTTTGCACCTTTATTTAACTAATGATGCCGGAACAAAAAGATTATGAGCAGTGGGATGAGGTAATTAAACCAAAAAACCGTTTATTCGATTTTCATCTAGGAGAACTTTGGCGTTACAGAGATCTTTTGATGTTATTCGTTAGAAGAGATTTTGTTTCTGTATATAAACAAACCATACTGGGTCCGGCCTGGTATCTGCTTCAGGCATTGATCACCACCATCACGTTTACGTTAATATTCGGGAAAGTGGCAAAACTGCCTACCGATGGGGTTCCTCAATCCTTATTTTATATGGCAGGTATTGTTTGCTGGGGTTATTTTTCGCAATGCCTCACCAAAACATCAAATACCTTTGTGAATAATGCATCTATTTTCGGTAAGGTTTATTTCCCCAGAATGGCTGTACCGGTTTCTATCGTAATTTCAAATCTAATCGGTTTTGGAATTCAGTTGCTTATGTTCCTTGGGTTTCTGGTTTATTATTATTTTCAGGGAATGCCCGTACATTTGAATTCGGCTTTACTCCTGTTCCCGATATTAATAATTATTATGGCAGGTATGGGCCTGGGTCTCGGCATTATAATTTCATCAATGACAACCAAATACCGAGATTTGCAAAATCTGGTTGTATTTGGAGTACAACTGCTGATGTATGCTACTCCTGTTATCTTCCCCTTATCATTTTTTGGCGGTAAATTGCGTACTCTTGTGTTGCTGAATCCTATGACCTCCATTGTAGAAACATTTAAGTATGCTTTTTTAGGCTCCGGAACTTTTAACTGGTTGTATCTGGGTTATAGTGCAGGTTTTACATTGGTTATTCTTTTTATAGGGCTTATCTTATTCAATAAGGTTGAACGATCGTTTATGGACACAGTCTAGGGGTTAGGGTTTAGGGATTAGTTAATTGAACCATTAGTCTGTTGTTTAGCGACTCGTCATTATCCTATGATAAGCCGTCATTGCGAGCCGTCATTGCGAGCGCAGCGAAGCAAAGCGAAGCAATCTACTTCAATAACCCAAAACCCCATAGCCGTCATTGCGAGCTGTCATTGCGAGTGTAACGAAGCAAAGCCGTCATTGCGAGCGCAGCGAAGCAAAGCAATCTACTCAAATAAAGCCAATCAAAAAGAGTATCACAATTCAAAATTTATCCGTAATTTTGCATCAATGTCAAACACAGTTATTAAAGTAGAGAACCTCAGTAAGCAATACCGCCTCGGGCAGGTTGGCACCGGTACGATTCGCGATGATTTGAGCCGCTTTTGGGCAAAGGTACTCGGGAAAGAAGATCCTACCATGAAAATCGGGGCAACCAACACCCTTACATCTCAACAACTAAACGAAAAACAATCCAACTACGTCTGGGCTCTCAAAGACATCAATTTCTCTGTTGAACAAGGTGAAGTATTGGGCATAATCGGAAAAAACGGTGCAGGCAAATCTACTTTATTGAAGATATTATCGAAGGTAACCACTCCCACCTCCGGAAATATTAAAGTGAAGGGCCGTATTGCCAGCTTACTGGAAGTAGGAACCGGTTTCCATCCGGAATTGAGCGGAAGGGAAAATGTTTTTCTAAATGGTGCCATACTGGGCATGACTAAAACAGAAATACGGAGCAAATTTGACGAAATTGTTGATTTTGCCGGAGTAGAACGATACATTGATACTCCGGTAAAAAGATACAGTAGCGGTATGTATGTTCGACTTGCTTTTGCAGTAGCAGCACATCTCGAACCTGAGATCTTGATCGTGGATGAGGTTTTGGCCGTGGGGGATACTGAATTTCAGAAAAAGGCTATCGGTAAAATGCAGGATATTTCGAGTGGCCAAGGTAGAACAGTTTTATTTGTGAGCCATAATATGACCGCAGTTAAGAATTTGTGTAAGGCAGGGATACTGCTTAAGAATGGTTGTATTGAATTTAATGAGCAGATAAATACTGTGGTTGACTATTATTTATCCGATGAAACAACAAAAGGTATTGTAAATAATTATTGGGATTTTGGTAATGCACCGGGATTGGATAAAATCAGAATAAAAAGTGCTTATATACAATACGAAGGTGAAATTCTAACTGTTAATACACCCTACGATATTGTAACTGAATTCTGGTGTTTGGAAGAAGGTTTCCCTGTGAACGTGAGTATGCATCTATTTGATATTGGTGGTACATGTGTGTTTAATCTATCAACTGATAATATTCCATTAAAAAAGGGTCTACATCTTGCTATATTTCATATACCTGCATTTTTAATGAATGATGGTGTCTATTTTGTAAGCAATATGTTTGTGTCTGATTCAAAATCATATTTTCTTCATGAACACGCTCATTCTTTTGAAGTTGTCGAAAAAAGAGAAACATCTAATTGGCATGGAAAATGGATTGGGTCTGTTAGGCCGACATTTATACCAGCAATATTAGTTAAAATTGATTAATGATTATTTTACAAATATTATTTATTTTAACTCGTTAAGAATCTATTTTTAAAAAATATTCTTCTAAAAATTAATGGAATTACAGGAATGAATGGATTTCGATATATAGAGAGAAATAGAATATTTTAT
>CAIWKO010000011.1 GCA_903913285.1 uncultured Bacteroidales bacterium | reverse complement strand
TCTTTGAGTTCTTTTGATAATAAACGTATTAATTCGGCCTTTTCTTCTCTGCTTAAGTCCTGTACAACTTTTTGTAAATCCATGACAATTTTGTTTCTTCAAAAGTAATCATTTTCTACAATATCATAAAACATAACCTTTCTATTTTACCATCAACGGCGATTTTTCGTACACTTATAACTTCGGCACCACCGCTCAAACCACCAACAATCCCACTGCAAGCCCAACTTACAATGAAACAACCAAAAATTATAACGGCCTAATTGCCGTGGCCTTTTCGCCGGGATTTACCTACCTTGTAACCCCCCGAATTGGCCTGGGAATGTCGTTCGGAAGACTTTATTTCAGTCATGCAGGCATAAAAACCGTTATAGGCAGCAAAACAACAAAAACATCCGACAACGAATACGGCCTCGACCTTAAAACGTCGTCGCTGAACTTCGGAGTTAGTTTTTACTTCGGCGGAGGCAAAGAGAAGAAATAGGGAAACCTAAAAAACGAGCCAATGAAGGTCAAACTGTTTGCAATTTTGGTTTTACTGCTGTTGCCCTGCTTTTTGGGGGCGCAAAACTGGGATCAGCATCGCGAAATACTTTTACTTGAAAAGAAAAGTCCGGCAGGCAAAACCATAGCCTACACCTATCTCGCAAAAGGAAGACGCGTCATCTGCCGTCTGCAAAACGAGGCCGACAGCGGAAAAATTATGAAGATCCGCGGTAAGATCACGCGCATTGATTCTTCCTTCATGGTTGTAAACAATACCCGTGTTCATTTTGATAAAATTGTTTCGCTCAGCACCTGGACACGCAGCAGAACCGGGCTCCATATCGCCGGAGGGCCTTTGTTGCTTGGCGGATGTACTACCTTTTTAGTATGTGCGGTTCTTTTTGTCAGTGCCGCAACAATAGTACCTGCTTTCCTGGGAGGTGTTGCCGGAGTTGTTTTTCTGTGCATCAAAGGGCATAAATACGATTTCATATATTGGTCGTGCAGCAAGGCAACCTATACTGATTATCTTGAAAAGAAAATGGAGCTGTTCGGGCAAATGCAGCAAGACAGATTCAATAATATGCGATCCGGACCGCATGGATTTCCGATGGGATTTCCGGGGATGAAATAAGAAAAACCAGAGAGTGGAATTTAACTTAATTCGGCTATATTTGTACATTCAAAACATTACGAGAATGAAATCCCTTTTATGCACACCATTTTCGAAAAATTAAAACTCATTTATGTCCGTTTTTTGATAATCGCCATTTGTATTATTGGCGGTTATACCTTTCTACATTGGCTGTTGTTCATAAGATTTCAATTATTTACAATTAATGAAGATGTTCTGAAAATTTGGATCCCTTTTGCATTACCATGGATTCCTCTTTGGATATGGTTATTACCCAGAATAAAATTATTAAAACTGAAACAAAAAAAAGGTAATCTTTACGCTCTTTTTATTTTAATCGCCTGCTTTGCAATAACTATTCCGACCATAGTAGCTCAATCATATCTGATAAAAGCCACTGGCAAACTTACTTCATTGGATAAAATCAGTCTGATTGAAAAACTAGAGCCGACTAAATACTACAATTTAAAGAATTTTTATTTCGACAAAAACAAAACTGTTATTTATAATGCCGAACATGTTTTAGGTAAGGGTTATGACGGCATTTTATATCATACTTGTTTTTTAATACCAATTCTTGATAAAATTTCAGATACTGCAAAAAGTGAATGCATTGCCTGGCTTTGTTTTGAATATAAACAGTCAGCAGATAACAGCGTTACTGATGATGAAAAGGATAAAGTATATAAAGAGTTCTTTAAAGAAAGCTTCAAAGATTTTAAATCAAAAAATATTCTTAATTTCATCTATCTCGAACGGCCTGAATATAATGTCTACAATCAGGATTTTTATAAAGCAATACAAAAAAATAAAAAGTGTTATTCTGTAAATCCAGTCATTTTATTTCCAATTAATGAGCCTTTCGGAAAACGAACGGGCAATCTATTGATATGGGTATTTGTTGCGTTTGCCAATTTTTGTATAATATGGTTAATCATGATTCTGATACCAAAGTTCGATCTTGAAAATCTCTTAAAATTTAAAAAAGGCAAACCCGACAATATAAACGAAGCCAAAGTGATGTTATTTTTCTTTCTACCCAGAAAAGATTTTTTTATTACGCCCATCATCATCGATCTGAATGTCTTGATTTTTATTATCATGATGTTTGCTGGACTGGGTTTTATTAGTTTTCGATCGGAAGACCTTCTGGCTTGGGGAGCCAATTTCAAACCTTATACTATCAACGGTCAATGGTGGCGGTTGCTCACAAGCACATTTCTGCATGGTGGAATGATGCATATTGCAGCTAATATGATCGGTTTATTGTTTATTGGCATTTTGCTTGAACCCAGATTAGGTCGTCTTCGACTTGTACTAATATATTTGACCACAGGAATTCTTGCCAGTGCAACAAGTTTGTGGTGGTACGATGCAACCGTATCAGTAGGAGCTTCGGGTGCAATTTTTGGATTGTACGGAGTTTTCCTTGCGTTCCTTCTCACCAAAGTTTATCCAAAAGATTTTACTAAATCTTTACTTTGGAGTATTTTGATTTTTATTGGTTATAATTTGTTAATGGGATTTACTGGAGGAATTGATAATGCTGCACATATAGGTGGATTAGTGAGTGGTTTCATAATTGGACTTATTTTATCACAAAAACTAAAAATTGAAGCAGAAGATGATCCTGCCCATAATTGATCTATTTTCGCTAAATTCGCCCCCAAAACCAACACACTATGGACGCAACCGAACTCAAAAAAAAGAAAGAAAACCTTCTTATCAGCATTATTTGCTTTGTAATTCCACTTTTAGGCATGGGCATCTGGATGCTGCTCTCTCCGGCCCAACCCGAACATCAGGCCATCGAAAAAGGCAGTGTATATTTCGTTAAATCCATCTGGGGGATGCCTGCAGGGCTCACCTTTCTGGTTTTCGATGTCTTCGTGCTGATGTTTGCCATTATAAATTATAAAAAAGCGCCCAAACCCAAATCGGCCCTACTGAGCAATCTTATCTATTCATTAACTCGTCCGGTGCTCATGTACACGGTAATTTTGTATGCCATCGTCCTGCTGCAAAACCGGCTGGTCGTTCACGGAACCCTGCCGGCCGATTTTGGCTTTGGCGATATGTCTACCATCCAGTTGGCGTTCGTCACCATCATCGTCGTGGTAGGTTTGATGACCTTGGGCTTCGGACTGGCATGCAAATTCGGAAAAAAATAAGTCCGATTTGTCGGCAAAGCTTTGTAATTTTGCACCATAATTAATCGATCATTATGGAAACGGTTGTAAGCGGCATACGCCCCACGGGCAATCTGCATCTGGGAAATTATCTGGGTGCCTTGCGCAATTTTGTGAAGATGCAGAACCAGCAGCGTTGTTTTTTCTTCATCGCCGATTATCATTCGCTCACAACCCATCCCACCCCCAAAGATCTGCACGGTAACGTGAAAAATGTGCTGGTCGAATACCTGGCTTGCGGATTGGATCCCGAAAAAGCAACCCTCTACATCCAGAGCGACGTGCCCGAAACCGCGGAGCTTTATTTGATACTCAATATGAATGCCTACGTCGGAGAACTGGAACGATGCACTTCCTTCAAAGACAAAGTGCGTACACAACCCAATAACATCAATGCCGGACTGCTCACCTACCCCACATTGATGGCTGCCGACATTATTTTGCACAAAGCCACCAAAGTTCCTGTCGGGAAAGATCAGGAGCAGCACCTTGAGATGACGCGCACTTTTGCAAAGCGTTTCAACCGTATGTATAATGTGGAATATTTCCCGGAGCCCGTTGCTTACAACTTTGGCGAAGAACTTTTAAAAGTGCCCGGATTGGACGGCAGCCTGAAGATGAGCAAATCGGATAACGAGAACTCATGCATTTTCCTGGCCGACACAGCCGAATCCATACGCAAAAAAGTAATGAAAGCGGTCACCGATGCAGGTCCTACCCAGCCCAACGAAACCAAACCTCAGGCGGTCGAAAATTTGTTCTCATTGTTGAAACTGGTTTCCAAACCCAACGTAGTTCAGCACTTCGATGCGCTTTACAACGATTGCACCATCCGTTATGGCGACCTCAAAAAACAACTGGCCGAAGATATGGCCATATTTGTGGCTCCCATCACCGAAAAGATCCATGATTTAGCTTCCAACGACGAATATTTGCATCGCGTTGCCAAACTCGGCGCCGAAAAGGCCCGCGAAAGCGCTGCTCAAACTATAAAAGAAATTCGGGAGATCATCGGCTTCAAATCCTTCTGAAAAAAATTCCTCTGTGTTTCTCTGTTTTCTCCGTGTCTCCGTGGTTCAAAAAAACCCCCGACTCCTCACTTAAACCTGAAATAAACATAAATTTTCCCGAAATTATCCCTGTCCTTATCAATGCGGTGATACAATTGTTTGATCTCTTTCTTGTCCAGAAACCTCAGCACCTTTTTTTTTAGTTGTCCGCTACCCTTACCGGGAATAATTTCCACCCAGTCGATCTTCCGTTCCACGGCTTCCTCAATAATATCATTCAGGGCTTTATCAATCAGATAGCCTTTATTATAAATTTCGTGCAGGTCTAAAACTAATTTCGACATGGTGTAAAAGCGTTTATTTCAACAAAGATACATGTCGCGACCCTTAAAAACAAATTTCCGGGATTAAGCCTCCTGTTCAGCCTTTCAAAAAAAATATTTTCACATAAACAGCAGCTTGCGATGCATAAATTTCGGAAAAATCGATCTAAAGTGTCGCATTATCATTAATTTTGTTCAAAATCTTTTCACCTATGGAACCCGTCAAGGCTTTTTATGCATTATCCACATGGCTGTTGCGAGTTGCAATGCTCGTGCTGATTTATATTGTATTCTTCAGCATCTTGCGTTCGCCCGATTTTCATGCCACCACTTTCTGGATCGCCGCAGGCTTCACATTGTTCAGTATGTTGCTTTTCGTTGGTGGATTTATGAACAAACACGGGCTCACGGTCATCTCTTCCTTGTTTCTGATGGTGGGATGCATCTACGAACTGGTGCTGCGTTTTGCATTTAACAAAGACATTTTTATATCGAGTTTCTTTTTGATAGGAGCCATCGCCATGTTTTTCTTAGCCAATGGGAACCGGAAAAAGTAGCCGGTAGCAAATAACAGCATAACCGGTATAAAACCGAACTAAAAAAATCTGAATCTAAACTGATAATTTCCAAACTCATTGAACGAAGAAACACTTAAAGAAGAACGCGCCATACTCGTCGGACTCATAACGCAACAACAAAACAACCTGAAAGCCGGTGCTTATCTCGATGAACTTGCGTTTCTGCTGAAAACTGCCGGAGGCGTTCCGCAAAAACAATTTCTGCAAAAACTCACCATGCCCGACTCCAGAACTTATGTCGGGGCAGGCAAATTGCAGGAGATCTCAGAATATGTGGCCGAAAACAACATCAATCTCGCCGTTTTCGACGATGAACTCAGTCCGTCGCAAATTCGCAACATCGAACGTGCTCTGAATTGCCGTGTCATCGATCGGAACAACCTGATCCTGGATATTTTTGCTTACCGTGCCCGCACTTCATACGCGCGCACCCAAGTGGAACTCGCGCAATATCAATATCTGTTGCCACGCCTCACGGGCATGTGGACACACTTGGAGAAACAACGGGGTGGTATCGGGATGAAAGGTCCGGGCGAAAAAGAAATCGAAACCGACCGAAGGGTAATTAAAACCCGTATCACTTTGTTGAAAGAAAAGCTTAAGCAGATCGACAAGCAAAAGGTTACCCAGCGCAAGAACCGTTCGGGTATGATACGCGTGGCGCTGGTTGGCTACACCAATGCCGGAAAATCCACCATCATGAACATCCTCAGCAAGTCGGAAGTCTTTGCCGAGGACAAACTTTTTGCCACCCTCGACACCACGGTCCGTAAAGTGGTCATACAGAATCTTCCTTTTCTTCTTTCCGATACGGTAGGCTTCATCCGCAAATTGCCCCATGCTTTAATTGAATCTTTCAAGTCAACGCTGGACGAAGTTATCGAGGCAGATGTTTTGATACACGTGGTTGATATTTCGCATCCCGAATTTGAAGAACAAATGGAAGTGGTGAACCAAACCTTAGGCGAAATCAAAGCCAACGACAAACCCATGATCACGGTTTTCAACAAGATCGATTCCTATTCGTATATAGAAAAACATCCCGACGATCTCACACCTTCAGGCAAAGAGAACCTGTCGCTGGCCGAACTGCAAAAAACCTGGATGGCACAAACCTCAGGCCCAGCCATATTTATTTCTGCCACCCAAAAAACGCATCTCGATGAGTTCAAAAAACTCATCTACGATGAAGTAAAGACCATGCATGCCAAAATTTATCCCTATAATAACTTTTTGTATTAAACCTTTTTAGGAATTTCTTCCTATATTTGCTCATTACTTTCTGGAAATGGACATAAAACTTTCTGTCGTCATCATCACCTTCAACGAAGAGCGAAACATTGCCCGCTGCATTGATTCGGTTAAAGATATTGCTGACGACATAGTTGTTATCGACTCCTTTTCAACAGATAAAACAGAAGAAATTTGCCGCAGCAAAAATGTCCGTTTCATTCAGCACAATTTCGAAGGTCATATTGAACAAAAGAACTGGGCCATTTCGCAGGCACAATTTCCGCACATTCTTTCCCTCGATGCTGATGAAGCTTTGGACGAAACCCTGAAAAAATCAATACTTGCCGTTAAAAATAACTGGCAGCACGACGGATACAACATGAACCGCCTGACCAATTATTGCGGCAAATGGATACGTCACAGTTCGTGGTATCCCGACACTAAACTCCGCCTATGGGACAGTCGCAAAGGAAAATGGGGAGGCACCAACCCCCACGATAAATATGAACTTGAAAACGGAACTTCCGAAAGCTTCCTGAAAGGCGATATTCTGCATTATTCCTACTATTCGCTAAAGGACCATCTGGATCAGGTGAATAAATTCACCGACATCGCTGCCCTTGCCTATTTCAATAAAGGGAAGAAAGCCTCTTTGATAAAATTACTTATTTCACCTTGCGTAAAATTCTTCAAGATGTATATCATCAAATTCGGGTTTCTCGATGGCTTCGAAGGGTTTCTGATCGCTCGTATCTCATCTCATGCGGTATTTTTAAAATATGGGAAACTCCGACAACTATATAAAGCTAAAAAAAATTAGCGAAAGCAATCCACGCATCATCATTAGCCGAACCGACAATTTAGGCGATGTGGTCTTGGCTTTACCGATGGCCGGAGCCATCAGAAAAGCCATTCCCAACGCGTACATCATTTTTCTGGGTAAAGTCTATACCAAAGATATTATCGAAATGAGTCAAAACGTCGACCGTTTTGTCGACTGGGATGAAATTAAAGTTCAGCACGAAAGTTCTCAGATCAATATCTTCAAAGAGTTAAATGCCGATTATTTCATTCATGCTTTTCCGGCAAAACAAATTGCCCGCTTGGCCAAAAAAGCACGAATACCTCATCGGATAGGGACAACAGGGCGGCTGTATCACTGGGGAACTTGCAACCAACTTGTTCGGTTTTCACGCCGACGCTCGGAGTTGCACGAATCGCAGCTTAACATGAAACTGCTTCGACCGCTGGGAATTGATCATCTGTTTTCGTTCGATGAGATCATTAACTGCTATAACTTCATCCCGCCTGCTGATCTGCCTGATGTTTATCGCGAAATGATCGATATAACAAGATTTAACCTCATATTGCATCCCAAATCAAAAGGCAGCGCCCGCGAATGGAGCATGCAAAACTATTCTGACCTCATCAATATCTTGCCATCACACAAGTTCAAAGTCTTTATTTCGGGCACCGAATCCGAAAACGATTTCATTCAAAAGCATCTTGCATCCAATCATCCAGGAATTATTAATATTGCCGGCAAATTAAATCTCCGCCAGTTTATCAGTTTCATAGCTTTGGCCGACGGCATGGTTGCCTGTAGTACCGGGCCCCTGCATATTGCGGCTGCACTGGGCAAGTTCGCCATCGGAATTTATCCGCCCATTAAGCCGATGCATCCCGGACGATGGGCGCCTGTGGGGGTCAATGCTTCATATCTCGTTCAGGATATTGAATGCAATAAATGTCGGGAATCTTCACAGTGCGAGTGCATCGAAAACATATCGCCCGAAATGATAAAAACCAAATTGATGGATATTGTCAATACCTGAAATTCCGATGTTAATATCATCTGATAAAATTTACCGTACTTTATCAGTCTTTTTTTAAAAAAGTAGTAATATTGTTGACTGTAAAAAACACGATATAAAATTCATGATAAAAAAACATCTGCTTCTCTTTGCCTCTTTCTGTGTGTTTTTATCTGCTTTTGCCGGCGAAATTGAGCTAAAGGGTAACTACTACGGCTTTAACCTCAATGTGCTGAATCCTTCATCCGGCAATGGGTTTTGTGTAACTCAGGTATTGGTGAATAACAAACCAACCAACGACGAAATAAACTCCAACGCTTTCGAGATCGATCTTTCACAATTAAATCTGAAGATTGGCGACCCCGTCGATGTTATCATCAAACATAAGGACGATTGCACTCCGGTTGTGGTAAATCCCAAAGCATTGCAGGTAAATGAGAACTTTTATTTTCTTTCCGTGAAAATAGATAAAAGCGGAAAGCTTATCTGGTATGCCAAAGGCGAACTAACCGACGACCCTTTTATCGTGGAACAATACCGCTGGAATAAATGGATAAAAGTAGGCGAAGTAGGTTCAAGCGATACAGTTCATAAAGGACAGTACGAATTCGAATTCAATCAAAATATCGGACTCAATCAGTTGAGGGTGGTTCGAAACGATGCCAACGACAATCCTGTATATACCAAGGCAGTTAAATTCACCTCAAAAAATCCCGAGATCACATTAGAATCGTCGAAAGTTTCCGACAAACTCGTTTTTTCGGCCGAATCCCAATACGAGATCTTCGACCTGAAAGGTAATTTCATCACCGAAGGTCTGGCCAAAGAAGTAGATATCACCGATATCGAAAAAGGAAAATACTGGCTCAATTTTGATAACAAATCGGTGAACTTCGTCAAAAAATAAACGACCCTGTTTTATTTTAAGTGACTCTCAAGGCTACAATGCGTATCTTTGCAAAATATTTTATTTACCCGATCTATGAACGAGAAAAAACTCATACTCATCATCATGGACGGTTATGGCGAAGGACCGCATAACCATTCCAATGCTGAGTTTACTGCCGATACTCCTTTTCTGAAAAGTTTATATCACGACAAAAATGTAGCTTACAACACCCTCGATGCTTCGGGGCTTGCAGTAGGTTTGCCCGACGGACAAATGGGCAATTCCGAAGTGGGCCATCTCAATTTTGGCGCCGGCAGGGTGGTTTATCAGGATCTGGTTCGCATCAGTAAAGCCATTGAAGATAAAAGCATAGAACAAAACCAAACTCTGGTTGATGCTTATCGCTATGCTAAAGAAAACAACAAAGCAGTGCATTTCATCGGGCTCATTTCCGACGGAGGGGTTCATTCCCTGCAAACTCACCTGTATAAACTATGCGAAATGGCTCACAATGCAGGTCTTGACAAAATTTTCGTACATGCCATAACCGATGGCAGAGATACCGATCCGCACAGCGGAAAAGACTTTCTGAAACAACTGCAGGATAACATAGCGCCTACCGGAAGCAAAATTGCCTCGCTCATCGGGCGCTATTATACCATGGACCGCGACAAACGTTGGGAACGTGTGAAAGTAGGCTACGATTTGATGGTGAACGCCATCGGGAAAACATCAACAAATGTGCTTCAGGCTACCCAGGAATCCTATGATGCGGGCATCACCGACGAATTTATTAAACCGGTTGTGTTTACCGGTGAAAACGGAAAACCGCTTACCACCATCCAGCAAGGCGATGTGGTTATTTGTTTCAACTTCCGTACCGATCGCCTGCGCGAGATCACTACCGTGCTCACCCAAAAAAACATGCCCGAATGCGGAATGAAGACCATCCCTTTGTATTATCTTACCATGACTCGCTACGACGAAGCATTTAAAGACATACACGTTATTTTTAATTCCGACGACCTGCGCAACACTCTCGGTGAAGTAATAAGTCAAACCGGGAAAAAACAACTCCGTATAGCCGAAACCGAAAAATATCCCCACGTAACCTTTTTCTTTTCGGGCGGCCGCGAACTTCCTTTCGACGGCGAAGACCGCATCATGGTTCATTCGCCCAAAGTAGCTACTTACGATTTGCAGCCCCAAATGAGTGCGCCTGAAGTAACTGCGAAAGTTATTGAAGCCATCAACAAAAACTATTACGATTTCATCTGCCTCAATTTTGCCAATTCCGATATGGTTGGCCACACAGGTGTTTACAATGCCATTATAGAAGCATTGAAAACCATCGATAACTGCGTTCAGCAGGTTGTTGGTTGCGCTCTAAAAAACAAGTATACTGTGCTGCTCACTGCCGACCACGGCAATGCCGATATGGTTGTTAACGAAGATGGCACACCCAACACGGCACACACCTGCAACCCCGTGCCTTGTTTTTTGTTCGATGCCGATTATAAAACCATCCATCACGGTAAACTATCCGATGTTGCTCCTACCATCCTGAAAATTATGGATATCCCCGCCCCTCCCGAAATGACGGGTGATGTGTTGTGCTAAGAAAAAGTTTCTGGATTTTTCCTAATAATTTTTAACTCCACCCTGACGAATATTTTATTTACCAGCCATTAACAACTTCCAAACCTATAACCTATTCCCGATTCGGTAATCAGCAGATTAGGATAAGCCGGGTCATCTTCAATTTTTTTACGCAATTGGGCTACGAATACTCTCAGGTTATGGGGTTGTTCGATAAAGTTGGTTCCCCATATCTCTTTTATAATGAACTGGTGGATCAGAACCCTGCCGGGGTTATTTGCCAGCAGCAATAGCAGGCTGTATTCGGTAGAGGTAAGTTTCACCGGCTGATCGTTCTTTTTCACCGTATGGTTTATTATATCGATGCATAAAGTACCGAATTCCAGCACAGGTTTATCGGCAATTCCCTGGCTGTGTCGAACAGCCACCCTGATACGTGCCAACAGTTCGGCCGAGCGGAAAGGTTTGGTCAGGTAATCGTTGGCGCCATTGTCGAGGGCCGAAACAATATCGTCTTCCGATTTTCGCACCGAAAGTATAATAATGGGTTTTTGATACCACTCGCGAAGCTTTTTCAATATATCCAGTCCATCCGCATCGGGCAAACCAAGGTCGAGTATAATAAGCATAGGTTGCCACGAAACTGCCAGAGCGAGGCCTTCTTTGCCGCTTACTGCTTCATAAACTTTATACCCATTCGATGTCAGGATGATATTGAGCAAACGCCTTATTTGCGCTTCATCGTCAATAACCAGTATGCTGCCTTCTTTTATCATTTACCTTTTGGTGTTGCCGAGGGATTAATATCCGAGATCTCAACGGGTATTCTGATAGTAAATTCAGCACCTCCGTTTCGGCGGTTTTGTGCCGCAACTGTGCCTTTGTGCGCTTCAACAAAACCTTTCACAATAGAGAGTCCCAGGCCTGTGCCTCCGGCCTGAGCATCTTTGCCCCGATAAAATTTGTTAAACACTGTCGACAATTCAGCTTCGGGAAATCCTTTGCCGCGGTCCATCACCTGGATGGTAAGATAACCATCGTCGTAGAAAAACTTGAGTCGCAAAGTGCTTTTGAGCGGAGCATTTTGTGTGGCATTGAGCAGCAAATTGTGGAGTACCTGCTCCATCAGCCCGAAATCGATACTGACAAGAGGCATGTCAGCAGGAATAACAACAGAAAGTTTAAAGGCCTGCAGGTCTTGTTTCAGTGTCTCAGTCACATGATTAGCCAAATCGTGAACATCGCACCAATCGGGATGCGGTGTAAGTTGATCTGATTCGAGTCGCGACATGTTCAACAGATTTTCTATCAAACGGTTGAGCCTCACCGAAGCTTCGTTAATTTCGGTATAGAGTTTCTCCCGGGTTTCTTCTGTAAACGTTTTTGAAAGCAATATATCGGAAGTCCCCATGATGGTCGACACAGGAATGCGCAACTCGTGCGAGATAGAATTGAAAAGGGTTTTATAAAGTTTATCCGATTCATTCAGAATATAGGCTTTTCGGGCTGCATTGCGCAGAAACTCGCGTTCATATTTACCTGATATTTGCGATATCACGGCTCCCCAAAATTCTTCCTCACCCTGAGTAAAATTTTTCAAATGTTTAACCGCTATCACTCCCATATTATCATTATTTCCTGTCAGAGGATAGAATGTGAAATCGGTCGAGGGTAACGTATCGGTATATTTTCCGGCTTTCGACGAATGTTTGAACACCCATGCAGCTATGCTCGATTCGTTTTCTGTGAACGAGATCTTTGTATTATTCTGAATTTGACCGTTGAATTGGTTCAGATCGTTCTTTAAAATTACCGCACACTCAAGGTTGAAATATTTAAAGATATATTTTTCGGCGGTTTTGCTAACCTCATCGATGCCCGAAATATTGGTCAATTCCCTTACAAGCTGATACAATGCATGGGTTCGTTCTTCGCGTATCCTGATATTCTTTTCCTGCTTCCGCACTCTTGAAGTGAGGATACCGTTGAGCAATGCAATGATAAAGAACATCGCGAGCATCATCATATCCTCGGGTTTTTCAATATGCAGTGTAAACTGAGGGGGAATAAAGAAATAATCCCAGATAAGGGCGCTTAAAATAGCGGTCACCAGTATTGGTCCCGTGCCGTAGAAGACCGAAAGTATGGAAATAAGAAACAGCAGCACGAATGAAACCACCTGATATCCGATAAAATCGTTGACAAAATAACACGCCAGTGAAGAAAGTATGACGAGCAGTGAAGTAGTTATGTATTGCGGAATATTCGATGTAAACGAAGGAAGCGATACTCTTCCTTTAAAACGGTCCTTTGCCTGTTTGTCTGCACCCAAAATATAAACATCTATATTCCCGCTGTAACGTATCAGCCTGTTGACAAAACTGCCCAGCAAATACATAGATAATAAATTGCGAACTCGGGGTTTCCCGACTATGATATGCGAAACATTTTCTTTTTGAGCAAAATCAACAATAGCTTTAACAATATCATAGTTGGTAATGATCCGGAATTTAATGCCGAGTTGCTTGGCAAGCTTGATATTTTTATCGAGTTGCTCGCGTTCTTTTTCAGTGAGTTTATGAGAGGTTTCCACATACAGTGCTTGTATTTGGGCCCCCATCGAATAAGATAGATTTTTAGCCCAGCGCAGCAGGCGTGTCGACTGCCGCCGGTAATCAATTGATACCAGCAAATGCAATCCTGTTTTCCACGGACCTTTTATACGTTTGAACTGCATATAATCATGCAGTTGTTTGTCAACCCGGTCGGCAACTATTCGCAAAGCCATTTCGCGCAAGGCAGTGATATTACCTTTTCGGAAGAAATTCTCGATGGCTTCGTTCGACCTTTCGGCCGAATACACTTTCCCTTCCGAAAGACGCTGCAACAATTCTTCGGGTGTAAGATCAATGAGTTCAACCTCGTCGGCTGTTTCAAAAATTTCGTCCGGAACGGTTTCGCGAACCACGATACCGGTAAACTGTGCCACCGTTTCGGAACGGCTTTCCAGATGCTGAACGTTCAATGTAGTATATACGTTTATGCCGTTCTCCAGCAGTTCCTGAACATCGTGGTATCGTTTTGAATGCCTGCAGCCAGGAGCATTGGTATGGGCCAATTCATCCACCAGAACAATATTGGGTTTTCGGGCAATAATAGCATCCAGATCCATTTCCTGAACCCGCGTGTTTTTATATTCTATTGTTTTGCGCGGAACGAGTTCAAAGCCTTTAACCAGTTCGGCAGTTTCCAGCCGGTTGTGAGTTTCAACATAGCCTGCAATAATGTCGATGCCTTTCAATTTTTCGGCATGGGCCACCTGAAGCATGGTATATGTTTTACCAACCCCGGCACACATGCCAAAGAATATTTTCAGTTTCCCATGTTTGCTTTTCTCTTCCTCATTGATCAAAAAAGCTAAAAGTTCGTCAGGGTCGGGTCGGTTATCTATGGTGTTCATTCGTTTTTAGTATTTTCTAACCGTGAAATTAATTCTGATGCTTGTTCTTCCAGGCTTTTTAAACGATTAAGCATTTCTTTTATGTCCTGAATTTCACTGCCTCTTTTATAAATAATTAGCTCCTTTTCTACTGTTAAGTCATTATCTTTATTGCTTTTACTTAAATTCTCAGCCATTTTATTAAAAACCAAAGAAATTTCATGAAACTCATCAGTACCATTAAAATGCAATCGCTGTCCAAAATTACTGGCAACTATTTCTTTAATCCCATTATATAATTGAAAAAATCTTGTGTTGAAGTATGATGCAAAGCTATAGGTGAAAGTCAGTGTTATAATAAAGCATAAAGTAGCCAGAATGCTCATTTCCTTTAATGCATTATTTGCCGTCAATCTGGCATCCTCGGTTTTTGCTTCAATGGCTTTACTGTTCATTTGCGATAATAACATTTGTTGCTCATACAGATCAATGAATTCCTTTTGAAGGATCTGTATGGTAATTAAGGGTTTTTGCTGGCCTGTAAATTGTAAAACCGATTTTCGGTACTCTTTGAAGTTGGCATCAATGGCAGCTACAAGTTTATCTTCACCAGGTTCGGTAATATCATTTTTTTCAAGTGTCAGCGACTTTTCGAAAAAGCTGATCTCTTTCTTTATTAACATAGTGTCCGGCATTTGATCAGATAATAGCCCACGGGTGATCTCCATGTTTATATTCGTTAAGTTTTCGGACATATCTCTGGCATAGATTACCGACAAATGATTCTCCTTAAGAATTGCAGCAGTTTTGTTCGATAGTTTGTTCACGAAATAAGCGGAAAAAAATGACAAGAGAGCAATGATGATAAACAGGAAAACAATTCCCAGCGAAAATTTTAATCTGATAGATGCTTTCATGATATTTGGTTTTAGGTGTGGTTATTTTATCTTATCAATTTTAATATTCAAAAGTAAAACATTTACTCTTTCCTGACCTAAAATTAAAAACTGTGGTCCTTCAGTAAATGTTTTAACACACTGAATTAACTCTTGTTTCTGTATTTCATTAAAGTTTCTTGCTTTGGCAATCCTGTTAACTTGTAGCATAGCTGCCTCGGACGAAATATGCGGATCCAATCCACTGGCCGAAGCAAAAACCATTTCTGAGGGCACTTTAGTATTGATATCTAATTGATTAAAGGCAATGAAATGTTTCGTTAATGAGTCCACAGAATGTTTCAATTTCGCATTGGTCAAACCAAAATTTGAACCGCCTGAAGGCAAAGGATTATATCCAATGGCAGAAGGTCGCGATGAAAAATAAATAATACTGTCGAATTGCTGTCCAATAAGTTCGCTTCCTATAGTAACGTTATCTTTGACAATAAAACTCCCGTTTGCTTTGCCCGGAAAAACCAATTGTGCTATTCCGGTTACAATTAAAGGATAAATTATTCCTGTTAGAATAGTGAAAAACAGGAAAATCTTTAAAGCTATGATGAAAGTTTTCATTTTTATACAAGTTTACAGGTTAATTAACATGTCAATTAGTTTAATCCCGATGAAAGGAATGATTATACCACCCACTCCATAAATCATCAGGTTCCTGAATAAAGCTTTTGATGCTGAAACAGGTCTGTATTTTACTCCTCTTAATGCCAGCGGGATTAGCGCAATAATGACTAGAGCATTGAATATTACTGCACTTAAAATAGCGCTTTGTGGAGAGCCAAGTCTCATAATATTCAAGGCAGAAAGTGGTCCGGTTGGATTTGTTCCGGCATAAAGTGATACTGCAATTGCTGGAATTATAGCAAAATATTTTGCCACATCGTTTGCAATACTGAATGTAGTAAGTGAGCCACGGGTAATAAGTAATTGCTTTCCTACTTCCACTACTTCAATTAATTTGGTAGGGTTGCTATCGAGGTCAACCATATTTCCGGCTTCACGTGCTGCCTGAGTGCCTGTGTTCATTGCCAATCCAACATCGGCTTGAGCCAAAGCGGGAGCATCATTGGTGCCGTCTCCTATCATGCCTACCAGATGACCGTTGGCCTGTTCTTCGCGTATGCGGCGCAATTTATCTTCAGGTGTGGCTTCAGCCATAAAATCATCCACGCCGGCTTCGGCTGCAATGGCAGCAGCAGTCAATGGATTATCACCTGTTATCATCACCGTTTTAATTCCCATTTTTCTTAGTTCGGCAAATCTTTGCTTGATTCCGCCTTTTACAATATCTTTCAGATGAACCACACCCAAAACCCTGTTATCTTCTGCAACAACCAAAGGTGTAGCTCCTTGTCGCGCAATATCAGAAACAATATTTTTTATGCTTTGAGGATAAAAACCATTGTTGTTGTTTACAAAACTAAGAATTGAATCGGCTGCACCCTTTCGAATATGATGGAGAATCCCATCCTCTGTTTTAATATCTACCCCACTAATTCTTGTTTGTGCTGAAAAGGGGATAAATGTTGCATTAAGTTGTTGAACTTCACGTCCGCGTATATTGAATTTTTCTTTGGCCAAAACCACTATGGAACGTCCTTCGGGAGTTTCGTCCGATAAGGATGAAAGTTGTGCAGCATTGGCAAGTTCTTCAACCGATATTCCTTCAGCCGGAATAAAATCAGTAGCCATCCTGTTTCCGAGGGTGATGGTTCCTGTTTTATCAAGCAGCAACACATCCACATCGCCTGCAGCTTCAATAGCACGTCCGCTGGTGGCAATAACATTGCGCTGTATCAGTCTGTCCATACCGCTTATACCTATGGCACTCAACAAACCACCAATAGTAGTAGGAATCAAACATACCAACAATGCAATCAAAACAGGGATTGTCAAGTTATGCGACTGTGGCAAACCCGATGCTGTAAGACTATATCCGAAGAATGCCGGAAGTGTGACCACTGCTAAAAGAAAAATTATTGACAAACCTGCAAGAAGTATTGTCAGAGCAATTTCATTGGGAGTTTTCTGACGTTTGGCCCCTTCCACCAAAGCTATCATGCGGTCCATAAATGTACTGCCCGGTTCGGTTGTAATGCGGATTAAAATACGGTCGCTTATCACTTTTGTGCCCCCTGTAACAGCCGAACGGTCGCCGCCGCTTTCGCGGATAACAGGTGCTGATTCGCCCGTTATTGCCGATTCGTCAACGCTGGCTATGCCTTCTATCACTTCACCATCCGA
The DNA here is from genome assembly GCA_903913285.1 of uncultured Bacteroidales bacterium. Classification (GTDB taxonomy): domain Bacteria; phylum Bacteroidota; class Bacteroidia; order Bacteroidales; family CAIWKO01; genus CAIWKO01. The sequence goes on along the minus strand of CAIWKO010000011.1, from coordinate 30,449 downwards.
AGGTATCACATCTCCGGCTTCACAAACTACAATGTCACCTTTTTTAAGATCGGTAGCTATGGTTAATACTTCCTGCTTACCAACCAATTTACGGGCCTTGGTTTCTATACGGTTCTTCCTCAAACTATCGGCCTGAGCTTTTCCCCTTCCTTCAGCAACAGCTTCAGCAAAATTGGCAAACAATACGGTAAACCACAACCAGATGCATATTTGCAGATTGAAAGACGAAAAGTTGCCCTGAAAAATTCCCGTAATCACTATAATTGTTGTAAGCACAGAGCCTATTGCTACCAAAAAAATGACAGGGTTCTTTATCTGTATAGCAGGGTTTAACTTAGTTATACTGTCTTTTGTTGCCTGTAATAGTATCTTTTTATTGAAAAGGCTTGTTTTTATTTTTGTACTCATTTCATTTAATAATTAAAAGGTTATTCCCATGTTCATTAGATAATGTTCAACTATAGGACCTAATGATAAAGCAGGGAAATGCGTTAGCCCGCCGACAATAAGTATTACTCCTATCAATAAAACGATAAACAGCGAATTGTCGGTGCGGAATGTTCCCCCCGACATAGGCGTGATTTTCTTTTCGGCCATACTTCCTGCAATCGCCAATACCGGGATGATCACTCCAAATCGGCCAACAAGCATTCCAAAACCAAGTGTCAAATTATAGAACACTGTATTGGCATTTAATCCGGCAAAAGCACTACCGTTATTTCCGGCAGCCGAACTAAAAGCGTAAAGAATTTCAGAAAGTCCATGCGGCCCGGCATTATTAAGGCTCGATAGCCCGACTGTACTGGCAGATGCCCATGCTGCGAAAAGAAGTATTACCAGATTCGGAGCAAGCATGGCAATAATGGCCATTTTCACTTCAAAAGCATTAATCTTTTTCCCAAGGTATTCGGGTGTGCGCCCAACCATCAAACCGGCAATAAAAACCGTCAGTATGATAAAAATTACCATTCCATACAAACCCGCGCCTACACCGCCAAAAATAACTTCGCCCAGCATCATGTTTATCATGGCTACCATACCCGATAAGGGCGTAAGACTATCGTGCATGCAATTCACCGCTCCACAGGAAACATCAGTAGTTATCACTGAAAACAAAACACTGTTAGTAATTCCGAACCGGGTTTCCTTGCCTTCCATCAAATGCAAATGCCCGAAAATAGGATTAGACGAATACTCTGCATACAAAGATATACTCAAGCCCGCAAGCAACAAAATCATCATAGCGCTAAAGATTGCCCAACCTTGCCGGGTTGAACCGACCATTTTACCATAAGTAAAGGTTAAGGCAGCTGGTATTATCAATAATGCAAACATTACAAGCAGGTTGCTGAAAGGAGTGGGACTCTCGAATGGATGTGCATCATTGGCATTTAAAAACCCGCCTCCGTTTGTGCCTAATTGCTTTATAGCCTCTTGCGAAGCAACTGGTCCCATTGGAATTACTTGCTGTGCACCCTGTATTGTTTGAACGGTTTCAAAATGCTTAAAATTCTGAATAGCGCCCTGACCAACTAATGCAATGGCTAACAGGATTGAAAGCGGTAAGAGTACATACAAAGTTGATCGTGTAAGATCGACCCAGAAATTACCAATTTTATCGGTGGTTTTCCTTGAAATACCTCTTACAAGAGCTATTAAAACTGCAACTCCGGTTGCAGCACTTACAAAATTCTGAACGGCAAGCCCTATCATTTGCACCAAATAACTTAGCGTAGTTTCCCCTGCATACCCCTGCCAATTGGTATTGGTTACAAAACTTGATGCCGTATTAAAAGCCGAATGCCACGATACATTTGAAAGATGTGCAGGATTCATTGGCAAATATGCCTGAAGCATTTGAAGCAGGAAAACGAAAATAAATCCAATCAAATTAAACATCAGCAAACCGAAAGTATACGATTTCCAGTTTGTTTCTTCATCAGGTTTTACACCAATAAATTTATAGGTCAGTCTTTCAAGCCAGCCCAGAACAGGCATCATAAAATGTTTTTTTCCTGTGAATACCTTGAACATGTAATTGCCTAAAACAGGCGTCAGACCTATCAGCAATGCAAAGAAAACCAGCAACTGTATTACATCTTGTGTTGTCATTTTATTAATTTTTTATTCGTAACTTTTATCAAATTTTGCTGTAAAGTAATTTAGTTTGTTGTCAATTAAAACGAAACCGCTAATGACGTCGTTAAAAAATAATTTTGGCTGGCAGCCTTATTGTCTAATGCGAATATCCAGTCTTTACTGCTGAGTCCCCTGCCTTCTATGCGCCAAACTACATTATCCCTAATTATATAATCCAGGTTTAAGGAATAACCCAGGGTCCGGAATCCGTCGGGGGTTCCGGTGGAAATAATTATCCCATTACGGTCATCGTAATATTCACCACGTATGGCAATTGCCAGCTTATCTATAAACAAATAGCGAAGGATAACAACTGGGCTATAAAGCTGATTGTATTTATTGCTGCCTTTGCTTTTTTGTTCCATGCAATAATCAAAACCCAGAGTGATCCTGAATTTATCCGTCGGATTTATCAATGCATAAAAATTATGGTAATAACGCATTTGTATAGCGCTATCAGGTTTGTCGTTTCCGATAAATGTGCTATAGTTCACGGAAACTTTTCCACTTGGCTTAAAAGTAATTTGTGTTCCGAAAGCGGGTGTATTGTTCCCGTTCACACGTGCAATCCGCTGCCAGCCATTCACAACCAAAGCAGAGAGAAACCATTTACTGTTGTCCGAAGTATACCCAATTTTTATACCACTTTCATAACTTGGAGTATTATCGCCAATCATGCATCGGGTAAGTGCATCACACGTTTTTCCCATCGGGCTTTCAAATCCTATATGAGATGGAAACACACCTGCATCTATCCATAAATTTTTCTTCCTGCTCAATTTCACACCAACATTTGCCTGCCATAAATGTCTGAGTAAGGGTTGTTCAGCTGATAAATTATACTGTGCATAAGTTCCCGCCATTAATCCTAAATTGGCACGGATATTTTTTTTGGTATAATTCGCGTTGATAAATCCAAGATTCAGGTTCGCTTCATTATGTCGGTTAAAATTATAAAAGAAAGATGGTCGCTCATGATTAGCCGGACCACCGAAATCATAACTGTAATACAATTCAGCATACCCCGAAAATGTTAGGGGCGATTTACTGCTGTCTGTTTGAGCAAATGATGTCGTTGTTATTAGCAAAAACATCACAATAATTAACTTCTTCATTCTTTCCTGCCTTTCATCATTAAGTCATTTAATTTATTTTACTCGCAACATTATCTTCTGCTCAAATTACTATTTGTGCCGGCAATTTTACAAGAATGCTGAATAGTAAAATATTGATCTGGGAAAATATTTCCCTCATGGTATGTTTTTTTATTTGGCTGATAATGTTCAAATTCTATTAATTCATTCTTATAATTGCATATTTCTTCATCAAATAAACAATTTTCGTCTTTCAGATCGTTATGTGCATTAATATCCGAAATATGTTTCAGGCAATCCTTTTTTAAGGTCATTGGTAAGATTTTCCATAAAAGGCTCTGAACTGGTGTATAAACCTCCAGCAGAGATGCAACAGAATAAACATAACAATTCTCTACAGCCGATCTAACAGTTTTATTCCCATATCTTAAAAAATTCTCAGCAACCCGAAAGCATACTCTCAATCTATCAATCTTACCTTTCAAAACACAATTTCTTGTATAGTTTGTAAAACTTTGCATTAACTTAAAAATGTTCTCATTATTCTTATTTAATGCAATTGTTATATCCGGAAATTCTTTCAAAAGAATTTGATGAACCTGAATCTCTTTGATCATTGTAATTGATTTAAAATGTAAAATTCATTATTGTTATCATTTTCTTTTTGATAAATGTTGTCACCTTTATCACCTTTTAAATACTTGTCTAATTTTAGAAATTTACCAATCAGATAACTCAGATAAAATATAAGGATTAAGATTCCGAATAATTTTAATAATAAAACAAAAATTCCCATTGGATGTTATGATTTTAAAATTTCTCAGGATTAATTAATGAGTACAAAAGATACCCAAAGATAAACACGGCGATAATTGCCCCTATAATATAGCCCGTTGAGAGATTTTTCTCTACCGGAACTATAGCTGCTAAAATAATTGTTGCATTCATTTCAGTTTAGATTTTTGACAATGCAAAGATACTTTGAGAAATATAAGTATTTTGTAAGTAATCCTTTTTGGATATAAAGATTTTATTAAAATCCGGATTAGGAAGATGAATTAAAAACTGTTCGCTTTCCTTTCCTATAAATGCTTTCACAAAAAAAATCCCTCCCTCAGCCAAACCGTTGAATTGTTTCGAAGAAACAAAGTGCGTTGGGTAGTCCAAACAGCGGGCCAGCATTGGCAGTGAATGAAAAAAACTTAGAATATCAAAAAAGGCGTTTACGTTTCCGCCGCGAGGCGGACTACTTTTTTAGATATTCTTGTTTTTTTCAGAGCGCGCTGAAGCTTCGTTTGGACAAGTCTTTTTCTTTTGGTTCTTTTCTTTTGGACTAGCAAAAGAAAAGAATAAAGAAACTAAAAGTCGGTCTCGAAATCTTCACTTCGAACGCTGGCGGTCAAAAAATGAACACCGGCAGTCAAAAGATGAGCACCGAAACTTCAATTTCGATCTCGGAAACTCCATTTTCGGTCTCTGTCACTCAAAAGATGGTCTCGAAAACTTAAAGTTGGTCTCGGATTTTCAATTTACGAGCACTGTCACTCAACCAACCCTGCCTCTCAAAAAATGCACACTGAAACTCAAAAATCATTCACTACACCTCTCCTTTGCTTTATTTCACACTCCATTTTTCCATCCCTCCATTTTTCTATTACCTTTTAACTTGCAACTAGTTACTTAAACCAGTTACTCCTTCAGGCTAAGTTTATACAATTTGTCGCCTCTTCTCACTTCCGAGGCAACAGGAATAGAGCAGGTATCGCCTTTCACAGCTTTTTGAACATTGCTCATATCAACACGCACTTCATCCACTATGGCTTCGTATACGCCCGTGGTGTTTCCGCAAATCAGAATCTCTTCGCCCACGTTCAGGTCGTTGGTTTCGATCTTAATTTCTGCTACACCTATATTCGAGTAGTAATTAGTTATCTTGCCCACATACACCTTTTCTTTGGTGGCAACCGAACCGTATTGCGAATTCCATTCTCCTATCGTTTGTCCCAGATAATATCCGTCCCAGAAACCGCGATTGAAAATGGTTTGCAATCTCGAAACCCAATTGTCGATCTTCTTTTTCGTATAGCTTCCTTCAGCAATAGCTTCAATGGCTTCTTTATAGCAGGTTGTCACGGTTTTCACGTATTCGGGCGAACGGCCGCGTCCTTCTATCTTCAGCACTTTTACACCGGCATCCAGTATCTTGTCAAGGAAACCTATAGTGCACAAGTCTTTCGGCGACATGATATACTCGTTATCGATCTGCAATTCTAACTCGCTTTCTTTATCGCGAACCACGTAGCCACGACGACACAACTGGAAGCAGGCGCCACGGTTGGCCGAATAGTTATAATTATCGAGGCTCAGATAGCATTTTCCCGACACCGCCATGCATAAGGCTCCATGAGCGAACACTTCGATCTTCACCAATTGGCCCGAGGGACCGCAGATGTTTTCTTTTGCTATGGTTGCAACAATATTCTTAACTTGTTTGAGGTTCAGTTCACGCGCCGTAACCATAACATCGGCAAAGCGCGAAAAGAATTTCACGGCGCCTATGTTGGTGATGTTGCATTGAGTTGAAACATGAACGGGCAAGCCGGCAACCGAAACCTTTTCGATAACCGAAAAATCGGATGCGATCACGGCATCTATTGCATTTGTTTTGGCCGCGGCGATAATTTCGTCAACTTCGGCAGCTTCTTCATCATAAATAACCGTGTTGAGAGTTAGATACGAACGAATGTTTTTTTTGCGGCATATCGCGGTTATTTCAGCCAGATCGTCCAATGTAAAATTAACCGATGAGCGCGAGCGCATGTTCAGTTTGCCCACGCCGAAATAAACTGCATCGGCTCCACCCTGTATGGCAGCGGCCAACGATTCGAACGAACCTACCGGCGACAATATCTCAACTTGACTCATGCTTTGTTTTTTGCAAATTTACACAGATAATTTTAATTATTGAGGTATAGGGTATTTGGAATCTGGTAAATGGTCTGTGGTATATGGTCTTTGGTACCAGCTACCAGTTACCTTTTAAACTTTCAACTTCAAACTTTAGTTCACTTTAGGCACTTTAATTACTCCTATTACTTTTTTTACTATTTTTACCCATATTTTTTTCTCATATGAAATCTGCTTCTAAATTTATACTGCTGTTAGCTATTCTACTAAGTGTTTCTTGCAAACCTTCGCCGCAAAAAGCCGAAGACTATTACGACCAGATAAGCCTGCCCGTGAAAAACGTGCTGGTGAAAGAAGATAAGCTTATTCAGATCATCAATGCCGACACTGTGAAAGATAAAAAAGGCGCCTCCATCCTGAAAAAGCTCGAAAGCGAACCAAGCTTCGGCAAACATAAAGAACTCGATCTGGCATACAACAATTTCAAGATGCAGATCACCACTTCGCTCAACACACTGAAACAGATTCCCGATTTCGACAACAAAGCTGTGCTAAAAAACACTGCTATCGCCTTGCTCAATACCTACGACAGCATTGCTCAAAACGAATATGCCCAGTTGATAACCATCACCAAGATACCAGCTTCGCAATATACCAATGCTAACGACGACAAACTTCTGGAACTCACCGAAATCATCGACAACAAATTGCAGGTGAGAATTTCGGCTTTCACCAAAGAAGTGAAACTTTTTGCCGCCGACTATAAATTTAAACTTGCAAAAGATTCAATATAACTCAACATTTTAAAACCTAAGCGTATGAAAAAACTACTGACTTATGTGTTGTTTGCCGCCATGCTTGTGGCAACTACTTCCTGCGGGCCCACTACTGACGATGCCATTAAATATAATGACAAGATCATCAATGAGCAGGTGAAGATCATCACTAAAATAAATGAACTTTACAAAGCTTTCGACGATTATACCAACTTTGCGAAGATCGATAAATGCTATGCCGATGCCCAGGCCCAGTTGCAAACCGGAACCGATGCGGTGACCCAACTCGACAAGTTCGACGGCAACGCCGATTTCAGAGACGGTGCACTGAAACTCTTCGGCCTGTATAAATCGATACTGCAGAACGAACTCAAACAGATGATCGCCATCAACCGTCTGCCCAACGATCAGTTCACGCCCGAAATAAAAGATAAAATGCAGAAGTTGGGCGAACAATCTATGAAGAAAATGGACGACGGTCTGGCTGAACTTCAGCAAACACAATCGGCTTTTGCCAAGAAATATAAGTTCGAGATAAAGAAAAGCGATTAGCGATTTAATTAGCTAAAAGCCATAAGCCATGACTGCAGACTTCCGGCTTCTAACTTTCAATTCTTCCACTCTAGGGTAATAGAAAACGGCGAAAGGTAAAGGCAAAATATAATTTTTGTACAAATATTTGCTGTTGATGAATGAAAAATTTAAAAAGCCCGTCAAATAAGGTCCACGGCTCCCTGTCAAGAAAACCAATGCGTTGTTGACGGTCAACGGCCCATTGCCACGAAAACCAAAGCGTCGTTGACGGTCAATTACTCCCTGTCAAGAAAACCAAAGCGTTGTTGACGGTCAATTACTCCCTGTCACGAAAACCAAAGCGTCGTTGACGGTCAATTACTCCCTGTCACGAAAACCAAAGCGTCGTTGACGGTCAACTACTCTCTGTCAGGAAAACCAAAGCGTCGTTGACAATAAATTACTCCCTGAAACCAAAATCAAAGTGTCGGCAGGCAATTTAACCCCTTTTGCAAAAATCAGAGCAAAGCGAAAGAAAATACCGGGTGTTTTGTTTTCTTTCTGGTTACTAAATTCTGAATTCTTTTAAAGAGGTTTTGGATTTAATTTGTAATTTCGAAAGACAAACCAATCCATTAAAAACACACACTTTCTTTGTTTGCTTTTGGCAAAATCCAATCACTAATCATAAATCGCCACTTTAAAACTCGCAACTAATAACTTCCAAATCTAGTCACTCAAGATCACTCCCAACTATTTCTTTCTCCCTATCATCATCCCGTTATTGAACGTATCCACCCTTTCTGTCTGGCTGAATCCGGCTTTAGCATACCAATCGCGGATTTCGGTTTCCGTATACGTGTCGCCGTGTTCGGTTCCCACCAGCATGTTGAGCGCAAACAAAGCTCCGGCAAATGGTGCGGAGCGATCGTCATCCATCAAATGATCCTGAATAACTATCAGTCCGTTTTTGTTAAGGGCATCATAACATTTTTTCATGAGCGCCAGGTTTTGCTCAGCCGAATTGATATGAATGATAGCCGATAAAAAAATCATATCGTAGCCTGTTCCCAAAGCATCCTCGTTATAGTTGCCTTTGATGTACGAAAACTGTTTTGTGAGTTCGGCCGCTTCAACATATTTTTTTGAGATGGGAATAATATCGGGCAGATCGAACACAGTGGCTTTGTTTTTCGAATCTCTTTTCACAAATTCCATCGCATATACTCCCGATCCTCCACCGATGTCGAGCATAGATTGAATGCCATATAGAGGTATCAGTCCTATAACATGCCTTGCATTTTCTTTTGCACGTTCGTGCATGGCGCCTATAAATGATTCGGCCCAATTGTTACTGGTGTTGGCCTGAGGTTTTCGGGGTATCGATTTGCCGGTTCTCACCACTTCGGTGAGATTGCTCCATGTGTTCCACATATTCACCGTATGGCCAAAACCTTTTAAATAGCCCGGGCTTCGTTTCGATAAATAATAACTCGAAAAATCGGAGTTATAAAAAATGGAATCCTTTTTTCTTAGCAAGCCTATTGCACAAAGAGCGTTCATCAGGCGGTCGGTGGCCCGCAAATCAGTTCTTAGTGCTCTGGCAATGTCTTTTGAAGTTGCCCCTTCGGTGATTATATTCGAAAAAATATCGAGTTCGTAAGCAGTTAGAATAACCCTGCTGGTTTGAAAAGCATAAAGGGTATCGCGAAATCCTTTTTCCGATGAAAAACTTTGTTTGCCTGATTTCATAAAAAAATTTGAATTAATAATGGTTTAATAGAACGGAGTTATGCTATAAATTATTTTATTTTCTCGGTCGATTTCGGAAACATAAAATCGGGAACCTTCAAATAACATGTGCTTCCCGAAAACAACAAAAGATATGCTTCTGTTTGATAAGGCACTTCCAGAAAATTTTCAAACACCGTTTTCCCCAGTATCTGGTACTCACCAAGTTTTATCAAACAACTGCGACAAAACGATAATATATCTTCACGTTTGGTCATTGGCATAAAACCTTCTGCTTTGATGAGCCATTTGGGTGGAGTATCAAGGTTCATCATTGCGGGATGTGAATTATACGTTTCCATTGTTTGCCAGGAAGTATGCATTGTCTTGGTTTTATAAGGTCTTGTAGTTTCTTTCAAAAACACCAGCATGGGAGTTTTTTCAGATACATATTTTTTCAGGCTGTCTTCGGGCATGTACTTTACAATAAAATAAACAGGACTTTGAGCGCTGCCGGTTATCATTTCGGTGGTTTCGAAGGTGCATAAAAACATCATAAGATTGGAATTGGTTTTTTCATAACTTTTCAGTTTGCCAACTGCAATCAAACCTGCATCGGCACAAAGCCATTCCAAACTGTAGCCGGCATTGATCTCGGCTTTTGCTGTGAAAATCGAAAAAACAAATATCAGTAGGGCAACTGTTTTTTTCATTTTGCAATTTTAAAAAAGTAAAGATACAAATAAAATTATTTCGTCAGAAAACGTTATAAAATCAAGATTATTGAAAAATAAAAACGAAATGAATTTTTTCGGTGAATTTTGATAAAAGTAAGATTATAATTTTTTTTTGTATCTTTATGGTGCAAAATTCAACAGATTATAATTAAATCGTAGATTTGGCGTTAATAACTCAAACCAAAACAAGAGTCGTAAAGGATGATAAAAAAAATTAGTGCAGTTGCTGTGCTTTTCGTGATGATAATGAGTACTGTGTATGCTCAGGCTCCCAAATACAGTAATGAATTTTTAGCCATTGGTGTGGGTGCCCGTGCGCTTGGCATGTCGAATTCAAATGTTGCCATTGTCAACGATGTAACCTCGGGCTATTGGAATCCTGCAGGTTTGGCAATGCTTTCGTCGAAATATGAATTGTCGCTCATGCATTCCGAATATTTTGCAGGCATAGCCAAATACGATTATGGTGCATTTGCCGCGCAAATAGATGATAAAAGCGCTGCTGCCTTTTCGTTCATTCGTTTCGGAGTGGATGGCATTCCCAACACCACTGAACTTATCGATGCCTCAGGCAATATTGATTACGATAAAATAACCACCTTTTCGGCAGCCGACTATGCATTTATTTTTTCGTATGCCCGCAAATCGAAAATAGCGGGACTTCATTACGGAGCCAACGTGAAAGTGATTTATCGTCAGGTAGGTAAATTTGCACATTCGTGGGGATTCGGTATCGATGCAGGTGTTCAGTACGACCTTAAGAAATGGCATTTCGGAGCCGTTGCCCGCGATGTAACATCAACCTTCAATGCATGGAACTATACATTGGATGATGCCACCAAAGCAGTATTCACAGAAACGGGGAATGTGATACCAAAAAATTCGGTTGAATACACCTTACCACGTCTGAATATGGGTGCAGCCAAACGTTTCGATTTTTTCAAAAAGAAGTTCTCCGCTTTGATCGATGTTGATATGGATATGACCTTCGACGGGATGCGCAATGTATTGATAAAAAGCGATCCCATATCCCTCGATCCGCATGTGGGGGTTGAATTGGGCTATAAGGATATTATTTATTTGCGCGGTGGTGTGGGCAACATTCAAAAAGAGTCTACTATCGATGGCAAAAACCGCACAAGTTTCCAACCGAACATTGGGGTGGGTATCGTTATTAAGAAAATGGTTACTATCGATTATGCTTTTACAGATATTGGAAATGCTTCCATTGCGTTATATTCGAATGTGTTTTCACTCAAAGTGAATTTGAATCGTAAAAAAACTGCTATTGACAGTAAAAAATAATATCGGCTTTATTGTTGCTTATGAAAAAATTCTTACTCACGTTATGCATTCTTTCGATCTGGTTATCCAACAAGGCTTTTTCTCAGACTTACGGTAACGAATGGATAAACTATTCACAATCGTATTACAAAGTATACGTTCATGAGAACGGAGTTTATCGTATCAGCTACAACACCTTGCAAAATGCTGGTGTTGCTCTCGGAACTATTGATCCCCGTAGCATTCAGGTGTTCAATAAAGGTGTAGAACAATACATTTATGTGAAAGGCGAATCGGATGGGGCTTTTAATTCGGGCGATTATATTGAGTTTTACGGAGAAAAGAACGATGGAAATCTCGATACACAACTTTACAAAGGGTCGGCAGGTCAACCGAACAAAGCCTACAGTTTGTTCAGCGATTCATCGGCCTATTTTATCACCTGGAATTCTTCTCTGACAAACCGAAGAATGACTCTGGAAACGGATATGAGTTTTAGTTCGTACACTCCGGTATCGTATATTTTCAAAACATCCCGTCAGGATTATACCTCTATGTATTTTGCCGGCGAAACCAACAGTTCCGGAATTACCGATCCCGACTATACTTCCTGCGAAGGATGGTTCGACACCGATTTTAATTTAGGACAAAGCACAACAAAAAACATCCCTACAGCAAATAAATACGCCTCCGGACTTGCAGCAGCAGCCGAATTTGTGGTGGTCGGAGCTTCCAACTATGCTTTGCTTTCGCCCGATCATCATTTGCGCATACAGTTTGCCGGAAACACCATCGATACACTTTACGAAGGTTATAAAACACTGAAATATAATTATTCTATTCCTCTTTCGCAGATCGGAACAGCTTCCACGGGTTTCACGTTTTCATCCATCAACGATCTGAGCAGTGGCTCCGACCGTAACACGGTTGCATATATCCAGATAAAGTACCCTCACACTCTCAACCTCGAAGGCCAGTCGGCATTTTGGTTTCAGGCATCCGATGCCATTCAGCCCAAATCATTATTCAACTTTACAAATTTTTCTGCCACCACAGGCGATACGGTTCGTTTGTATGATATAACCACCCACCGTCGGATACCTGTTGTTTTTGATGGAACATATTATAAATGTTTATTACCGAATTCGGGTAGCGAAAAGAGTTGTCTTCTCCTTTCTGACGGTGTGATACATAATATCACAAAGGCCTATCCCGTAAGTTCTGATGCTAAATTTGTAAATTATAAAAGTCTTGCCAATGCTGCTTCGTCCGATTATTTCATAATAACACACAGAAGTCTGTGGACAGAAGCAATAAATTACCAGACATATAGAAACACCACAGGTTATCATGCCATGGCAGTCGATGTAGATCATTTGTATGATCAGTTTGCTTATGGAGTGCTGAAATCCCCGTTGGCTATAAGAAATTTCATTCGTTTTGGGTATTATAATTTTACGGTAACACCTAAGGATATCTTTTTATTGGGAAAAGGATACAGGGCTGCTACCGACGGAACTTATCCGTGTTATCGAAACAGTGCATATTATAATGCGTTAACTCTGGTTCCAACTTATGGCTATCCACCCTCAGATCTTTTATTTTCACAGGGAATTGTTGATACGTTATATCAGCCCGGAGTTCCAATCGGACGATTGAGTGCAATTACTCCCGATCAGGTAACTATCTATCTTGATAAAGTTCAGCAATATGAGCAAGCTCAATTGTTTCCTCAGGAATGGATGAAAACGATACTTCATTTTGGAGGAGGTACTTCCTTGAGCGAGCAATCTACTTTCGCGGCGTATTTGAATAACTACAAACAAATTATTCAATCACCTCTTTTTGGAGGGGATGTAAAAACCTTTTTGAAAACTTCCTCGGCTCCGATACAGATAAATCAGTCCGATTCATTGAAAACATTAATAAATAATGGTGTTACCTTAATGACGTTTTTTGGTCATGCAGCGGGAATTGGGTTCGACGAAAGTATAGACAATCCGTCTGAATACAATAATACTGGGAAATATCCCTTTTTGCTGGCTAATTCATGCTATGCTGGGGATATTTTTCTGGATGGCTCAGGAAGTTCGAGCGAACAATTTGTATTAATTGAAAATAAAGGTGAAATAGGATATCTTGGTTCTATCAGTCTGGGGATACCATGGGCATTGAATTTGTATTCAAACGAGTTCTACAATAATGTTAGTTTTAAAAGTTATGGGAAATCTGTTGGAGAGATCATTAAAAAAACAATAAGTTATATTGAGGTCCCCGATCTGACTACGAAGGAAGCCTGCCTAACCATGACATTACATGGCGATCCGGCTATTATCATTAATTCATTTCCCAAACCCGATTATACAATAAATCCGCAAAGCATTTACTTTAATCCTCCGGATGTAACTTCCGATCAGGATTCTTTTAATATCTATATTATCTCAACAAACATTGGGCGTGCAATTGCCGATTCATTTGTAATACAAACCATCAGGACTTTTCCTGACGGATCGACAACTTCAACCTACCTCACTAAAATTGCGGCTCCTTATTTTAAAGATACCATTCATTTAAAACTTCCGGTTGATCTTGCCAAAGGGCTTGGATTAAACAAATTTAAAGTCACTCTGGATTTTTTCAATACAATAGATGAAATATCAGAAACGAATAATTCAACTGAAGTTACTTTATTCATCAAATCGGCGGATATTATTCCTGTATATCCAATAGAATATGCAATAATTCCTTCATTGCCTGTTACACTCAAAGCTTCAACCGGATTCCCATTTCTTGGTTCATATGATTACGAATTTCAATTGGATACCACAGATGCATTTAATAGTCCGATAAAGCAAGTAGGGCATATAACTCATTCGGGTGGCGTGGTGACCTGGACACCCACCTTCCCGATAACTTCTGATAGTATTGTATATTATTGGCGCGTGAGTATTGACTCAAACGCAACTCATAAATACAATTGGAGAGAAAGCTCCTTTCAATATATAACCGGAAAGAACGGCTGGGGACAGGCACATTTCTATCAATTCAAGAACGATGTTTATCAGTATGTAAATTATAACAGGCCTCAACGAAAATTTGAATTTGTAAACAATGTGATATCACTTTCGTGCCAAACGGGTGTTTATCCTTATATTCCCTGGAATGAAGAATGGTATAAGCTCAATAATGTGATAGAAGCTATTTGGTCGGGCTTGGCCGATGTCGGGAATGGAGTTTTGGTAGCTGTTTTTGATAGTGTAAGTTCTAAACCTTGGGTAAATCCATTAAATTCTAATGTTCGTTGGGATATAAGTACTGCAGATTCGGTTAGCAGGCTCGGATTGTATAACTTGTTGAATTCAGTACCTCCGAACGATAAGATTTTAGTTTATAGCCATAGAAACCATTTTGCACAGAGTTATAATAATGCATTGTACGCTCAATTTGAATCATTTGGAAGTGCTGAAATTCGTACTTTACCTAATAACATTCCCTATATTATTTTTGGCAAAAAAGGAAGTCCGATTGGTTCTGCTCACGAGTTGCAAGGAACATCTATCAGTTCTATTATAAAATTGAATGATAGTCTTTTAACAAGGTGGAATCAGGGTTTTGTCGAATCTGAGGTTATTGGTCCGGCCTCAAGTTGGGGTTCATTGCATTGGATGGAAAGAGGTTTAGAACCATCAGTTCCTGATTATATCAGGCTTTCTGTTGTTGGAATTAGGCTTTCTGGGCAAGTGGATACGGTAATATCAATGCTACCGCCCGATTCTGCAAATATTTACAATCTAGGTTCACGAATAGATGCGTCCATACACCCTTATATTAAATTAGTTGCTTTTATGAGTGACGATAGTTTGCATACCCCGCCACAAATGAAAAGATGGCAGGTTTTATATAATGGTGTTCCTGAAACAGCCCTTGATCCCTCTCTGCATTTTGTTTTTCATGCCGATACAATTCAGGAAGGAGATAAAATATTTCTATCAACGGCCACTCATAATATCAGTAATTATCCTATGGATAGCTTATTGATAAAATATTGGATCGTCGATAAAAATCATGTGGTACATAACCTCGGATCATTCCGGCGAAGGCCTCATCCTGCTGGAGATGTTTTGATTGATACGATCTCTGCATCTAGCAAAGGCTTAAGTGGCTTTAACAGTTTGTGGATGGAAGTGAATCCTAATAATGATCAGATTGAACAATACCACTTTAATAATATTGGTGAATTGAATTTCTATGTTAGTAAAGATATTACTAATCCATTACTTGATGTAACTTTCGATGGAGTTCACATTCTCGATGGTGATATCGTATCAGCAAAACCCGAGATCCAGATAACCTTAAAGGATGAGAATAAATTTTTAGCGCTTAATGATACTGGTAGTTTTAGAGTTTATCTTGTAAATCCGGGAAGTACAACTATGAACCGAGTTCATTTTATTAGTGGCGGGCAAGAGATATTACAATTTATCCCGGCTTCACTTCCGAATAATAGCTGCAAGATATTATATAAAGCAGACTTTCCCGTAGATGGGGTTTATAAATTCATTGTTGAAGCTCAGGATGTTTCCAGTAACGAGTCAGGATCTAATGATTATAGTATTTCGTTTGAAGTGATCAATAAGCCGAGTATCACCCATGTAATGAATTGGCCTAATCCGTTTACAACTGCAACACGTTTTGTATTTACTCTGACAGGTTCCGAAATTCCAACTTTTTTCAAGATACAAATCATGACTATTACCGGAAAAGTCGTTCGTGAGATTGATTTGTCAGAACTCGGACCTTTGCATATTGGCAGAAATATTACTGATTATGCCTGGAATGGCACGGATGAATTTGGTGACAGACTTGCAAACGGTGTATATCTTTATCGTGTAGTAACCCGATTAAACGGCAATACAATTGATTTATTCCAAACCCAAGCCGATCAATATTTTAAAAAGGAATTTGGGAAAATGTATCTCTTGGGTAATTAGGTCCGGATAACTTTTATAATGAAAATCAGCCCTATATATAGAAATATTTTTTTCTATCGATCTGTCATGCAGATATTGTATGGGTTCAATTATTTAAGGTGTTTTAGGTTTGTTAAGTCAAACATTATTGATGAAAGTGTTTCGGAGCTTTGTTTTGGAGATACAGTTCTTGAAGATTATCGCTTCAAAAACAATATCAAATGGTCTGGATATAATTTTAATCATAAATTTGTAAACAGAGCCATTAAAATAGGACACAATGTCAGTAGAATTTATTTAACTTTGAACAGCAAACCGCAGTATTTGATAAAAAAGGTAATTAAAAAGAAAATGACTTCTAATTTGATTACAAGATTTAATCAAAATCCACGAAAAATATTTTTATTCTTTTCGTTTCTTAGCATTGTTGCAGTTTTATTATCTGTAAATATTCCTTTTTTCTGGGATAATATTACAATATCTGAAAGTGCTAGTTTCTATTTCAATAATTCTTTTAGAAAAATTATACCTTCACAAAAGTTAGATTACGGTGTTATCACACTTTATGCATATTATTTAGCAGCCTGCTGGAAAATAATGGGGCAATCATTATTGGTAAGCCATATTGCGATCATAACTTTTGTTGTTGGCATATTTTGGGAAGTAAAAAACATTTCGCTTCATTTTATTAAACCGGGATCTCTGTTCTTAGTTTATTTATTATTACTGTTTGACCCTGCAATATCGACGCAAATAGTTTTAATTGGTTATGATATTGTCTTTTTATATTTTGCTTTGCTTGCCATAAGAACACTGATTGAAAAAAAATATCTGTTCTTTTCAATTAGCCTGTTGTTATTGTCTACCATTTCAATACGAGCAATAGTGTTTATTTTTTGTTTACTGTTAGTTCAATTGATATTTATTCTTATTATTGAAAAGAACAGGCTTAAAATAAATGACTACTTGTGTTATATTCCCGCATTAATTTTTCTTATTTGTTGGTGTATATATCATTTAAATAAAACAGGTTGGCTGTTTTTTACTCCGGAAAAAAATTCATTTCGGGATACTAATTCATTAAACATGGTTTTCAGACAATTTGGATTTATTATTTGGAAACTTGTTGATTCAGGAAGAATTTTTATTTGGCTTTTATGTTCTGTAGGTTTTTTTGTTTTTTATCAAAAAATAAAAATTTCAGCAGAGTTAAAAAAAATATTGATTATTCTAATTATTCCTCTCCTTATGAATATAGGGGTAATGATATTTATTTCAAACCCTATTGGACATAAATATTTCCTTATTACTTTCACAATTCTTAGCATTTTTGCCGTGTATTTTATTCAAAATATTAATTCTAAAAAACACCGGATTCTTATATTTGCATCCATACTATTATGTTTGTTTTTTGGAAATTTTATTGTTTACCCTCAAAAATATGGTAATGCCTGGGATACTTCTCTAAAAGTTCTGCCTTATTTCAAACTTGAACAAAATATGAGAACTTTTATTCAATCAGATAAAATTGACCCTAAAGAAATTCATACAGAATTTCCTTTAAATAATGATTTTAAGTATTCGTATTTGCAAAATGATTTTTCGTATAGTGATTTGGAAGTAACAGAAATTCCAAGATACAAATACATACTTTATTCCAATATTCTTAATGTTAGAAATTTGCAACCCTACGAAGAAGTCAAACAAAATTGGGTATTAGTAAAAGAGATGTCTTCATTTCAAATTTCAATAGAATTATATAAAAATCCCAAATTGTAATAGTTAAAATTACTTCTTTCATTCATAATTTTTTTTTTAAGCCTACCAATTTGTTATTATTTTCAGGTATCATACATTTTATTAAATGTTTTTTTTAAGTAATATGTTTTTTTAGTAAAAAAATATGTAGGTTTGTTTTTGAATTACAAGGTATGAAAAAAAGGTACTTACTTTTAATGGCCATTTTAAGTGGGCTTCTACTTTCAGTTTCGTGGCCGGTAAGTGGATTTCCATTCCTACTTTTCATAGCATTTGTTCCTTTACTTTATATCGAAGATTTTATAGCAAAAAATAAACATAACTTCATAAAATCAAGTGTGTTTTTTTATTCTTATATTACATTTTTTATTTGGAATCTTTTAACTACTTGGTGGATCTATTATTCAACTTTCTTTGGTGCTGTAATGGCAGTTGTTTGCAATGCACTTTTTATGGCCATAGTGTTTCATCTGTATCATCTTGTACGCAGAACGATATTTAAATCAAGAGGAGCATTTAATGTATTAATTCTTTTTTGGATAACATTCGAATATTTACATCTGAGTTGGGATTTATCATGGCCTTGGTTAAACTTAGGAAATGGATTTGCACATTATCCGCTATTTATTCAGTGGTATGAATACACGGGTATATTTGGTGGTGATGTTTGGATCCTATTATCAAATATTTTGCTGTATAAATTACTATTGAATGCATTTGGGAACTTTAAATCACGAAAAAATACTATCATTTTTATTGTATGTTTTGCCACGTTATTAATAATCCCATCATTAATTTCTATTGGGTTGTATTATAATTACCATGAAACGGAAAACCCATATACTTGTGTTGTAGTCCAACCTAATGTGGATCCATATAATGAAAAGTTTAGCAGCATGAGTGAGGAACAGCAAGTGAATAAAATGTTGCATTTAGCCCGGCAAAAAGTTGATGATAAAACAGATTATTTGATTTTTCCTGAGACAGCCTTGCCTTCCGGTATTATTGAAAATGAAATAAATACAAACACAGACGTGGATAGTTTAAAGGGATTAATAAAAAAATATCCGAAACTAAAGATTATTGTAGGTGTTTCATCATATAAAATTTATGAGCCCAATGAAGAGTTATCAGCAACTGCCCGATACTCTAAATCCGATAATTATTGGTTTGATGTATGTAATACAGCAATGTATTTAGATTTTAAAGAAGTTCCTCAATTATACCATAAATCTAAGCTGGTACCAGGTGTTGAAATGATGCCTTTCCCAAAAGTGCTTAAACCACTTGAAAGATATGCAATTGATCTTGGGGGAATGACAGGGAGCAATGCTACTCAAAAGGAGAGAACTGTTTTTGGTCAAAAAAATAATTCACCCAAAATTGCTCCAGTGATTTGCTATGAATCAATTTATGGAGACTTCATTACAGGATATATTCGTAATGGCGCAAATTTTATCTTTATTATCACCAATGATGGTTGGTGGGGAAATACAGCAGGCTATAAACAACATTTTGAGTATGCCCGGTTGAGAGCTATTGAAACACGCAGAAGTATTGCGCGTTCTGCAAATACTGGGATTTCTGGGTTTATAAATCAGCGTGGAGATGTTTTGGCGAAAACCCAATACTGGACTCCTGATGTGTTAAAAATGCAGATCAATGCGAATAGTTATAAGACTTTTTATGCTCGTTTTGGGGACTATATTGGAAAGATTTCCATGTATATTACTTTTTCAATCCTCATACTTCAACTTATTATAATTCTATTAAATAAACGAAGAAGAATCATTACAGCAAAGAGAAAAGCTCAGGAGTGATGATATTTTTCGTTTCGGATTATTGTAAAAGCTCTGTAAAGTTGTTCCAGAAAAATCAATCTTACTAATTGATGTGGAAATGTTAATCGTGACAACGATATACTATAATGCGACATTTTTTTTATTTCAGGTGCAAATCCAAATGCTCCGCCAACAACAAAAACCATATTTTTAATGCTTAATTGTATTTTGGTGTCTATATATTTTGCTAATTCAATCGAATTATATTCTGTACCAAATTCATCAAGTAATATTATCAGATCGGCTTTACTTAATATTTTTTCTTGAGCTTCGGCTTCTTTTTGTTTGTAAAGCTCAATAGACAGATTTTTAGCGTTTTTTATATCCGGAATAGAAATTACTTCAAAATTAATATATCGTTTTATCCGTTTAATGTATTCTTCCGAACCTTTTATGATATAATCCATCTCAGTTTTTCCGGTAAGAACCAAAGTAATTTTCATAAAATGACGTTTATTCAACAAATTTATAAATCATTTCCATATAGGAATGAAAATCGGAGAATAAGGTTTCCCCATTTTAATATATTTTTGTAAAAAATTTGCTATGAGAAAATTTATTGGATTACAACTTTTTTTAGTTTGTTTCTGTACTTCGCTTTTTGCACAGAAAAAGCTGGAAGTATTATTTTTAGGAAATAGCTATACTTATGTAAATGACCTGCCAACATTGATTACTCAAATTGCATTATCAAAAGGCGATACCTTGATCCATGATGAAAATACTGTGGGGGGAAGTACACTTCAGGCACATTCTACTAACGCAACTTCTTTGAGCAAGATACAGTCCAAACCATGGGATTTTGTGGTGTTGCAAGAACAGAGCCAGCTACCTGCATTTCCACCTTCTCAGGTTGCAACGGATGTTTATCCTTATGCGGATTCATTAAATAAATACATCAAAAAGAATGATTCGTGTACAAATACACTATTTTTTATGACCTGGGGTCATCAAGACGGTGATCCATCAAATTGTGCTACTTATCCCCCAATTTGTACCTATGAAGGTATGCAGGCAGGAATCAGAAATACCTATCTGCAAATGAGCCAGACATTAAATGCAGTTGTTGCACCGGTTGGAGTGGCATGGAAAAGAGTTCGTGATGACGGGGATTCGATTGTATTGTATGCTGCAGATGGAAGCCATCCCAGTATAGCAGGAAGTTATCTGGCTGCCTGTACTTTTTATGCTTCAATGTTTCATAAGTCACCGATTGGAGCAGCTTATCCAGTCGGAGTAAATCCTGCAACTGCATTACATCTTCAGCAATATGCCCATCAGGTGGTTTTTGATAGTCTGGATTTATGGAAGATCGATACATTGACCGTACATGCAGGTTTTAGCGATATTATAAGTGAAAACCATATTTCTTTAACAAATTATTCAACTAATGCTGATTCCTATTTCTGGAATTTCGGCGATGGGCAAAGCGATACAGGAAATATTACAACCCATACCTATTCGGCAACAGGAACCTATTCTGTGATGCTTGTTGCTTTCAGAGGATGTGCATCTGATACAGTAATTCAAAGTGTAAATATTACTTCTGTAGGAATAAATACTGTTGCTAAAGAATCCCGTTTTGTAAAATTATTCCCCGACCCGGCTTCTGATTATATTATTTTTGAGATCCCTGAGTTTACAAAGACCTTCAACTATTCTATTTTGAATTCTCAGGGGGTAGAGGTTTTAAACGGCGAAGCTGTTGCCGGCAAAAGAATTTCCATTTCGCCACTGTCAAGCGGAATGTATTGTTATCTTTTGAAAATTGATGGAAAATTGACTGTCGGAAAGTTCCAGATAGTAAGATAATTTCTAATAATTAATTTATTTCTGAAAAGATTTTATATTTTTGTTACTACAAAAGCATGAAAATATATGGCTTGGTTTTTGTAGAATTCTGGTATTAAAGTTTATTTGAAATGAAATACTTAACTCTAATAACATTTTCCTTATTTTTTTCGTTGAATATCTTTGCATATCCTGTTGATTCAGCCAGTTCGAAAGACAGCACAATAAACAGGATAAATGATGATATCACAAACAATATTGCTGCAGCAATCAATTCAGGTGATGCGAAAAAGCTTGCCTCGTATTTTAATTCAAGTATTGATCTGACCGTTCCCTCAAGTGATGGTGTTTACAGTAAATCTCAGGCTGAAATGATCGTAAAGAATTTTTTCACGCAATATCCTCCGGTTTCATTTAAAATTAACCAACAAGGCACATCTAACGAGGGTTCTCAATTCTCAATAGGAACATTGGTTACCAAAACAACCAAATTCAGAACGTATTTTCTTATTAAGAAAGTGAATGGTGTTCCGCTGATTCATCAGCTTCAATTCGAAGCAGAATAAATTTTATTGAATATCTTTGTAAGTCTTTTTTTGTAAATTAGCAGGACTGCTGAATTTTTATTGTTATGGATATTATTGAAAAACTTATAAAGCAAGCGATAACTGAAGATCTCGGCGATGGGGATCATACTTCAATGGCTACTATTCCCGAAAAGGCAAACGGGAAAATGAAATTACTGGTAAAAGAAGACGGTGTGATTGCCGGAGTTGATATAGCTTGCAAAGTTCTAAAAGAGATCGATCCGGAAATATCGATGCAAATACTTATACATGATGGTGCAAGAGTGAAAAAAGGTGATATCGTTTTTTATTTAACAGGCTCGTGCAGATCGATGTTGATAGCTGAACGCACGATGCTGAACTTTATGCAGCGGATGAGTGGTATAGCCACATCAACATATGAGTATACCAAAATATTAGCCGGCACTAAAACCCGATTGCTTGATACGCGAAAAACAACACCCAATATGCGCATTTTCGAGAAAATGGCTGTTGCCATTGGCGGCGGAATGAATCATCGGATGGGTTTATACGATATGGTGATGATAAAGGATAATCATGTTGATTTTGCAGGAGGTATTAAAAAAGCCATTGAAGCAGAACATACGTATTTAAAAAACAAAGGGAAGAAATTAAAAATTGAAATTGAAGTCCGGAATTTTGATGAATTAGATGAGGTGATGAATATTGGTAAGGTTGACAGAATTATGCTCGACAATTTTTCGCCTGAAGATCTGAAAAAAGCGGTTCAATTGATTAACGGAAGGTTTGAAACGGAAGCATCGGGTGGTATTACAATAAATAATATTAAGGGCTACGCTACAAGCGGTGTTGATTTTATTTCGGTTGGAGCCATAACTCATCATATCAAAAGTCTGGATCTGAGTTTAAAAGCTGTTGAATGAAGAAAAAGTACAGAATAATAGATATCCTGAAAAAATCAAGTGTTTTCGGAGTCTTTAAGACTATTACCAAGAAAATAGTTCTTCCGGGTTTCGACGGTTTGCCCCTTTATGATGTGATCGTTTTCTTTTTTAAAGGATTGATGGACGGGGCTATCACAACACGAGCAAGCTCAATCGCGTTTAAGTTTTTTCTGGCTTTGTTTCCTGCCATAATATTTTTGTTCACCCTTATCCCGTATATTCCTGTCCCTCATTTTCAGACTACTTTGTTGGATACCATCCATTCTTCTGTCCCGGAGAATTTTTATACACTTATCAGTTCAACCATAACCGATATTGTTTCGCGACATCACGGCGGTTTGCTTTCGATAGGTTTTATCATGGCCCTTTATTTTGCTTCAAACGGTGTTCACGGCGTTATTATCGGATTTAATAATACATCGCACAGCATCGAAACACGCAAGTGGTGGCAGCAATACATGATCTCTATCGTGCTTATGCTCATTCTGGCTGTGATCGTTGTTTTTTCTATTGCCATAATCATGCTGGGCACTATGGGAATGAAATACTTTGTTACGGCTCATCTATTGAAGCGGTCGGTGGTGCTGTATCTGATAAAATACGGCCGGTGGATCGTTGTGTTGCTGATGGTATTTTTTGGGTCTTCTTTTTTATATTTTCTGGCACCTGCAAAGAGAGAACGGTTCAGATTTATTTCGGCAGGTTCAACCCTGGCAACCCTGCTTTTTATTGCGACCACTTCGGGCTTTAATTATTATGTGAACAATTTTGCCCGTTATAATGCCCTGTATGGCTCGATCGGGACGATTATCGTTATTATGATGTGGCTTTATTTTAACTCCATTTCGCTGCTCGTGGGCTTTGAGCTGAATGCAAGTATTTCAATTGCTAGGAAGACCATGACTAAGAAAGAGTAGCGTATCCGATCAAGGAACTTTGGTTTCGGGAGACTTTTAATTCACCATCCACACGCAGATATTCTTCAATTCAAGTTCGTTCTTGCCGTTGTTCCATAAATACAACTTGAAAATGCCTTTATTGTTCCCGGTTTCAGGCAAGGGATACATAAAATATAGTTTTCGGAATCCGACACCCGATGTTTCGTCGAGATACTGGTTCAAAGCGAAGCTTTTATAATACACCTGTTCGGTGCCTGAGTTTATGGCGGCCACCATGTCGGTATTATCGTTGTTGAATATGTTCAACCTGCAATCGGCTCTGAAAAACAAATTATGAGTCTTGGCATTGTAAAGACTCAGGTCGATTTCAAGCAGATTGCTGTATTCATTGCCGCACCCTATTTTCAAAACAGAATCGCAGCTGATGTTACGGGCAATACAGTCGGTATACGAATCGGTTTGGATAGTGCAGGACGAAGCATAAAAAACAACTTTATCGCTCATCTGCAAAAATTCGGGCAGGGACTTTGGCTTGTGTTCTTTTTTGAAGACCGTTATCTTTCCGTTGTTGCCCACGGGGGTTAGTTCGTTGATGATGTCGGGGTAATAGTTGACGATATCCGAAAGCAAAAATTCATTTTGAGCGGTAGCGTAATCAAAATTCCAGCCAAGCGATTCTTTTAGGTGCTGCGTGGTTGCCCCTATCAATGCATAACCTGTGCGGTTCATTCTGATGAAGGGGATGTTTGCCGAGTAGGCATCCATCACCAACATTTTTGCGTTGGAAGCAATGTGAAGCGAATCGAGGAGTTGGGCCGAGTGGGAATAGTTTTCCGACTCGGCAAAATACCGGTCGTTAGGGTTTTCGGTATAGCGAAATGCCATATCGGTTTGGCAGGCGCCGAAGGCTACCGAAACAAATATCAGCAGCGGAAAGGCGAACAGCAGTTTGGCATAGGTTTTCTGCAAGCGGAAACTATCGATACACAGGATGAAGAACAGCAAGGCAGGAATATAAAAGCTGTCGAGAAAATAGTAGTCGTGGCTGTGAAATTGACCGTTCATGAGTATGAAGTAGGCTGTCGCGCCAAGCGTCGTTACGACGAAATGAAACAGCAGATTCTTTTGAAAGACGGTCAACGATCTGAGGCGTATCCATTGTATGACAAACGCTATTGCCAGCACCCCGAACGCGATATAATGATAGAGGGTGAAATACGACCTGAACCAGCTGTGATAGATAAATGCAAGGTTTTCGCGCAGTTCGTGGAGGCTGCCAACGGGTTTGATGGTTGATAGAAAAACCGAGCCATAAACCCGCGCCAGATAGCGGTTATAAATAAAATATCCGAGCAGCACGGCAAAGGCGATCACGAAAGGCAGCAGGGTTTTGAGGTTGAGTTTTTTTGATTTGATCATGTTGAAAACGATCTGGCAAAACACCGAACCAAGAAACATGGCAAAGGGAGTGCGGCTCAGGGCGGCCAGCAACAGAAACAAAACCGCGACTGTCAGGCTGCGAAATTTTTGGTGGGAGAGGTATCCGAAATAAAAATAAAACCCGATGAGGGTGCAGGCCACCGAACTTACCGACGGCAGAAACCCATCGAGATAGTAGACAAAAACCGGCGACAGAAACGCAAACACTACCACGGCTATAGCCTTGAGGTGCGAGAGGGTGTTGTTGCGAACCATCAAAAACAAAAAGAAAAGCCCTAGCAAACCCAACAGCAAATTATACAGGCGAAACACAAAAGGGGAGTGGCTACCCGTGGCGGCCATGATGAGAGCAATGATGTATTCGTGAACGGGGCAATCGACCTGGGTGATGCCTTTTTCGACGCTGAGCGGCACTTTGGGCGGAAACTGCGGATTCAGGTTGAAGGTTCGCGGATGGAACAGATCGAAACCGTTTTGCCGGAAGTTCAGGGCCAGCGCGTAGCGGTCGGATTGGGCCCAGGCATGAATGTGGGATGGGAACGAACCGATGTTGGCCGTGTAGAACCTGACGCAGAGAAATACTACCAAACCCAGAAACAGCATGATGCCGGCCGTTTTTTGCACCAGGGCAGGCGCTACGGGTTTATGCTTTTCCATAGATCTGTTTGAATTTTTCTTCGCCTATCAGATCGGATAAACGTTTTTGGTCGGCGGGCGTGAGCTCGAAAGAATTCGGCCGTTTGAAACGCTGATGGTGGTGTATGTCTTCGGCATGCTGAATCAGCTCTTTCGGCGGCTTGCTGAAGGGCTTGCAATGCGGATAGGTTTCCTGTATCAACGCGAAAAGCTCATCAGAATACCATATACGGCCCGATTTCATTTCGTTCAAAAAGGTTTCGTGGGTGAAAATATCGTCCCATTTCAGTTGAAAATATTCGAAAAAGATGCGCTCGCGTTCTTTCAGGAATCCCGGATTGCAATCGTTGGTCCGCTTGATGTTGCGCATGGTTCTTTGCATATCGCCCAAAGCGGCCCAGCGAAAATCGGCAGGGGCAAAATCGGCAAAGGAATCGAGCCAATCGAAAACCAGTTCGAACAGGCGTTCCCAACCTCTGACAATGGCATCCCAGCGGTTTTGTACGGGGTGATAGTGCCAGTCGATGCGGGTGCGCTCGAGGCCAAACAGAAACAGGTCGGGAGTTTTGAAAGGCGACTGGTCGGACAAAGTGTCGTAAACTTTCAGGAGTTCGGTTGTTTTTTGGATGGGCACGGCCATGTTGAATATCTGGTTAAACGTGAGTTCTTCTACCAGCCCGGCGCGCGAAACAACGCCCCCTTCCATCATTTTGTAGAGGCCCTTTTCTTCGCATACGCGCAAAAACACGGGATAGGATATGCCCGAGCGCCCCAGGTCGATGATGTGTTTGAGGATGTCGTAAAGGGGTTTTTGCTTGGGTTCGTTTTCGTAGTTTTTGAGCGAGCTCTCGTAGGCGGCAAGGGTTTGGGCGAGCAGTTCTTCGTCGGTGGTGACTTTTGCATATTGTTTGGCAGCCATGGCCCCGGCAATTTCGCCATAGAGGTTGCTGAAATCGACAAACAGGCCCTCGGTGGTGAGTTTGGCCGAAAAGGCGCTCAGATCGTCCATTTCAACGGCAAGTTGTTCCATGCGGTCGAGTTTTGCGCGGAGTTTGTCGAAGGATTCGCCTTCGGCATTTTTGTCGGCCAGTTCCTGAAATAAATTCCGGAAGGTGCCGAGCATCGAGTCTGCAAATTGTTTTTCGATAGGCATATCAAATCCCCCTGTAGGTTTTAAATTGCTGAATGCGGCGCTGAACCACGTCTTCGGGAACGGGTATCAGGCGGCGGTGACGGTCTTCGGCTATCAGATTGAAATCGAATTGCCATTCGGGACTCCATTTGCGCGATTCGGGCAACACCGTATTTTGCCATAGTTTGCGCCCTTCGGCTATGGTTTCGTCAACCCATTCCCGGCGGATTTCGTGTTGCCATTCGGCCGGAATTTCGGCGGTTTGCCACACTTCTATGTTTTCGAGGGCGATGAAATCGGAATAGAAATACCAGGTCAGCTGGTCGACCGAGATCTCGATGCCCACTTTTACTTCTGTTTCGTTCACCTTGGTGGTGAGCTCGCCAACCGAGTGGACACCATCCACCATGTCCAGGATCTGCCGCGGAGCCCGCGCTCTGACAAATTCTTTGATGCTTTGGTAAAGTTCGAGGCGGGCCATGGACTGATCTTTAACCAGCGCCACGGCATTGTTGAGCGCCAGGTTTTCGCCTTCCACTTTGGCCCTGAAATCCTCCAGCCGCTCGCACTGGCTTAGGGCATCGAAGAGCTTTTTTTCCGATTCGAAACTATGCGCGTAGAGCGAGTTGTTTTCGTATTTACGCATACGTACCCGGTAATAATCGAGGTATTCCTGATGACGTTGTTCCATGGTTTGTTTTTCGTAAATAAAAACAAATCTACACATTATTTTTAAAAGTGACTTGAGTGAACTAGAGTTGGGAGTGAGCTAGAGTTGGGAGTGCCTTGAGTTGGGAGTTTAAGGATGAAGTTTTGAGTTGATTTTTATTGTAAGCACAGTTACAATCATTTTGATTGCTCACGGTTCAATAATGGTTGGTAACAGTTCAATAATGGTTGGTACAACAGCCATAATGACAGGGGACGGTATCATAATGGAATGTGCAAGGGCCATAATGACAAGTTTCAGTTTCATTATGGTTGGTGACTGTTTCATAACGGTTGGCGTAAGTGTCATAATGGATGGTGATAGTTCAATAATGGTTGGTACATGTGTTATAATGGTCGGTTACAGTTTAATAATGGTTGGTGACGATTTTTTTATATGTGAGCCGACTTTCTTAAAAAAAAGATATCAAATTTTTTTTTTTACTAATTAATCTGAACGGGATAAATGAACAATTACAAAATAAATATTAATGGGATTAATAAAAAAAGGTGGGGAAATTATTATGTCAAAAAATGTCAAGAAAAATTATTTTATTGGAATTTTAAAAATGCATAAAGTTAAAGTCAAGTTAAATATTGGAAATTTTATATTTTTAAAAAGCATACAAACAGAGTTGTAATGATTTTATTAAAATTTATTTTGGTAAAAGCATCGTTTTACTTTTTTTTAAAACTATATATAGGAAAACAGGGACATTTTATTTTTTTAAAAATAATACCCTGCTGCGAACTTTTTAAAAAATGTGATATAAAGGAAACTTAATAAACAAAGCAAGTAAATAAAAATTAACAGGAGGTAACATTATGAAAACATAAACAAAAACAACAGCATATTTTAAAACCCACAGGGAATAAAATATAAAACAGGAAATGTGTAGTTCAACACAGTTTGCTTTATTAAAAAAGCATTGAATAAATGGATATAAATACTTTAAAAAAAGGAGGTTAAATGAAAAGAACATTTAAAAACAAATTAAAAATGTTTGATTCGACCATAAATGTTGTTGATGCAAACAGCATTATTATTGCAAATTTACCGGCATTGATTGCAGCTCATGTTCTATTAAAACAATACAGAATAGACATTGAAAAAGCTATTAATGTGCAGATAAAAATTATAACAGGGATAACAAAAGACAAGAAGAAAACTAAACTATCATGCGCAAACATAGCTTCGAAAGTAGCGAAGGCTTTGGCGGCTTATGCCCATAGCATTGAGAATGGAGATCTGTTTGATGAGTTTTCGTATTCGAAATCGGAATTGGAACAGATGCAGGATGAAATTTTGATCGCTACGGCTGAAAATATTTCTAGCTGCGCTACAACAAATGCTACACTTTTGGTTGATTTTGGGGTTGATACTGATATTTTAACTTCATTGACGGATACTATTACAAAATTTAAATCGAAAAAAGTAGAACCGAAAGCAGCAAGAGATGCAAGAAAGGATTGTACAGCAATACTTAACAAGTTGTTTCCGCAAACCACGGATTTATTGAAAAACGAAATGGATAAACTAGTTGATGTTTTGGACGATGATGCTTGTGCAACCTTTAAAGCATTGTATAAAAGTGCACGAAACATAATCGATTATAATGGACCGAAACAGAATCCTGCTGTTATTCCCGGTTTTGGAATACTTTTAGGCAATGTTGCCAACAGTGAGGATAATAGCGTTATTGAAGATGCTACAATAAGCATTGTTGAACTGAACCTGAGTGTGCAGAGCGACGAAAACGGGGATTATTATTTTGAGAGTGTTCCGGTTGGAACATATACTCTTAAAATAAGCGCACCAACATATTTGGACACCACTTTAACCGACGTTGAAATTACAAAGGACAGCGAAGTGAGCCAAGATGTTGCACTGGAACCCGACGAAAGCGGTAATGTTGAGCCACCTGAACAGAGCTAGTTATTAGTTACTAATGACGAGTTACTAGTTGGTTTACAAGCTATGAAAAGACGGAAGGCCCGGACAAGAGTTCGGGTCTTTTGTTTTTTTGTGATCTTGAAAAACTGGTGAATGGGGATGATTGAATTTATGAAGGCACGGGGAAAACATTTCCCCGCGAGCTGGGAAAATAATAAGGTATCTAAAAATGTGATAGTAAAATACTATTTTTGGTACGTGAAAATATAGTAAAGATGAAAAAGAATGCATTACCAACAATACCTAATGAAGTAATTAGCAGCAAAATTTTTCTGATCAGGGAAAAGAAAATAATGCTTGATAGAGATTTGGCAGAACTATATGGAGTGACAACCGGCAACCTAAATAAAGCTGTTAAAAGAAACTTAAGCCGTTTTCCTGATGATTTTATGTTTCAATTATCAAAGCAAGAATTTGAAAACTTGAAATTCCAATTTGGAACATCAAGTTGGGGTGGTACCAGAAGTTTGCCATTTGTATTTACCGAGCAAGGTGTAGCCATGTTATCCGGAATATTAAACAGCGAAAGAGCTATACAAGTTAACATACAGATTATGCGAATTTTTACAAAATTGCGAGAAATGCTTGTTGAAAATTTAAGTTTACGAATAGAAGTTGAAGCTATAAAAAAGAAACTTGCTAATCAG